>NZ_QKLE01000041.1:0-18179 GCF_003224275.1 Curtobacterium sp. MCSS17_011 | reverse complement strand
CCTGCTCCTCGGACTGCGCGGCGGTCTGCTGGGCCTCGTCGGCCTGCGACTGGAACTTCTTCTGCTTGAGCGTCGCCTCGTCGTACTTGTTCTGCGCCGACTGATAGGCCTCACCAGCGGCCTGCGCGGCCTTCTGCTTGGCGGCGGCCTCGCTCTTCAGCGACGAGATGAGCGACTTGATCTCGCTGACCTTGGCCTGCTGGGCGCTGGTCGACGACTTCGCCTGCTGCACCTCGTCCCAGCTGGGGTAGCTCGCGGCGCTGGCGGACGACGTCGGAGCGAGTGCCGCGAGCGTGCCGGCCGTGAGCGCGACGGCGACCGCGGCGGCGACGAGGCGGCTGCGGGTGCGGAGGGAGAAGGGAGTGGAGGTCGACATGTATCTCGATTTCGTAACAGCGCGGCAAGGCTCACGCACGTAACACTGTTAACAGGTGCAACAGTAACAACACGGGTCGCAGGCTCGACAGCCCCTCGGACGAGGGGTGCGGCCGCCGACGATGCTCGCACCGACAGCATCGGAGACCGGTGCGCTGACGGCGCGACACGCCGGGGATGCACGGTTCGCGGGGTCGGATTTGTGAAACCCCGGGGGCATCCGTATGCTTGTCCATCGGTAGCGCGATGCACTGCTTGCGGCCCTATCGTTTAGTGGCCTAGGACACCGCCCTTTCACGGCGGCAGCACGGGTTCGAATCCCGTTGGGGTCACTCCTTGAGTGAGCGAGCAAGTAGTACTGAACAACACCACAGCAATTCAACATGGCCCTGTAGCGCAGCTGGTTAGCGTGCCGCCCTGTCACGGCGGAGGTCGCGGGTTCAAGTCCCGTCAGGGTCGCCACGGCTGGATAGCTCAGTTGGTAGAGCGTTCGACTGAAAATCGAAAGGTCCACGGATCGATGCCGTGTCCAGCCACCGGTGAAGGCCCCCTGCTTCGGCAGGGGGCCTTTTCCGTTGTCTGGCTGGCGTGACCCGATTGCAAAACACCGGTGTTCGCGCGTCGAACCGCGGCATGCGCGTGTTCAACGGGCGGACACCGGTGTTTCGCGGAAGGGCTACGCCTCGCGGGTCTTCGGGCTGCTGTCGTTCGTCTTCGACGGGTCGCGCTCGACCACGGCGCCCAGGGCATCGTCGATCCGCGACATGAGCTCCGCCGGGATCGTGACGCCGGCAGCGCCCGCGTTGTCGTGCACCTGCTCCGGACGCGAGGCCCCGATGATCGCGCTCGCGACGTTCTCGTTCTGCAGGACCCAGGCGACCGCGAGCTGCGCCATCGACAGGTTCAGCTCGTCGGCGACCGGCTGCAGCTCCTGCACCGAGGACAGCACCTCGTCGCGCATGAACCGCTTGATCATGTCCGCGCCGCCCTTGTCGTCGGTGGCACGGGAGCCCTCGGGCAGGGGCTGACCCGGCTTGTACTTGCCGGTGAGCACGCCCTGGGCGATCGGGGACCAGACGATCTGCGAGATGCCGAGTTCCTTCGAGGTGGGGACGACCTCGTCCTCGATGACACGCCACAGTGCCGAGTACTGCGGCTGGTTCGAGATGAGCTGGAAGCCGAGGTCCTTCGCGAGCGCAGCACCCGCACGCAGCTGGTCCGCGGTCCACTCGCTGACGCCGACGTACAGGACCTTGCCCTGGCGCACGATGTCAGCGAAGGCCTGCATCGTCTCTTCGAGCGGGGTCTCGTGGTCGTAGCGGTGCGCCTGGTACAGGTCGACGTAGTCCGTCTGCAGCCGCTGCAGCGAGCCGTCGATCGACTCGAGGATGTGCTTGCGGGACAGCCCGGTGTCGTTGTGGCCCTTCGGACCGGTCGGCCCGAACACCTTCGTGGCGATCTCGAGGGACTGGCGCCGCTCCCCCTTGAGCGCTTCGCCGAGGACCGTCTCCGCGCCGGTGTTGGCGTAGACGTCCGCGGTGTCGAACGTCGAGATGCCGACCTCGAGGGCGGCCTTGACGCAGGCGATCGCCGCGTCGTTCTCGACCTGGGATGCGTGGGTGAGCCAGTTGCCGTAGGTGATCTCGGAGACCTTGAGGCCCGAGTTGCCGAGGTAGCGGTACTCCATGTGCGTGTCACTCCTGTCGTGGGGCGCGTCGGTGCGACCCGAATCGTGACGGTAGTCGCGTCACCCCCAGGAGCTCTCGGCCTGCGAGTGCACACCTGTACGCTGATGTTTCAGAGACGATCGGAATAGACGAAACCCCGGCGATGTGGCCTGAGCCAGGGATCGTTCCGGGGTCTTCGTGAACAACGGTAGCAGGCGAGGCGGGATGCAGGAAGACGAGCTCGAGCGACTCATCACAGCCGAACGGCTCCGTTCGTACGCAGGGCGGACGGGGTCGTCGACTGAAGCACTGCGGCTCTACGAGTGAACATGCGAGCCGCGGCGGCGGTCATGGAGCTCACCGGCGTCGTCGAGGTGTTCGCTCGCAATGCGCTCGACCGTGAACTCTGCGCGTGGGCATCGAGCCGCACCGGGCCGCCCTGGTACGACATCGCACCACTCGACAGCCGCGGGCGTGCCGACCTCGCGAAGGCACGGGCACGGGCGAGTCGAGAAGGTCGACGTCCCGAAGTGCACGGACGGGTCATCGCGGAGCTCAGCTTCGGGTTCTGGCGGTACCTCGTCGCGGTACCACACCTCGCTCTGGGTGCCTGGCCTGCATCGAGCCTTTCCGCACGGGCCGGACAACCTGCGCATCCGACGGAGCGAGGTGGCGCGACGGCTCCAGCAGCTGCACTTCGTGCGGAACCGCGCCGCGCACCACGAACCCATCCACGCGCGGAACCTGCAGCGGGACCACGACTTCGCACTCGAACTGCTCGGCTGGATCGGTCCACACGCGGCATCCTGGGCTGAGGGCACCACTTCGATCGAAGCCGTGCTCCGTGCCCGCCCCGACGGGTAGGTGCAGGATCGAAAGGGTTGCGGCACGGAGCGGTGCCGCCGGAAGCGAGGGAGCATCCATGACCGGAGCGAGCGTGTTGTTCATCGGCGGGAGCGGCGTCATCAGCGCAGCCTGCGTCCGGGAGGCCGTCGAGCAGGGGTTCGACGTGACCGTGCTCAACCGGGGGACCACCGGGGGCAGGCCGATCCCGGAGGGTGTGACGCGCCTCCAGGCCGACGTGTCGGACCGCACCGCACTGGCGGACGCACTCGGCGACCAGCGCTTCGACGTGGTCGTGAACTGGATCGCCTTCACGCCGGACCAGGTGCAGGCCGACGTCGACTTCTTCGCGGGGCGGACGCGGCAGTACGTGTTCATCAGCTCGGCCTCGGCCTACCAGACGCCGGCGACGCACCTGCCGATCACGGAGTCGACGCCGTTGAAGAACCCGTACTGGCAGTACTCGCGCGACAAGATCGCGTGCGAGGAGCTGTTGATGCAGGCCTACCGGGAGCAGGACTTCCCGGTGACGATCGTGCGGCCGTCGCACACCTACGACGAGACGAAGCTGCCACTGACCGGCGGGTGGACCGCCGTCGCTCGGATGCGTGCCGGCAAGCCGGTCATCATCACCGGCGACGGCACCTCGCTGTGGACCCTGACGCACAGCCGTGACTTCGCGGTCGCGTTCACGGGGCTGCTCGATCGCGCCGAGGCGATCGGTGAGCCCTTCACGATCACGAGCGACGAAGCCCCGACGTGGAACGCCATCGCGCACGAGATCGCGGCGGCGGCCGGGGTCGACGACCTGCGGATCGTGCACGTGCCGGCGGACGCGATCAACGCCGTGGACCCGGAGTGGGGTGCAGCGCTGCTCGGCGACAAGGCGAACAGCTCGGTGTTCGACAACAGCAAGGTCCGGTCGCTCGTGCCCTGGTACCGGCCGCGCACGACCTACCGGCAGGGTGTGCGCGAGGTCATCGCCTGGTACGAGGCCCACCCCGAGGAGCAGTTCGTGGACGAGCGACTCGACGGCTTGATGGACGAGCTGGCGGCGCGCTGGGCGGTGTGAGCCGGGCCGCTGTCGCGGTCGCGCGGCGGCCGGAACCAGGTTCCGGACACCGCACCACGCTTGTCCGCGGTGCTGTGTCCGGAACCTGGTTCGGCGGGTGCGCACCCGCCGACCGGACGGGAGGCGCTGCACGCGCCCGCCCCGTCAGCTGCGGTCGCGCAGGACCTCACCGAGCACGTCGATCGCGGTGCGCACCTCGTCGTCGGTGACGACCAGGGGCGGTGCGAAGCGGATCGTCGAGCCGTGGGTGTCCTTCACCAGGAGCCCGCGGTCGGCGAGGTCCTTCGCGATCGCCTTGCCGGTGCCGAGTGCGGGGTCGATGTCGATGCCCGCCCAGAGCCCGGCCACGCGGTGGGACACGACACCCTTGCCGAGCAGCTCGTCGAGCAGCCCGCGCAGCAGCGGTTCGCCGTCGAGGGCCCGCTGCTGGAACGTGCCCTCGCCGAGCATCGCCACGACCTCGGCACCGACGGCCGCCGCGAGCGGGTTGCCGCCGAAGGTGGACCCGTGCTCGCCAGGGCGCAGGACCCCGAGGACAGCAGCCGAGCCGACCACCGCCGACACCGGCACGATGCCGCCACCGAGGGCCTTGCCGAGTGTGATCAGGTCGGGTCGCACCCCGACGCGCTGCACCGCGAGCGTGTGCCCCGTGCGACCGAGGCCGGACTGGATCTCGTCGGCGATGAACAACGCACCGAACTCGTCGCAGACCGCCCGGACGTCAGGAAGGTACGACTCCGGCGGGATGACCACGCCGCCCTCACCCTGGATCGGCTCGAGCAGCACGGCGACGACGGTCTCGTCCATCGCCTCGCGCAGGGCCGCAGCGTCGCCGTACGGCACCGTGCGGAAGCCCGGCGTGTACGGACCGAAGTCGTCGCGGGCCGAGGGGTCGTCGGAGAACGAGATGATCGTCGTCGTGCGGCCGTGGAAGTTGCCGGACGCCACGATGATCGTCGCCCGCTCGGCCGGCACGCCCTTGACGCGGTAGCCCCAGGCGCGGGACACCTTGATCGCGGACTCGACGGCCTCGGCACCGGTGTTCATCGGCAGGACCATCTCGGTCTGCGTCAACGCCGCCAGTGCTGCCGCGAACGGCCCGAGCTGGTCGTTCACGAAGGCTCGCGAGGTCAGCGTCACACGGTCGAGCTGCGCCCGTGCGGCGTCGAGCAGCCGCGGATTGCCGTGGCCGAAGTTCACCGCCGAGTACGCGGCGAGGCCGTCCAGGTACTGCTTGCCGTCGACGTCGGTGACGGTCGCTCCGGCACCCGACGCGATGACGACGGGCAGCGGGCTGTAGTTGTGCGCGAGAGCGCGGTCCTCGACGGCGAGCGCCGCCGCGGTGTTGACCCCGAGCGACGCTGCCGCCGACATCAGCTGACCCCGAGCGAACGCGCGACCGAGGTGCCGGTGCCGACCGGGTGCAGGTCGAGGGTGCAGCACTTCACGCCGCCACCGCCGAGCAGCAACTCGGACAGGTCGACGCCGATCGGGTTGTAGCCCTTCTCCTTCAGCTGCTCGGCGAACCGAACAGCCCGCGCGGCGATCACGACGTTGTACCCGTCGGAGTACGAGTTCAGGCCGAGGATCGCGGCGTCTTCTTCGGTGGCGATGATCGCGTCCGGGAAGCGCTCGCGCAGGATCGCCAGCGACGGCTCGTCGAAGGCACTCTCCAGGTAGGCGATGTTCGACGTACCGTCAGCCGCGGGCTCCGGGTCGAGCACGGCGATGGCGGTGTCGAGGTGGTAGAAGCTCGGGTTGATGAGCTTGAGCGTGACGACCTCGCGGCCGTAGATCTTCGCGAGCTCGTCGTGCGAGGTGCTGTCCGACCGGAAGCCGGTGCCGGCGAAGATGGTGTCCCCGATGAGCAGGAAGTCGCCCTCGCCCTCGTTGGTCTGCTCCGGCTCGGCGACGGTCAGGCCCGCCTGGCGGAACCAGTCCATGTACGCGGGGCCCTCGGGCTGGCGCTCGGGGTACTGGAACTTCGCGCCGTACGCGATGCCGTCGAGGACGAAGCCGCCGTTGGCCGCGTAGACCATGTCCGGCAGGCCGTCGATCGGGTCGATGTAGGAGATGTCGAAGCCGAGCTGTTCGTAGACGGCGACGAGCGACTCCCACTGCTCGACGGCCTTCGACGTGTCGGTCGGCTCCTCCGGGTGCATCCAGGGGTTGATCCGGTAGCTCACGGTGTAGAAGTCCGGCTTGCACATCAGGATCGTGCGCTTCGTGGCGACACGGGCCGGCGTGGCGACGGACTCGGGGGCGGGTGCGGTGTTCGACATCAGTCCTCCTGGAAGGGACCGGGGCCCGAGCCTGCCAGGAACCGAAACGGAACGAAGGAGAAGAGCTCCGGTGAGATGCAGGCTCACTCACCGCAGCGGACCAGGTCGACGCCGGGTCCGATCCTTCCACACACCGTCCAGCAAGTGCAGTAGCGGGACTCCGACACCGTGGCACCCGTTCGGGTGACGCACGTTTCGTGCGCGAGACCGACCGACCTCGCAAGAAGTCCGCGTACCATAGGGGACAAATGGATACGCTCGACCACCGCATCCTGGATCAGCTCCGGGACAACGCCCGCGCCGGCTACGGCGACATCGGGTCGGTGGTCGGACTCTCGGCCTCGGCCGTCAAGCGCCGCGTCGACCGGCTGGTCGGTGACGGCGTCATCCAGGGCTTCACGATCAAGGTCGACCCCGCCGTCGAGGACCGCGGCACCGAGGCCTGGGTCGAGCTCTACTGCCGCGGCACCGTTTCGCCCGACGAGCTGCGCGCCCTGCTCGACACCGTCCCCGAGGTCATCGACGCCGGCACGGTCACCGGCAGCGCCGACGCCGTCGTGCACATGCGCTCGAAGGACCTGTCCGCGCTCGAGGAGGCGCTCGACAAGGTCCGCCTCGCACCCCAGGTCGACCACACCCGCTCCGCGATCGTGCTCTCCAAGCTCGTCAGTCGAGAGACCGCGTAACGTCCCACGCATGGGACGGAAGACGGTCTGGAGGCGCGGCTCGGCACCCACGGGATCGCGGCCGGCCCGGCAGCTGGTCACCGCTGCGAGCGTCGCCTACGTTGCGAACTGTCTCTGGGGCACCGCCGTCGCCGTGCGGCTGATCCGCACGAAGAAGCTCCGCGTCGTGCACCACGGGCTGTTCGTCGTGACCGCGACCCTGACCGGCATCGCCGCGACGACCCCCGTGTGGACGCGCGACCGCACTGCACTGTTCCTGCTGCCGGCACTCGTGCCCCTGGCGGTCGCTCCACGCACGAACCCGCGCTCCGGAGCACACTGGAGGGTCGCGGTCGCCGCCGCACCGTCCTACCTGGGGGCCGTGCTCGCACGCAGGCGATCAGAGAGGTGAGCAGTGGAGCTGTTCGAGGCCATCCGACGACGACGCACGACGAACGGGCCGTTCTTGCCCGATCCGGTGTCGGAAGAGCACCAGCGGCTGCTCATGGAGCTCGCCGGCCGGGCGCCGTCGCAGCTGAACAGCCAGCCGTGGCGCTTCGTGCTGATCGAGGAACGCCGGACGATCGACCGCGTCGCCGAGATCAGCGGCAGCTCGATGACCCGCACCATGGCCGAGGGCACGTTCTTCGAGCGGTACAAGCCGTACTTCCGGTTCTCCAAGGCCGAGATGGACGAGCGACGCGACGGGATGCTGTTCGACAAGCTCCCCGGGCCGCTGCGGCCGTTCACGAAGCAGGTGTTCACGAAGCGTGGGCAGCTGCTCATGAACACGCTCCGGGTGCCGCAGACCCTGGGTGAGGAGAACCGGAAGCTCGTCGCCGGGTCGCCGCTGCTGCTCGGCGTGATGCTCGACCGCCACGAGTACCGGAAGGAGGAGCTGTCCGGCTTCTACTCGGTGTTCAGCATGGGCGCGGCGATGGAGAACATCTGGCTCGCGACGACCGAGCTCGGCCTGGGGATCCAGTTCGTGTCCTTCCCGATGGAGACCCCCGGCGCGTGGGAGGAGATCGAGGGACTGCTCCGCGTCCCCGAGTCGCTCGAGCTGATGGCCGTCTACCGGATCGGGTACCTTCCCCCGGAACGACGACGACCGGCCATCGACTGGACGTCGAGCGAGCGGAAGCGCCCCTCGCAGTACGTGTTCCGCGGTACCTGCGACACCCCGCAGCAGGGGTGGGACGACGCACCCGTCGCAGCCCACATCGAACCTGAGGCGACCACATCGTGACCGACACCCGACCCACCCAGACCGCTCCGGGCCTCCAACCCGTCGCCCCCGGCCTGCCGGGCCGCCCCTGGATCTCGCAGGACTGGCTCGACGTCGTCTTCGTGCACTGGCGCGTCGACGTGTCGGCGGTGGCCCCGCTGCTGCCGACCGGCACGCGGCCCGACACGATGGCGCTCGACGGCACCGACGACGGGGTGACCACCTGGGTGGGCCTCATCGCGTTCCGGTTCGAGGACACCCGGTTCCCGCCGTTCTCGACCGGGAGCGTCGGCGACTTCGTCGAGCTGAACGTCCGCGTCTACACGGTCGACGAGCAGGGGCAGCGCGGGGTCGTGTTCCTGTCGCTCGACGCCGGCAAGCTCCTGCCGACCATCGGCGCACGCGTCGCGACCGGACTGCCGTACCGGTGGGCGATCGCTGAGTCGCGCAGCGGTGACGGCCGCGTGGGGTACGCGATGCGGCGGCACGGCACCCACCTGCGGTCGATGCTCGACGTGCGTGTGGGCGAGGTGCTCGACGAGCCGGGGCCGCTCGAGACGTTCCTGACGGCGCGGTGGGGCATGCACGTGCATCGTGCCGGACGGACCCGGTTCTGGCCGAACGAGCACGAGGCGTGGCCGTTGCACCGGGCATCGGTGGTGTCGCTGCGGGACGACCTGGTCGGGGCTGCCGGGCTGCCCTTCGGGTTGACGGAGCTCGAACCGGACTCGGTGCTCTACTCGCCGGGGGTCACGACGCGGTTCGGTCGGGGGCGCTGAGGCCGAACGACGTCAGTCGTGGGGTGACCGACGCGCGACGACGAACTGATGGACGGCCGCCACAGCGCTCATCGCCGCGAAGGCAGCGCCGAACGTCCAGGTCGTGCTCCGGAAGTCCGGGAGATCGGGGAGCGTGCGGCCGAGGACCGCGAGGACACCGCAGCACGCGGCGACGGCGAGTGCTGTCCACGCGACGACGAGGCGATCGATCCGCGGCATGGAGCGAGCGAAGCGGAACGCCGTCGGGACGCCGGCGACCGCACCGAACAGGGCGCCGAAGGGGAACCCGACGGTCAGGGTGGTGACCGAGACGATGCCGACGCTCCCGACCGCCACGACCACGCGGGTGACGTGGCACCGCCATGAGGCGTCGCGGCTCTGCTCGTCGTACGCGCGCCGACCCGTCACGAACAGGGCAACTGCGCCGACGGTCGTCACCACTGCGGCGGACACCCCGACGACGAGCGCCAAGGCACCACCGAAGGCGATGCCGAGGGCGACGTGTGCGGCGGCGAGGAGCAGCGCGAGGACCGGGTACGTCCAGACCTCGAGCGGCCGGGTCGGTGTGTTGAGCACCCAACCGGGCGGCGCCTCCTCGGCGGGGTCGTCGGTGTCGGGGTCTCGGGTCTCCACCTGGCCATGATGTCCCGTCGGTGCGTGCGTCGTTCGGCACGGCGACTCCGGGGGACAGCGGCTGAGTGGTGCACGGCCGACCGCCGGTACAAGGGAGCCATGACTCGAGTGGCAGTGGTGACCGGTGGATCCGCAGGACTGGGACGGGCGACCGTCCGGGAGCTCGCCGCACGGGGGTGGGACGTGGCCGTCCTGGCCCGCGGGCAGGAGGGCGTCGACGCCGCGGTCGCCGAGGTCGAGGCCGCCGGGCGACGCGGGCTGGCACTGGTCGCCGACGTCTCCGACCGCGACGCCGTCGAGGCCGCGGCCGACCGGGTCGAGCGGGAGCTCGGACCGATCGACCTGTGGGTGAACGGCGTGATGGTCGGGGTGTTCGGGAAGTTCCTCGACACCGCACCGGAGGACTTCGAGCGGGCGCTGCACGTGACCTACCTCGGCTTCGTGAACGGCACCCGGTCGGCGCTGTCGCGGATGGTCCCCCGCGGTCGTGGGCACGTGATCCAGGTCGGTTCGGCGCTCGGGTTCCGCGGGATCCCCCTGCAGGCCGCGTACTGCGGCGCGAAGCACGCCATCGTCGGGTTCACCGAGTCCGTCGTCTCCGAGCTGCGCGAACAGGGCAGCAAGGTGAAGGTGTCCCGCGTGGACATGCCGGCGCTCAACACGATCCAGTTCCAGTGGGTGAAGTCGAAGCTGCCGCACCACCCGCAGCCGGTCGCCCCGATCTACCAGCCCGAGGTCGGTGCCCGGGCCATCGCCGCCGTGGCCGAGCGGCCGCGGAGCCGCACCTGGGTGGGCGAGTCGACGGTCTACACGATCCTCGGCAACCGGATCAGCGGGCGCTTCGCCGACTGGTACGCCGCCAAGACCCTGGTCGACGGGCAGCAGGCCCCCGACAAGGACGGCCTCGAGATGCGGGACAACCTGTACGAGCCGGTGCCGGGCGACCACGGTGCGCACGGGGTCTTCGACGAGTCCGCGCACGCCTGGTCGCCGCAGACCTGGTGGGTGGAGCACCGACGCGTCGGCAACGGGATCATCGGGGCCGTGCTCGGTGCCGCCGGGGCCGCCGCACTCGTCGCGGGACGCCGACGATGAGCCGCCCGTCGTCGACCGTGAGTGGGGCAGCCATCGTCGAGCTGGCCCGCGCCGGGCTCGGCCTGTGGCACCTGAGCCGTTCGGTCCGGGGATCGGACCAGGCCGTCCTGCACGGCGTGCTCGGGGTCCGGCAGCTCGCACAGGCCGCGCTCGTCGCACGAGCCGGGTCCGGCAACGCGCACACCTTGAGCGCGGTCGTGGACGCCCTGCACGGTGCGACGATGGTGCCGCTGGCCGTCGCCGATCCCCGTCGACGCCGGTTCGCGTTCGACCAGCTCTGGATCGCAGCGCTGCTCGCGGTCGCCGAGGCAGCGGTCGTCGGTCGCGGCGGTCGCAGCCGTCGTCGCTGACTCCTGTCGGGGGTGCTCGGTAGCGTCCCCGGCATGAGCACGATCTACTCCGTCGCGTCCTCGCTGGACGGCTTCGTCGCAGCACCGGACGACGACCTCGACTGGTTGCTGCGCTTCGGTTTCGAGCCGTTCCAGGAACACCACGACCGGTTCTTCGCCGGCGTCGGGGCGATCGCGATGGGGTCGACGACGTACGAGTGGCTGCTCGAACACGACGACACGTGGGCGTACCCGGACCTGGCGACGTGGGTGTTCACGACCCGAGACCTGCCGGTGCCCGACGGCGTCGACGTGCGCTTCGTCTCCGGCGAGGTCGGCGACCACCAGGCCGATCTCGAGCGCGAGGCCGACGGGCGCGACGTCTGGGTCGTCGGTGGCGGACTGCTCGCGGCGCAGTACCAGCAGGCCGGCATCCTCGACGAGCTGCGGGTCACGGTGATGCCGGTCGCGCTCGGCGCCGGGGCACCCCTGCTGCCGGTCGCCGCACCGACCCCGGTGTTCGAGCTCGTCGGCACCACGCAGTTCGACGGCGGGGCGGTCGAGCTCCACTACCGTTCCGCAGCAACCGCGGCGTAGCGTCCGGAGCATGAGCGACAACGAGCAGACCGAGCCCGTCATGGACGGTGCCACCGATGCCACGAACCACGAGAAGCTGCAGGGCCTGATCCAGCAGGTCGACCACGACCACGCGGGCGAGGGCGCCGGCGCGATGGCAGACCACCTGCGGGACCGCATGGACGAGACCGGCGTCGAGGACGAAGACGCGGGCGACGCCGAGGACTGATCCTCGGGCCACTTCGTGTGCAGAAGAGGTCCGGTCCCGTTCGGGTACCCGACCTCTTCTGCTCACGAAGCGGAACGCACGAAGCGGAACTGCCTAGACGCGCAGCTCGGAGAAGTCGCTGTCGACGTCACCGAACCGGTGCGCGGTGATCGACACCGACTGCTCGCGCAGGTACGGCAGCATCTCGATGACCCCGGCCTCGACCACGGGTGCGTCGTGGATCGCGACGTCGATGCTCGCGCCGAGGGCTTCTTCGAGGGCGAGGGGGTCACCGCCGAGCAACCGGATCCGGGCACCGGGACCCCCGAACGCCGTGTGCGCCGGTCGGTCCTGGCCCTGGGACAACACGGCCTCGAGCGCGTCGACGGGCTGGTCGTCCTGGCCGCTGGACCAGTCCGCCTGGAACACCGCTCCCGACGACGCGCGGGCGTGGAACTCCTGGTCGGACTCCACCAGGTGGTCGACGACGTCGAGCGGCGACCGGCTTCCGGCCAGCAGCTGCGTGAGCGGGCCGGGCAGCGGCCGAGCAGTGCTGAGCAGGACGTGCGCACGTGCCGACGTGGCGGCGACGAGCGTCCGGACGAGGTCCACGGTCGAGGCGTCCTCGGCCTGTCGGACGATGACGGACTGGGGGCGGTGACGCAGCACGTTCCGCTGCACCACGAGCCCGGACAGGTCCTGCGACCGGAAGAGGGTCTGCCGTGCGCGCACGTCGCTCAGGGCCCCGGCGCGGACGCGGTCGAACTCCTCGAACGACAGCCCGCTGCGTGCGGCCTCGATCACCGCGGTGACGCGCGGGGGCAGGCCGTGCAGCTGGATGCTCTTGTGCACGGTGCGGGGGGTGGGCAGCCAGCGGCCGAGCGTCGCGACGTACATGGGGCCGCCGGCCTTGGTGCCGGTGCCGACCGAGGAACCCTTCCAGCCGCCGAACGGCTGGCGCCCCACGACCGCACCGGTGATGCCGCGGTTGACGTACAGGTTGCCGGCGCGGACCTGCGCGAGCCACTCGGACACCTCGTCGACGTCGAGCGAGTGGATGCCCGCCGTCAGCCCGAAGTCGGTGCCGTTCTGGATGGCGATCGCCTGCTCGAGGGTCTCGGCGCGCATGATGCCGAGCACCGGACCGAAGTACTCGGTCTGGTGGAAGTCACTGCCGGGGCGGACGCCGTCGCGGATGCCCGGCGACCAGAGCCGGCCGGAGTCGTCGACCGCCTCGGGCTGCAGGAGCCAGGACTCCCCCGGCCCGAGCTCGGTCAGACCCTGGCGCAGCTTGCCCTGCGGTTCGGCGATGACCGGGCCGACCTGCGCCGTGGGGTCGTCCGGCCACGCGACCCGCAGCGTGCGGGTCGCGTCGACGAGCTGCCGCCGGAAGCGCTCGCTCTCACCCACCGACCCGACCAGGATCACGAGGGACGCCGCCGAGCACTGCTGTCCGGCGTGCCCGAAGGCGGACTGCACGATGTCCTGCACCGCCAGGTCGAGGTCGGCGCTGGGCGTGACGACGACGGCGTTCTTGCCACTCGTCTCGGCGGTGAGCGGTAGCCCGGCGCGCCACCAGCGGAACGCACGGGCGGTGTCGGACGAGCCGGTCAGGATGATGCGGTCGACCGTGGGGTGGCCGATCAGGTCGCGGCCGAGTTCGTCCTCGGCCAGGTCGACGAGCTGCAGCAGCGAGTGCGGCACCCCGGCATCCCAGAGCACGTCGGCGAGCACGGCCCCGGAGCGCTTGGCCTCGGGTGCGGGCTTGAGCACGACACCGCTCCCCGCGGCGAGCGCAGCAAGCACGCCACCGGCGGGGATGGCGACGGGGAAGTTCCACGGCGGCACGACGACGGTCAGCCGCGGCGGCACGTACTGCGCGCCCTCGACGTCCCCGAGGCGGCGGGCGCTCTCGGCGTAGTAGTGGGCGGCGTCGACGGCCTCGGTCACCTCGGTGTCGGCTTCGGCGAAGGTCTTGCCGGTCTCGGCGGCCATGACCTCGATCAGGTCGGCTCGGCGGGTCTCGAGTTCGTGCCCGATGAGGTCGAGGAGCTCGGCGCGGTCGGACGGGTCCTGCCGACCCCAGTTCACGCCGGCCTGGGCGGTCCGTGCCATGATCCGCTCGAGCTTGGAGCGGTCGGCGACCCTCGCGCCGCGGATGGTCTGCGCGCCGAGCTGCGAGCGCGGCACCCGGCGCAGGACGTCGAGCGCCCAGGACCGGTTCGCGGCGACGGACGGGTCGGTGTCGGGGGCGTTGTGGAACGCGTCGCGCAGCACGGGTTCGCCGAGTGCGCGGTGGCGGTCCTGTGTGCGGTGGCTCGCGGGGACGGGCTCGTCGAGTGCGGCGACGGACGCCAGGAACCGGCTGTGCTCCCGCTCGAACACGCTGGCGTCGTGGTCGATGTCGGACGCGGCGGCGATGAAGTTCTCGGGGCTCGCGCTCTCCTGCAGGCGACGGGCCAGGTACGCGATGGCCGAGTCGAACTCGTCCGGCTGCACGACGGGCGTGTAGAGCAAGATCTGCCCGACGTCGGTCCGGACGGCCTGTGCGTGGGTGGACGCCATGCCGAGCAGCATCTCGACGTCGACCGCGTCGGTGACCCCGCGGCGCTGCGCCAGCACCCATGCGGTGGCGAGGTCGAACAGGTTGTGCCCCGCGACCCCGATCCGCACGGCGTCGGTGCGTTCCGGCGTCAGGGCGGCGTCGAGCATCCGGAGGTAGGCGGTGTCGGTCTCGCGCTTGCTGCCCCAGGTGGCGAGGGGCCACTCGTGGACGATCGCATCGACGTGCTCCATCGCGAGGTTCGCGCCCTTGACGAGTCGCACCTTGATGGGCGCGCCACCACGCGCACGGCGCTCCTGCGCCCACTCGGTCAGCCCGTCGAGTGCTCCCGCGGCGTCGGGCAGGTAGGCCTGCAGCACGACGCCGGCCTGCAGGTCGGCGAACTCGTCGCGGTCGAGCAGCGTCCGGAACACGGCGAGGGTGACGTCGAGGTCGCGGTACTCCTCCATGTCGAGGTTGATGAACTTGGCGGGGCGTCCGGAGGCCATCGGCGCCGCGGCCAGGCGGTAGAGCGGGACGAGCCGGTCGACGACGCGCTCGACCGTCTGGTCGAAGGCCCATGCCGAGGTCTGCGGCACGACGGAGCTCACCTTGATCGACACGTGGTCGACGTCGTCGCGGGCGAGCAGGTCCATCGTGCCCTGCAGTCGTCGGTCGCTCTCGGCGCTGCCGAGGACGGCCTCGCCGAGCAGGTTCACGTTCAGCCTGGTGCCCGGTCCGCCGACCTTGGCGAGGGCCGGGCCGAGCTTGCTCGTGCTCGCGTCGATGACCAGGTGCCCGGTCATCCGACGCAGGATCCGGCGCGCGGTCGGGATCACCGCCCACGGTGCCATCGTGGCGAACCCACCGCCGAGGGTCACCGCCCCGCGCAGGTACCAGGCGAGGAAGTCGGGGACGTCACGGCTCAGCTGCTCGAGGTTGCGTGCCGCGACCCGGGGGTCTTCGGGGCGGATGACCTTGTCGACGAAACCACGGGTGAAGTCGAGGCCCTGCTCGTCGCGCAGGACCTCGGCCAGACGGGCCGCACCCGGGTCGGGCTTCACCCCGGCGGACGCCGCCAGCCACCGGCGCACGAGCGCGACGGCGTCATCGGTGGTGTCCTGGAGGCGAGCGCTCGGCATCCTCCGATCGTATGCCGCACGTCCGACGCGAACTCGGAGCACGCCGTACGTCGGCCAGGAGTCATCCGAGCGGATGAAAGGGGTCGCGGCGCGGTCCGACCGTCCGCCCGGTGGATACGCTGGTCGGCATGTCGACGGAGGGCAACGGTGGCCGCGACTGGGCCACGTGGGACGCGTACCACGACGTCTGGCGACGACTCGACCGGGCGCTCGACCAGGCCGTCCAGGCGGGTGCCGGCATCTCCATCCCCGAGTTCGAGATCCTGATCGGTCTGCACCGCGACCCCGACCACCGTCTGCGCGTCCGGGACATCGCCGCGGGCATCGGCTGGGAGAAGTCGCGCGTCAGCCACCAGGTCACGCGGATGGTCTCCCGCGGCTTGGTCGAGCGCGCCGACTGCCCGAGTGACGGCCGCGGCAGCTGGGTGGTGATGACCGCGGACGGCCGTCGCGCGGTGCTCGCCGGCATCCGCGCGCACACCGGTGCGCTCGAGGACCTGTTCTGGAGGCCCGTGGGGACCGACGCCGAGACCCTGCGGTCCGTCAGCGCGCGCGTCCAGGACGCGATCGGCCCCGACGACGCACCGGACGAGGCCGACGCCGGTTAGAGCGTGACGACGGCGAGCGCGCCGCGCTCACCGCGCAGCCGGACCTGCACGCTCTCGATGTCGTCCCGCGGGATGTCCGTCGAGGCCGACAGTCCGCGCGCATCGGCACCGGCAGCGGTCCACGACCCCACGGTCTGCGTCGTGCCGTCCGTCCGGACCACGACGAGGTCGTAGAGGATCGAACCGTCGGCGGACCACTCCTTGCCGCCGTACGAGCACCCCCAGTCGAAGCGGGTGCCCCACTGCTCGCCGCTGATGGCGAGCTCGACGTCGAGGCCCTGCACACCGGTCATGTCGTACCGGTCGGCGGTGGCCACCGCCGTCGGAACGGCACCGGCCTGCACCGTGGTGCGCTCCCCCGCTGCCCCCACCGCGAGCCCGCCGAGGACGGCGGCGACGACCGCGAGCCCCGCGGTGGCGGCGGCCCACACCCGGCGACGACGGCGACGGTGTCGGACGCGGTGCGCGACGGAGGCGAGGTCGCTTTCGGAACGGGTGTCGGGCCTCCCGTCCGGTTCTGCGATCTCGATCGCCTGGTCGGCCGGCAGCTTGCCGAGCAGCCCCGGCAGACCGACCAGCTCGGCGACGGCTGCCGCACAGCGGTCGCACGTCTCGAGGTGCCGTTCGTACTCCAGCCGTTCACTGGACGGGAGCGACCCCAGGACGTAGGCGGCATCCCACTCCACGTACTTGTCGTGGGGTCCCTTGTCGTCGCTCATCGGGTCACTCCTCGTTCCTGCAGTGCGAGCCGGAGGGCTCGCAGCCCGTAGTGCAGCCGCGACTTGGCGGTGCCCTCCGGGATGTCGTGTCGTCGTGCGATCTCCGGCACCGTGTGCCCGAGCCAGTACGCGTCCACCACCACGCGACGGTGGTCCGGGCTCAGCGATGCGAGTGCGTCGGCGACCACGATCCGGTCCAGCACTGCGTCCGTGGTGTCCGACTCGATCCGTTCGACCTGGTGCTCGGTGCCGTGCTCGCGCCGGTTGCGGGCCGATCGCGCGTCGTCGACCACCAGGTTCCGGGCCACCGTGAACAGCCAGGCTCGCGCGCTGTCGGGAGCCCGCTCGAGCACTGCCGGGCGCTGCCAGGCGCGGACCATCGTCTCCTGCACGACGTCCTCGACGCTCGAGCCGTCCCGCGTGAGGTGCCGGACGTACCGCGTGAGCGCGTCACCGTGCTCGCGGTACAGCGTCGCGAGCAGCTCGTCCGCGGAACGACTCGTCACGGTCACTTCCCGAGGTCGAGGGAGAACTCGACGGAGCCCTTCCCGTCCACGGTCACGAAGCCGAGCGAAGGAGCCTTCACGCCGTAGTCGGCGAAGGTGATCGGCACGGTGCCGGCGACCTGGACGGTCCCGCCCTTGCCGACCGCGACCTGCGCGTCGGCCGTGACCGCCTTCTCGACGCCGTGCAGGTCCATCGTGCCGGTCAGGGTGACGTCCTGCGTGGAGCCGTCGAGCGCCTTCGTGACGTCGACGGGCTTCGTCAGCTCGAACGTGGCAGTGGGGTACTCGTCGGTCTGCAGCGCGGTGGAGCGGAAGTACTCGTCGCGGGCGGCTTCAGGGGTGCTGATCTTGCCGACCTGGACGGTGACGGTCGCCTTGGTGAGGGAGCCGCCGGCGACGACTGCGGTGCCCTTGACGTCCTTCGTGCGACCGACCACGTTCACGTCATTCCCCTGCAGGACCTCGTGCACCCGGTACCCGGCGTACGAGCTGCTCGTGCTGGTCCAGGTGCCGTCGGCGTCCTCCGCGGCGAGGGTGCCGGACGAGGACGCCGACAGCGAGGGTGCTGCGGCGGCCTGGCCGTTGACGGTGTTCGCGTAGATGACCGGGCCGGCGATGACGGCTGCTGCAGCCACGACGACGACGCCGACGGAGATCCCGATGATGACCTTGGTTCGTTTGCGGAGTGCCATACCCAGTCGACGAGGTAGCCGGGCGGATCGTTCGAACGGGTTTCAGTCGGACGTGCGGGCGCGGTCCTGGTCGGCTCGGTCCTGGTCGATCGTCGCTGCATCGTCGTCGTTCGTCGCGGGGGTCTCCCCGCGCATCCGGACGAGGCTCGCCAGCGTCGACACGGCCATCGCGGCGACGATCACCAGCAGGGACACCCACGTGTTGATCTCCGGCGCCC
>NZ_QKLE01000040.1:0-19416 GCF_003224275.1 Curtobacterium sp. MCSS17_011 | reverse complement strand
AGATGTGTATAAGAGACAGCTTGCGCCCCCAGGGCGACGAAGCGCCGACGCTCCGGCGTCAGCAGGCCCGTCCTCGCCCCGATCGTGTTCGTCAGCGTGAACGCCGTTCTGTTCGTGGTGTTCTTCGTGTGGCCCGCCGTGATCGGCCTCGGCTACTCCTTCACGGACTACAACGGTGTCGTCGACCCGAAGTTCATCGGCCTCGCGAACTACTTCGAGCTCTTCGCCGACGACACCTTCTACGCCGCCCTCGGCCGCACGTTCCTGTACGCGATCGTCGCCGTCCCCCTGGGCTTCGTCCTCGCGCTGTCGATGGCGCTCATGCTCACGAGCCCCGCGGCGAAGGGCCGGAGCGTCGCCCGCATCGTGTTCTTCGTGCCGTGGCTCATCTCCCCGATCGTCACCGGTGTGATCTGGCGGTGGATGTTCGGCGAGAACTTCGGTCTGGCGAACTTCGTCATCGAGTCCCTCGGCGGCAAGGCCGTCCCGTGGCAGTCGAACGCCGACCTGTCGCTCCTGGTCGTCGTGTTCGCCACCGCGTGGGCCGGCGCCGCGTTCAACATGCTGCTGTTCGTCGCAGCGATCCGGAACGTCCCGCAGTCGTACTACGAGGCCGCTTCGCTCGACGGCGCAGGCGCATGGCACCAGTTCCGCTACATCACCCTGCCGAGCATCGCGCCGACGTCGTTCATCGTGATCCTGCTGTCGTCGCTCGGGGCGTTCAAGGAGTTCGCCACCGTCCAGGCGCTCAACGGCGGTGGTCCGGGCACCGACAACAACCTGCTGGTGCAGTACATCTACACGAACGGGTTCCAGAACGCCCACATCGGCTACGCGAGCGCAGCGTCGATGGTCCTCATGCTCATCCTCATGGCCATCGCGCTGATCCAGCTGGCCGTGAACCGCCGGACGGAGTCCCGTCGATGACCGCCACGCTCCCCACCGAGACCGACCAGACCGGAAGCGGCCGCCGAGCCGGGCGGGCCGGGCGGGCCGGGCGGACCAGGCGCTCCGGGCGGCCCGGTCGCTTCGGTCGTTCCGGTCGTTCGACGGCCACGGACGCTCCCCCGCGCCCCAAGGCCATCGCCGCCACGGCCCTGCTCTGGGTGTTCATCATCGCCTTCGGGTTCCCGGTGCTGTGGTTCGTGCTCAGTGCGTTCAAGCCGGGCGGCGAGCTGTTCTCGTACCCGCTCACCCTGCTGCCGGAGAACTGGTCGGTCGAGGGCTTCGCCGAGGCCTGGTCGAGCTACGACTTCGCGCGGTACTTCGGCAACACCGTGATCGTCGCCCTGGTCACGACGGTGCTGACGGTGTTGGCGAGCGCGGCCACCGGGTACGCCCTGGCCAAGTACGACAACAAGTGGCTCAAGGTGTTCTTCGTCTGCATCCTCGCCACGACGATGCTCCCCACCGAGGTGATCCTCGCGCCGACGTTCATCGTCATCCGCGACCTCGGCATGTACGACTCACTGGCCGGCATCATCGTGCCGTCGGTCATCACGGCGACCGGCATCTTCATGTTCCGGCAGTTCTTCATCACCGTGCCGGACGACCTGGTCGAGGCCGCCCGCATCGACGGTGCGAGCGAGTTCGGGATCTTCTGGCGGATCATGCTGCCGATCTCACGCCCGATCATGCTGACGCTCGCGATCTTCTCGTTCCAGTGGCGGTGGAACGACTACATCTGGCCGCTCCTGGTGCTCAACGACCCGAAGCAGTTCACGATCCAGATCGCCCTGCAGAGCATCGTCGGTGCCGAGAACGTGAACTGGACGGTCCTGCTCGGCGCCTCGGTCATCTCGATCATCCCGCTCGTGCTGCTCTACCTGGTGTTCCAGAAGTACGTGAACGGTGCCGACCTCAACGCGGGCCTGAAGGACTGATGGGGTTCCTCGACCTGGCCGGCCCGGCCGCCGACGCCGAGGTCGCCCGCCTGCGGCTCGCTGACGACGACCCGGCCGCGCTGCAGCACCGGGAACTGATGGCGCGTGCGCTCGCGCTGGTCGGTGCGTGGGTCCGGCAACGGCCTGGAGGACCGGATCACCCCGCGGACGACGACCTCGCCACCGCGCACGGCTGGGTCCGGCACCTCGCGGCCCGGCAGTCACCCGGTGGCACGTTCGTCGGCGGCGACAACGTGCTGTCCCCGCCGGACTCCGCGTTCACCGTCAACGACGTCTGCGACGCACTCGAACTGCTCGCGCCGCACCGGGCGACGGTGCCGGCAGCGGCTCGACTGGCCGACGACCTCGACGCGATCGTGCACCGGGCGACTCCCGCGCTGCTGGCTGGCGGGGTGCACACCCCGAACCACCGGTGGGAGATCGCGGCCGCCCTCGCCCGGGTCCACCGGCTCCACCCGTCGGCAGCGCTCGTCGAGCGCATCGACGCGTGGCTGGCCGAGGGCCCGGACATCGACGCCGACGGCCTGTGGTCGGAGCGCAGCCCGAACTACGCGTCCGCCGTGTCCGGGCCGTCGTTCCTGGTGCTCGCGTCCGTGCTCGACCGCCCCGCCCTGCTCGACCCGGTGCGCCGCTCGCTCGACGCCACGCTCGCGCTCCTGCTGCCCGATGACACCGTCGAGACCGTGCAGTCCCGTCGGCAGGACCAGTCTCAGCCGTTCGGGATCGGAGCCTTCGCGCCGCTGCTCTGGCACGTCGCGGTGCTCGACGGCCGGGGTGACCTCGCCGCGGTCGCCGCTCGGGCAGCCGTGGCCGAGATGTGGCAACCCGCCACCGTCGCCGCGCGCGCGATGACCGATCCCCTGCTCGGGCGTCCGTTGCCGGAACCCGTCGCCCTGGCTCCAGCCGTGCACACCTTCTCCGACGCACGGCTCGTGCACGTCCGCGAGCCCGACCGCAGCGTCGTGCTCTTCGCCGGGTCGGACGTCCCCACCCAGGGCCACGTCCGATCGGGGTTGGCGAACAGCCCGACGTTCCTGCGGGTCGTCGCCGGGTCGGTCGTGCTGTCCGACGTGCGGCTCTCGCGTGAGTTCTTCGGGCTCGGCCCGTTCCGGCCGACCGCGCTCGAGGCGCTCGGCGACGGGCGCTACCGGCTCGTGGAGACCGTGTCCGCCGGCTACCACCAGCCGTTGCCCGTCGGTGGCCGCCAGCCGGACGGCCGCTACCCGCTCGCCGACGAAGGACGGTTCTCCGCCGCCATGGCGTTCGGCGACCGGTCGGTCGACACGGTGGCCCTCACCACGACCGTCGACGTCGCGGTGACACCGGACGCCGTCGTCCTCGACGTCGTGACCGCGGGGGCCGAGGTGCCGTGGTCACTGCAGCTGACGTTCCGCCCCGGGGGGACCCTCACGGGCGTGCAGACCGACACCGTCACCGGGGAGCGGGTCCTGCCCGAGGCCACCGGCAGCTACCGCGTCGGAGCCGACGTCGTGACGTTCGGCCCGGGGAACGGCTCCGGTCCCGGGCAGCCGGGCTTCTACGCTCCGGGGCAGGACTACGCCTTCCTCGGCGGGACGGACCGTCCGCAGGGCGAGCACGTCCACGTCACCGGCCGAGCCCCCGGCACCACACGCGTCGTGATCGGGACCGGCCGATGACCCTGCCGGGCGTGGTGCTCGTCGGGGCCCGTGGCTACGGCCTGCACCACCGCGCGAACATCGACCGGCTCGTGGCCGCAGGTGCCTGCGCGCTGACCGCCGTCGTCGATCCCGCGCTCGGCGCGACCACCGACGCCGGTGCTCCCGTGGTGCCCGACGTGGCCGCCGCTCGGCTCCTCGGCCCGGTGGACGTCGTCGTCGTGGCGGCACCGATCGCGGCCCACCTGCCGCTCACGCTCGATGCGCTCGACGTCGGTGCCGACGTGCTGCTCGAGAAGCCCCCGGTCACCACACGTGACGCCCTCGGCGTGCTGCTCGAGGCCGAACGTCGGAACGGCCGGGTCGTGCAGGTGGGCTTCCAGAGCCTCGGTTCCGCCGCGCTGCCGGCGTTCCGCAACGGGTCGCTCGTCGGTGCCGTCCGGTCAGCGGCCGCCGTCGGCACCTGGACCCGCGACCAGGCGTACTGGGACCGCTCCCCCTGGGCAGGTCGGCGTCGGGTCGGTGGCGTCGACGTGCTCGACGGTGTCGTCACCAACCCGCTCGCCCACGCGGTGGCGACGGCTCTGGCACTCGTCGGGTGCCGCCGAGCCGGCGACGTCGCCCGGGTCGAGGTCGAGCTCTACCGGGCGAACGCGATCGAGGGCGACGACACCTCGGCTGTCCGGGTCACCACGACCGCCGGCCTCGAGGCCACCGCCGCACTCACGCTCTGCGCCACGACCGAGGTCCCGCCGACCGTGCGGGTGCGGGGCACGACGGGGGACGGTGTGCTGCACTACACGACGGACGACGTCACGATCGACGGCGCGACCGAGCACCTGCAGCGCACCGACCTGCTCGAGAACCTGCTTGCCCACCGGTCCCGCGGCGATGCGCTCCTGGTGCCGCTGGTCTCCACCGGCGCGTTCGTCGAGGTGCTCGAGGCGGTCCGCGCAGCCGAACCGGTGCAGCTCGACCACCCCTGGGTGGAGTGGGAGGGCGGCGGTCCGACCCGGCGCCCGGTCGTGACCGAGGTCGAAGCCACGATCGACCGCGCGGCCGACGCACGAGCACTGTTCTCGGAGGTGGGCGCACCGTGGGCACTCACGGCGCGCGACGAGACACTGCAGGTGCTGACCGTGGACGACGTCACGGTCGCCGTCGAGCGCGACGGGGCCGGCACGATCGCCACGTCGTCCCCGCGGCCGTACCTGCACCCGGTCCGCACCCTCGGTGGCACCGTCGTCAGCGCGCACCACCCCGGCGACCACGACTGGCACTGCGGGGTCGGCGTCGCGATCCCGGACATCGACGGTGTGAACGGCTGGGGCGGCCGCACCTACGTCCACGGCCCCGGCTACGTGTGGCGCGACGACCACGGCTCGGTCGAGGTCGTGCACGCCGAGCAGCACGGCACGACATCCACCGAGGAGCTCGTCTGGCGGGGCCCGGACCGCGCGGTGGTCCTCCGTGAGGACCGCACCCTGCGGTGGCGCGCGGTCGAATCCGGGTGGGAGCTGTCCTGGTCGTCGTCGTTCCGCGCCCACGGTCCCTCCGCCGTGCACCTCGGTGGGCCGGGCAGCAACGGCCGGGTCGGAGCGGGCTACGGTGGCTTCTTCTGGCGCTTCCCCGAGTGCACGGGGATCGTCGTCCGGACCGCCGACGCCGAGGGTGAGACCGCCGTGCACGGGTCGGCCGCTCCCTGGATCACCTGGTCCGCGGTGTTCGACGGTGGCCCGGCAACGATCCGGCTCGAGGCCGTCGACCACCGCGACCCCTGGTTCGTCCGTGCCGAGGACTACCCCGCGATCGGCTCGGCGCTGGCGTGGGACTCCCGCGCCGTCGTGCAGCCCGGCACACCGCTCGTCCGCTCGTTCCGCGCGACGATCACCGACGGCGGTACGCTCGCCGGATGAGCACCGGGGACTGGGAGTCACGCGTCGCGGCGCTGTGGGACGACGAGACGATCGACGATCAGCAGCGGATCGAGCGGATGCGCGACCTCGCCGCCGACGCTTCGCACCCCGCACTCGGCGCGTTCGAGCTCGGCGGCGCCTTCGACTCGGGCGGACACGAGGCCGACGCCGACGTGCAGTACGCGAGCGCGACCGCAGCCGGCCTGGACACCGTCGACCCGGACCGCGCCGCGAGGATGGTCGTCCAGCACGCCTCGACCCTGCGGAACCTCGGCCGGATCGACGCGGCGATCGCGATGCTCCGCGACGCCCCGGAGCACCCCGCCACCGGAGCGGCATCCCGGGTGTTCCTCGCGCTCGCCCTGCACAGCGCGGGCCGCTCCGCCGAGGCGCTGCGCGTCGCGATCGAGGCCGTCGAGCCGACGCTCCCCCGGTACCGCCGGTCCGTCCGCACCTACGCGGCGGCCCTCACCGAGGGTTGACGCGCGTCAGGCGTTCCGGCGCTGCAGCGCGTCCGCAGCCTTGCCGAGCAGCCAGTTCACGGCCCACCCCAGCACGCCGATCACGGGCAGCGCGAGGATGACCACCGTCCACAGCACCTTGACCACCTGCGTCCGTCGCCGATCGCGCCAGACCTGCACCAGCGCCACGGCCTCGAGCGCCAGCAGCACGAGGAGCACCACGGCGTGTGCCCCCGACACGTTCGTCAACACGAGCAGTCCTCTCTGCGGCGACGGTCGTCGCCCGCCTCGACGACAGTAGGGCCTGCCCGGACCCGACCGCGTCATCCGTCCGACTGACCGTGCGGTCGGGTCAGGCGATCGCGACCTCGCCCCGTGCGAGCAGTTCACGGGCCCGACCGGCGTCGGCAGCCGGTGGCCGGCCGTGCAGGGCGCGGTAGTCGCGCGAGAAGTGCGAGGCGCTCCGGTACCCGACCGCCACCGCAGCCTGGGCGGCGGTGTCACCGAGCACGATCATCCGCCGCCGGGCCTCTCCGAGCCGCAGCCGCCGCAGGTACTGCACAGGGCTCATGCCGGTGACCTGCCGGAAGCGTGCGAACAAGGTCGACTCGCTCGTCCGGACCGCCGCGGCCAGGCCCGCCACCGACCACGAGTCCGCCAACCGGTCGGTGAGCAGGGCGGTGGCCGCTGCGACGACGTCGCCGTCCCGGTTGCCGATCGCGGCCAGGAGGCGCGGTGCCTGGTCCGTCTGCAGCAGGCGGAGCACGACCTCGCGGGTGACGAGCGGGGCGAGGACCGCCATGTCCTCCGGAGCATCGAGCAGTCCGACGAGTCGGGCGAACGCGTCCGCCAGGGCCGGGGTCCAGCTGCCGAGTCGGGCTGGCGGCGCCTCGTCCTGGTGGGGGCGGGACATCGCCCTCGCGACCTCGGCCACCACCGCGGGGTCGAGCTGCCAGACGACCGCGACGAACCCCGCGGGTGGTTCGACCTCGACCACCCCGGCGATCACCGGTAGGTCGACGGGCGTGATGATGAAGCGCTCGAGACCCCAGAGCTGGTCGTCGTCGCCGACGATCGAGCGCTTCCGTCCGGCGAGGACCACCGACACCGACGGCGCGTAGCGCTGGTACCCGAGGTCGGTCGGACGGTCGACCCTCGCCAGGCGCAGTCCGAGCCGTCCGGCGCGCTCCGTGTCGTCGAGGTGGGCGAGGACGCTCTGCAGGGCACGGTCCAGCCGGTCCGAGGTGACGTCGTCCATGTGCCCATTCTGTCGAGGCATCCGACGCGAGGGGTGCCCGTACAGGATCCGGCAAGCACTCCGGAGTCCTGGGCAATCACCGCCGGGTCCGTCGGCCCCAGCATCGGAGCATGCAGACCAACGAAGCACTCCTCGACTCCCTGACAACGGACGCCCGACTGGCCGGCCACACCGCGCTGGTGACCGGCGCCTCGAGCGGCATCGGCGAAGCCGTCGCCCGTGTCCTCGCCGCTTCGGGCGCCACCGTCGCGGTCGCTGGCCGGGACCCGGGGCGCACCCAGGCCGTCGTGGACACCATCATCGCGGCTGGTGGAAGCGCGGTCGCCGTCGTCGGTGACCTGGGCGCCCGCCCCGATGTCGTCCGCGACTTCGCCGCCCGCGCCACCGAGGCCCTCGGCGGCCGGGTCGACATCCTCGTCAACAACGCCGGCGTCTACCCGGTCGGACCGACCGCACTCCTCCCCGACGAGGACGCCGAGGCGCTCTGGGCCACGAACGTCCGCGCGCCGCACGTGCTGGTCGGAGCGCTGGCTCCTGCGATGGTCGAGCGCGGCTCGGGCATCATCGTGAACATCGGCTCGTGGATGTCCCGCATCGGCGTCCCGTTCACGGCGCTCTACCCGGCGACGAAGGCCGCCGTCGAGCAGCTGACCCGTGCCTGGGCAGCCGAGTTCGGACCACACGGCGTCCGGGTGTCGACCGTGTCGCCCGGGGCCACCGCGACGCCGGGGAACGCGGACTCGCACGACGTCCTCGCGCAGATGACGGCGGGCACCCCTGCCGGAGCACCCGTCCGCCCCGTCGACGTCGCCTTCGCGGTGCGCTGGCTGGCCTCTGACGAGGCCACCTTCGTCCACGGCGGCACGATCGACGTCGACGGCGGCATCGCCGCCACCCGCCTCGGCTGAGCACGGCCCACACGAGCGGGCGGAACACCCGGGTCGGCACGCGGAGGCACCCCGCCATTCCGCCCGCTCGGCAGCGCCAGCCGACCCCGGCGAATCCCCACCACCGCGAGCGGTCACGACACACCGCTGGCAGATGGTCGAGCGGCCACGGACCGTCGCGCGGGAGCGCGCCAGGCGACCGGTCGTGACCGCTCGGCGGACGGCGTGCGCGCGGCGGTGCGCGCGGCGGTGGGCGCGACCACCGCACGGACGGGAGGCGCGGTGCGGGCCGGCACCGGGCCTCCCGTCAGGCGGTGTGGTCGCCGACCACCCGCGGGACCGGCAGCGAGTCGCTGGTCGTGCGGAGGGACTCCTGGCGGATCTCGAGCTGCGTGACGGCGAGCGCCGCCAGGTCGCGGAGGTTGGCGAGGTCGTCCTCGGTGGCCTGCCGTGGGCGGGTGTCGAGCACGGCGAGGGTCCCGATCGGCGCGCCGTCGTGCTTGACGAGCGGGACGCTGACGTAGAAGCGGATGCCGAGCGGGCCGGTGACCAGGGGGCTGTTGCGCATCTCGGGGTGCGCGGAGCCGTCCGGGATCACGACGGGGACGGGCACCGGCGCGAAGCCGTTGCGGAAGCTGATGCTCCGCGCCGCCTCGTCGACACCCTCGGCGATGTACGACTGGGACCACTCGCGGTCCTCGTCGAGCACCTCGACCAGGGCGATCGGGGCGTCGAAGAGCCGGGCCGCCATCGCCGTGGTGCGCTGCAGCGACTCGTCGGGCAGGGTGTCGAGGGTCGCCGGGCGGTCGGTCTCGGGGCGGGTCGGCACGGGGGCCGTCTCGTCGGTCGGCTCGACGACGTGGTCGGCCGTGGCGGTCTCGGCGATCACGACGTCGCGGAGCATCGTGACCAGCTCGGCGCCGAGGGGGCGGGCGGCGGGGTCCTGCGCGGTCATGGCACTGAGCAGGTGCTTCCAGTGCTCGGGCAGGGGCTCGGGGACCACAGGGTCGCGGGACAACCGGGCGACGGCGGACTCCACGAGCGAGCCCGGGAACTCGCGGCGGCGGGTGAAGCACTGCAGCAGCACGAGGCCGAGCGAGTAGACGTCGCTCGGCGGGCCCACCTCGCCCCCGCGCGCCTGCTCCGGGCTGAGGTACGCGGCAGTGCCGGTGGTCACGCCGTCGGCGGTCAGGCGTTCGACGCCGGCGGCGAGCGCGATGCCGAAGTCGGTCAGGCGAGCGCGGGCGCGGTCGGAACCGTTGCCGTAGTCGACGAGCAGGATGTTCGACGGCTTGATGTCGCGGTGCACGACGCCGTGGGCGTGGATGTAGTCGAGGGCCTCGGCCATGTCGTAGCCGATCTCGGCGATGTGCCGGGAGGCGAGCGGGCCGACGGCGAGGCGCTCCTCGAGGTCCTGCCCCACGACGAGCGACATCACGATGTAGCGCTGCTGCGTGCCGTCCTGCCCGGTGACGACACCGGCGTCGAGCAGGCTGACGAGGTTGTGGTGCTCGAGCGACGCCAGCACGCCGAGTTCGGCCTCTTGCCGGGCGATGTCGACGATGCCCGCGTGGAAGAGCTTGATCGCGACCGGGCGGTGCAGGCTCTCGTCCACGCCCCGGTAGACGACGGACATGCCGCCCTGGCCGATCGCCTGCTCCAAGCGGTACCGACCGTCGAGCAGCGGCGCGCTCGCGTCGTGTTCCTCCGTCGGGATCATCCAACCCTCGTTCTCGGCTCCGGCACCAACGATGCATCTTCGCATCCCGACGGGTATCTCGGCGACGGGCGACGTTTCGCGGCTGAACGCGCGCCGTTCGGCCTACAAGACACCGGTGTTCGCGGGTCGAACACGCGCAGACCGCGGTTCAGCGCGCGAACACCGGTGTTTTGCAGCCCCGACCCGTCAGCGACGCGTCGCGACCGTGCTCACGCGGAGGTCCTCGAAGGTGCTGGTGAAGCCGGAGCCCCCGAGCGAGATGAGCCCGACGCGGGGCGCACTGCCGAGGTCAGCCGTCCAGGTCCCGCCCCGGACGAAGTGCCGCCCGTCCAGGCTCGTGTAGGCCGTGTACCGGTCCTCACCCCGGACCTCGCGGTGGACGATCCGGAGCGTGGTGGTGTCCCCGACCGGACCGACGACCATGTTCCCGTAGCTCGGCGCCCCGGCCGGTTGCCCGGACACCTGCTTGCCGAACTCGGTCTGGCGCGTGTTGAAGATCGAGTTCGACGTCAGCCGGACGTAGTTCCCGTCGTCACCCCACACGATCAGGCCACCCTGCACGTAGTTCAGCCCGTCGCCGGTGGCCGGGGTGTCCACCCCGACCGTGGTCTGGAGCACGTAGTCCCCACGGGGCGCCGGTTCGGACAGCACCGAGGCGAGCGGCGTCGCCGGCGGGTGGATGTCGGCGTCCTGTGTCTGCCAGCGGAACGTGCCGTCCGCCACGGTCCACGTGGACGGGTCCGGCTCACGCGTCCAGGCGAGCCGGGCTGGCAGCGCTCCGGGCTCCGCTCCCGGCTGCGCAGCACCGTCGAACGAGGTCGACAGCGCGCGGATCGTGCGCCCGGGCACGTCGACCGGGGCGGTGGACGCCCGGTACGTCGGCCGCTGGCCGGGCTGCGCGACCGGCCCCGGCTGCACCGTGTCGGACGGGCCGGCACCACCGCGCACGACCGGCCAGCCGTGCTGCCAGTCGAGCGGGTCGATCAGCGCCGGTCGCTTCGTGTAGGTCGGCTGCCCCGCGTAGTACGGGTCGTTGCGGTCGGCCGCGTGGTAGACGATCCAGTCCTGGCCGGCGAAGTCGGTGACCACGGTGTTGTGGCCGGTACCGACCCACCGGTTGCCGTTCTGCGCGAGCAGCGGCGTGCCGCCGACCCGGGTGCTGGTGATCGCGACCCCGTCGCGGTCCGTGAACGGTCCGAGCGGGCTGCGTGACCGGGCGACGAAGACGCCGTAGCCGGTCAGGGCGCCGTTGCAGCAGTTCGTGGCGGAGCCCATGAAGTACCACCAGCCGCCGTGCCGCATCAGGTACGCGCCCTCGTAGCGGTTGTCGATCGCGACCTGGCGTTCGCTCGACGGGTCGGAGCGCAGCCCGTCGGTGCTGAGCCGTCGGACGTTCACCCCGCCGAAGTAGCTGCCGAAGTACAGGTAGGTCGCGCCCTTGTCCGTGATCACCTCGGGGTCGAACGCCCATCGCGCTCCGTCGCCGTTCGGTGCGGTCTGCGGTGCCACGACCGGGCCGCCGGAGTCCTTCCACGGGCCGGTCGGACTCGAGCTCGTCGCCACGCCCACCGCGGAGCCGCCGCCGGTCGGCCCCGTGGCCGACGGGGTGTCCGAGGCGGCGTAGTACAGGTACCAGGTGCCCGCGCGGCCACGTTCACCGGTGCGGTACACGACGTCCGGCGCCCAGATCCCGTTCGCGTCGCCCACCCAGTCGGGCTTCGTCGGGAACGCGTCGTTCACGTACGTCCAGTGGGTCAGGTCGGTCGACCGGTACGTCGGTACGGCGTGCTGCACCAGGGATCCGTCCGGGTTCTGCTCCTTCGCGGTGAGCGCGTCGGTGGTGCAGTACAGGTACCAGTTGCGGTCACGCCCGGCACCGTGGATCACGGTCGGGTCCGCGCAGCTCGAGGCCGTCTGCCCGTCGGGCAGGCTGAGCGCCACCGGGTTCTGGTGGCTGGGTGCTGCACGGCCGTGCCGGCTGGAGACGCTCGACGCAACGGTCGTGGTGGTGGTCGCCCGGGTGGTCCCGCCCGGCACCGCGGACGCATCCGCTGGTCCGGCCTGGAGGCCCGTGGTCGCGACGCCGAGGAACGTCACGACGGCGAGGAGTGCGGTGGACGATCGGCGCATGCCTGACCTGCTCTCGTCGTTGAGGGAGGTACTGCTGGAGGGACTGCGGGTGTCGACGGGCGACGTGCGTGAGCGTACGCTCGGCTCGACGAAGGAGTCATGCCATGCCCGCGAGGTTCGTCTACTGGATCAACGTCTCCGTCGACGGGTTCGTCGAACGGGCCCCCGGCGAGCACGACGGCCTGGACGGACCCGACTGGATCCGGATCGACGAGCCGCTGCACCGCGAGTTCAACGCCCGCGCCGCCGCGATGACCCTGTCCGTCGAGGGCCGGGTGGTGCGCGACATGATGGACCCGTTCTGGCCCGACGCCCGGCACGACGAGTCGATGCCGCAGTACCTGCGTGAGTACGGCGAGATCTGGACCGCGCAGCCGAAGGTCCTGGTGTCCCGCACCCGGACCACCGCCGACCACGACACCCGGGTCATCGGCGGCGACGGCGACGCGATCGCCGAGCTGGCCGCGATCCGTGCCTCCGGCGAAGGTGACATCGGCGTGGGTGGGCCGAGCATCGCGAGTCAGCTGCTCGATGCCGGGCTGCTCGACGAGGTCATGCTCTTCACGCACCCGTCGGTGCTCGGCGCCGGCCGGCCGCTGTTCGATCCGCCGCTCTCGGGGCACCGGCCGCTCGTGCAGCTCGACCTGCTCGAGCAGCAGCGCTACGAGAACGGCGTGACCCTGCACCGGTACGACGTCCGGCGGGCCTGAGCGCGAGCGCACCTTGTGAGCCGAGTGAGGCACTGGACCCGCACCGCGAACGACGGGAGGCGCGGTGCCGGCTGGCACCGCGCCTCCCGGCCGTGAGGTGGTCGCGTCAGACGTCGCGACGGCGCGCGAGCGTCAGGGCGAGGCCTCCGATGACGAGCACCTCGGCGGCGAGGACGCCGAAGCCACCCCAGCCGTTCAGCACGACTCCGCCGTCGTCGGCGGGGCTCGCGCCGTCGTACGAGTAGGCGTAGAGCTGGCCACCGGCCATGTCCGGCAGGAACGCCGCGATGTTCGTCGGCCACTCGACGTTCATCAGCCCGGCCATCAGGCTCAGCACCACCGGCAGGACCAGCAGGATGCCGAGCGTGATCGCGATGCCACCGGCGCTCGACCGGACGAGCAGGCCGATGCCGTAGGCGAGCAGGGCCAGCAGGGTCAGGAAGACCGACGAGCCGAGGATCGGCAGGAACACCGACGGGTCACCGATCTCCGGCTCGACACCGTTGCCCGCCAGCAGCGGGAGCGAGATGAGGACGCCGATCCAGGTGGCGACGGCGCTGACCACGAACGTCGTGAGGGCGAGGACGGTGGCCTTCGCCAGGATCACGCCGGTGCGACGGGGGTCGGCGGTGAAGGTCGAGCGGACCTGGCCCGTGCCGTACTCGCCGGTGATGATGAGGACGCCGAGCACGCCGACGACGAGCGACGAGAGCAGGACGCCGACGGTGTTGGCGTTCACCACGGTGCCGTTGGCGATGTCCGTCGGCAGGTCCTGCCCGCCGCTGTTCGTGTTCGCTCCGACCAGCGCAGCCATGCCGATGGTGACGACCACGAGGATCGCGTAGCACCAGAACGTGGACCGGATGCTGCGGAGCTTGATCCACTCGCTCCGCACCAGGTGCGGGAAGGACAGTCTGGTCGAGCCGTGCATCCGGGTCGACGGCGTGGTGGGCGAGGTGGTGGCGCTCATCGGGTGCCCTCCGATCGGTACTCGACGTCGTCGCGGGTGAGGGCCATGTAGGCCTCTTCGAGGCTCGCGCCGGTCGGGGTGAGTTCGTGCAGGGGGACGCCGGCCTGCGCGGCGATGTTGCCGACCGTCGGCGCGTCGGGCCCGACGACGAGGAACGAGCCGTCCTCGCGCTGGGTGACCGCGGCGTTCGGGCCGATCGCGTTGAACAGGCCGTTCGGGTCCGGGGTGCGGACGATGACGCGGCTGACGGCGGCATCGGTGCCGGCAGCGGCGCCACCACCGGCGACGAACTCGGCGATCGGAGCGTCGGCGAGGACCTTGCCCCGGCCGAGCACGACCACGCGGTCGGCGGTCTGTGCCATCTCGCTCATCAGGTGGCTGGAGAGGAACACGGTGCGGCCGTCGGCGGCCATCCGGCGGGCGAGTTGCCGCACCCACACGACGCCGTCGGGGTCGAGGCCGTTCACGGGCTCGTCGAGGATCAGGGTCTTCGGGTCACCGAGCAGTGCGGCAGCGATTCCCAGGCGCTGCCCCATGCCGAGCGAGAACCCGCCGACGCGCTTCTTCGCGACGGAGTCGAGGCCGGTCATGTCGATGACCTCGTGCACGCGGGACTTCGGGATGCCGTGGGTCGCCGCGAGGGAGAGCAGGTGGTTGTAGGCGCTGCGCCCCGAGTGGACGGCCTTCGCCTCGAGCAGGGCGCCGACCTGCCGGAGTGGGTCGCGGAAGCTCGTGTAGGGCTGGCCGTTCACGGTGGCGCTGCCCGACGTGGGCCGGTCGAGCCCCATGATCATGCGCATCGTGGTGGACTTCCCGGCGCCGTTGGGCCCGAGGAAGCCGGTCACACTGCCGGGACGCACGACGAAGGAGACGTCGTCCACGGCGGTCTTCGGACCGTACTGTTTGGTGAGATGGCTGACTTCGATCACGGCCTCGACGCTACGGGAGGGGCCGTCGGCGCCGCGTCCGCCGTTGGGGGGAGATGTGTGCTCCCGCAGGGTGACGCGGGCTGACGCTGGGTTTCGGCGCGCGGCGCTGCGCGGCGGGGTTTCGCACTGGGCGACAGTTCACGCGCGCGGCGGGCCGTGAGGTGTCGCTGAACACGAAGTGATCAGGCGGGGTGATGCGCCGGGCGTTCATCGCCAGGGTCGCGAGCGAACGCGAGGCTTCGGCCAGACTGCATCGCTCCTGTTCGGGCCCTCACCAGGACGGGGAGGCGTCCGCGTCGACCTCGTACGCCTCGAACCGGTCGTCGGCCAGGATCGTGTCGACCAGCGACCGCGACCCGGCGACGATCGTCGAGTCCCAGTCGATCTCGGTGGCGAGCACCCACTCGTGCCCCTCGGGCCAGAGCATCTGCGGGGTGTGCCCGAAGTCGACGTACGTGCCCACGCGGGCGTCGTCCGTCCAGGACGGGTCGCTGAGCTGCGACAGGGACATCGAGAGCAGGAAGCACTCGCGGGCTGGCCACATGAACCGCGGACCCGCGAGCGACTCCCTGAGCGCAGCCTGCTCCCGCCGGTGCTGCGCCTGCACCCGGGCCATGTACTCCTGCATCTCGGCGCGCTCGGCTGCCGTCGGTTCGCCCCCGCCCTGCCACCCGAAGCCCATCGTCGAGCTCCCGCTCAGGTCACCCCACCCGTCCCAGATCGCACCCACCAGATCGTTCGGCGTCGACGTCGCCTCGGCGAGGAGCTCGGTGAGCGCGGCGAGCGCGGCGAGCTGCGTCGGCTCGTACCAGCCCTCCTCGGGCGGGTGGACGAGCCAGCCGTCCTCGAAGGACAGGTCCGACTCGTCGTCCCGACCGCTGATGGCCTGCCACGACACAAGAGGGTCGATCGTTCGACGGGTGCGCTCGGCGACGTCGGCCCAGCGCCACCCGGCCGTTTCGAGGACCGGGTGTTCGCCGTGCTCGTCAACGGTCGTGCGGTCTTCGCGATCCGCTCGGAGCGGGTGCAGGATCCGGACGTACGCCTCGAAGCCGGTGCTTGCGACGCCGCCGAACGTGGCGAACGAGCCGGCCCGGGCCAGCAGCCAGTCGCCGCGCGAGACGTCCTTGATCAGTTCCACGTGTCGAGCCCTGGTCAGCCGTGCAGGTCAGTCGGCCTGCGGGCGGGGTACGCGGAGGCCGGGGAACTCGTCGTCCCGCCACTCCCCCTCGGCGCGCGTGCCGTTGCTCACCGACTGCTCCTCGCGCTCCCGCAGCTCCACGCGGCGGATCTTGCCCGAGATGGTCTTCGGGAGCTCCGCGAACTCGACGCGGCGGACACGCGCGTAGGCGGGGAGAGCCGTGCGTGCGTACTCCAGCACCTGCCTGGCGGTGTCGGCCGACGCCTCCCATCCGGTGGCCAACGCGACGTACGCCTTGACGACGTTGAGACGGGCCTCGTCAGGTGCCGGGACGACCGCACTCTCGGCCACGGCCGGGTGCTCCAGCAGCGCACTCTCCACCTCGAACGGCGACACCTTGTAGTCGGAGGACTTGAACACGTCGTCGGTGCGGCCGATGAAGGTCAGCTCGCCGTCGGCATCGCGGACGGCGATGTCGCCGGTGTGGAAGAAGCCGTCGCGCATCGACGAGGCCGTGCGGTCTGGGTCGCCGAGGTACTCGGCCATCAGGTTGACGGGCCGCTCGGTGAGGTCGAGGCAGACCTCGCCCTCGTCGCCCGGTTCGCCGGACACGGGGTCGAGCAGCGTCACGGTCACACCGGGGAGCGGCTTGCCCATCGCGCCGGGCGTCACGGCGGCACCCGGGGCGTTGCCGATGATCGCCGTCGTCTCGGTCTGCCCGTAGCCGTCGCGGATGGTGAGCCCCCACGCCGCCTCGACCCGGCCGATGACCTCGGGGTTGAGCGGCTCGCCGGCCGAGATGAGCTCACGGAGCGCGCGCGGCTTGACGCCGAGGTCGGACTGCAGCATCATCCGCCACGCGGTCGGCGGCGCGCAGAACGTGTTGACCTCGGCCCGCTCGAGCTGCGCGAGGAGTGCAGCGGGGTCGAAGCGTGCGGTGTTGTGGATGAACACGGTGGCCTCCGCGATCCACGGCGCGAAGAAGCAGCTCCAGGCGTGCTTGCCCCACCCGGGCGAGCTGATCGTCAGGTGCACGTCACCGGGCCGGACGCCGAGCCAGTACATCGTGCTGAGGTGCCCGACCGGGTACGACGTCTGGGTGTGCACGACCATCTTCGGCTTCGACGTCGTGCCGGACGTGAAGTAGACCAGGCACGGGTCGGTCGTGCGGGTGACGACCTGGGGACGGACCTCGTCGGTGGGAGCGGGCTCGCCCAGGTCACTCGGGTACTCCGTCCACCCGTCAGCGGGACCGCCGATGACGATGCGCGTGAAGGACCCGCGGACGTCGTCGTACTTGTGCGTCTCGCCGCGGTTCGTGACGACGTGCGCCACCGAGCCCCGGTCGACGCGGTCCTGCAGGTCGGCGGTGTCGAGCATCGTCGAGGTCGGCAGGATGACCGCACCGAGCTTGATCACGGCGAGCATGGTCTCCCAGAGCTCGAGCTGGTTGCCGAGCATGACGAGGACGTGGTCGCCCTGCTGCACGCCGAAGCCGTGCAGACGCGCGGCGAGCCGATCGGACCGTGCGGCCATCTCGGCGTAGCTGAACCGCTGCTCACGACCGTCCTCCTCGACGATCCAGAGCGCGGTGCGGCTGTTGTCGGTCGCGATGACGTCGAACCAGTCGGTCGCCCAGTTGAACGTGTCGCCGACGTCCGGCCAGCGGAACCCGGCGCGTGCCGCTTCCGGAGAGTCCGCGGCGAGGAGCTGGTCGCGGGCGGCACGGTACGCGGCGGTCGGGTTCACATCAGGCACGGACCGATCATGCCGCATCCGTCTCAGAGCCGATCGATCACGCGAGTTCCCGGAGCCAGCGGTCGAGCCAGGGAATGATGCGCGAGAGGTCGTCCGCGTCGATCGCGTCACTCGCAGCCGCACGTGCCGCCGGACTCGCGTTGAGCGCCAACGCACTGGGGAGCGCCTGGAAGAGCGGGATGTCCGAGCGGCTGTCGCCGATGGCGCAGCAGTGTTCGATCGGCACACCGAGGTCACGAGCGAGCGCGAGCGCCCGGTCCCGCTTGTCGAACTCGTCGAAGTGCTCGGCGACGGTGCCGTCGTGGATGCCGCCGTGCTCGCCGACTCGGGGCCCGCCGTTCGGGACGAACCCGAACCGCCGCGCGAGGGAACGGGTCACGGGCTGCCACGCGAGCGACGCGAGCACGGGTTCGACGTCGTGGGCACGGCACCACGCGACAACGGTCTCGGTTCCGGGCAACACCGGCAGGTCGTCGAGCCACCGGCCGACCGTCGCGACGGACGTGCCACGCCACCCGAGTGCGTCGACCTCACTGACCTGCTGGTTGGTGAGCGCACCGTCGGCGTAGCGGGCTTCTGCATCGTCGAGCGCGTCCTGGTGCCCGAACCGGGCGGCGAGGAAACTGCTGCTGGAACCGGGCCTGACGAGGGTTCCGTCGACGTCGAAGAAGACGATGCCGACGGTCACTGCCGGCCGCTCCCCCGCACGACCGCACCGAGCACCCGGATCGTCTCGTCGGTGTCGACGTGCAGGTGCGCCCCGATGCCGAGCGCACGTGCGGCCTCGATGTTCTCGGGCACGTCGTCCACGAAGAACACCTCGTCCGGGGCCGCCCCGAGGCGCTCGAGCGTGATGCGGAACGCCTCGACGTCGGGCTTGTTCACACCGATCTCGTGGGAGTAGCAGATCGGGTCGAACACCGCCGAGAACCGGAAGCGCCGCTCCTCTTCCTCACGGGCGCCGTCGCCCGAGTTCGACAGGATCGCGAGGCCGATCGTGCCGCGGAGTCGGGCGAGGAAGTCGTACAACGGCTGGTTCAGGGTTCCGCAGTACGCATCCCAGAAGTCGGCCCGCATGACGGCGAGCTGGTCGGCCCCCAGCCCGAGTGCCGTGCCGATCGCGCCCCAGTACCGGTCGACGACGCCGGACTGACGGGAGGCATCGGGCAGGTCGGCCGCGACGAGGCGTGCGGAGAAGCCGTCCGTCGTCATCCCGAGACGCTCGGCCCACCGCGCCCGGAAGTGCCCGGGCCAGGCGGCGTCGTCGACGATTTCGAGGACCCCGCCCACGTCGGACAGCAGCCACCGCACGGCGGGCCCGGCAGCGCCGGCCGTCCCGCCGCTCACGGCGATCCCCGCAGCTGCCGGATCATCTCGATCTCGAGTTCGCTCGGATCGAGGACGTACGCCTCGGTCGCACCCGTCGGCTCGTAGCCACGTCGGGCGTAGAAGGCCTGCGCACGGGTGTTCCCCTCGTGCACGTGCAGCCGCAGTGCCGACCCGTGTGCAGCCGCCCACACCTCGATCTCGTCGAGCAACGCATCGGCGACGCCGGCGGAACGACCCCGGTGCGACGGTGCGACGTAGACGCCGACCAGGAGCGGCCCGACCCGGGAGCCGGGTACGAACACCCCCATCGTCCCGAGCCACCGTCCGTCGGCACCGATCGCGGCGAGAGTCGTCCCGCCGACGTCGTGCTCACGGCGGCCGCGTCGACGCCAGTCACGCTCCTGCAGTCGCTCCGCGTCGGCGAGCCGCTCCCCGTACGCCTTCGGGGTGTCCCGGAGCATCTCGAGCCGCAGCGCCCGCACGGACTCCCAGTCGTCCTCCGTGGTCGGTCGGATCGTCGTTCCCCGCATGACCCGAGCCTAGGGGTGACAGGCCCGGAGAACTCGTCCCAATCCGACTGGCGGACGACGCCGAATCACCTGCAACGACCGGGAAACACCCGGAGCGCTCACCAGCCGCACATCGCTGGTTCTCCACCCCATCCGA
>NZ_QKLE01000004.1:0-251109 GCF_003224275.1 Curtobacterium sp. MCSS17_011 | reverse complement strand
AGATGTGTATAAGAGACAGGGGTGGTGGGGAGCCGCCGGCGACGGCGGTCACGGACGGCCAGCAGCGCCTGGGCGGCGGCCGCGACGCCGAGGGCGATCGGCAGCCAGGCCTTCCAGAGCAGCAGGTCGGCTGATCGCGAGTCCGCGGCGGCCACCGAGGCGGCCGACCGCTCGACGCGGGCGTCGGGGACGGACCAGACGGTGCGGTCCAGGGTCGTGGTGCGCGCGGACGGGAGGCCCCCACCGCTCAGCGTCAGCACCTCGCGTTCGTCGCGGGTCGCGTCCAGGACCCCACCACGGACGGCCCACAGGGTCACCGTGTCGCGCACGGCCCAGCGGGCCGCGAACGGACCGGGGTTCGTCGACGGGGAGACCCCGACGGGCAGGCGGCCGAACAGGGTGACGAGGTCGTCGAGCGTCAGCGTCGACGGACGATCTGCACCGCTCCCCTGCGCACCGGTGCCGTCCTGCACGACTCGCCACCGGTCGGCGGACACGCCCGCGCGGGTGACGCGGCGGTGGGCCGACGTCGGCAGGGTGATCGGGGCCTCCTGGCCGGTGCCGTCCACCCGCAGGACTCCGGACGCACCGTCGACGCTGGCCGAGACGGAGCTGGCGTCACCGCTGACCGCGGTCCTGCGGGGCAGGTCCACCCCGCCCGTCGGCACGGCGATCGCGAGTGCTGCTGCGGCGACGGCGAGTGCACCGGCGACGACGGCGCGCACCCGGGGCACACGGTCCGGTGACGGACGCCAGGCGCGCGGCCAGAGGGTCAGCGCCAGCACGGGGACGACGTAGAGGACCCAGCCGAGCACCTCGATGACCCGCGGGTCCGGCGGGATGCCGAGCACGCCGGTGACCAGGGCGCCCTGCACGGAACCGTTCGGGGCGAGCCACGACAGGTCGACGGTGCGCTGCTGGCCGATGACGATCCAGCCGGCCTCGTGCGCGCGGCGGAGGACGGTCAGCACCAGGCCACCGGCGACGAAGACCAGGAAGACCCCGGTGCCGGTGAAGAACCGCGACAGGTCGAGGCGGACACCACCCGTGTAGATGCCGAAACCGACGACGACCGCGGCCGCGATGCCGATCACGGCCCCGAGGGCGGCGAGGCCGGTGTCCGACGACGCCTGGAACGTGGCGAGGAGGAACACCGAGGTCTCGAAGCCCTCCTTCAGGACGGCGAGGAACGCCATGCCGGCGAGTGCCCAGGCGGTGCCCCTGCCGAGGGCCGCGGTCGCACTGGCCTCGAGGTCGGCGGTCAGGGTGCGCGCGTGCGTGCGCATCCAGACGATCATGCCCGTGACGAAGACGACGGCGACGATGCCGATGACCGCCTCCATGCCCTCCTGCTGGGCCTGCGGCAGCGCCTGCTCGACGGCCTGCAACCCGAAGCCGACGGCGATGCTGAGCAGCACCGCGAGCCCGACGCCCGACCACATCGGGGCGAGCGGGACGCGGTTGCGACGCAGGAACGCGGCGATGATGCCGACGATGAGCGTGGCTTCGAGGCCTTCACGGAGACCGATGACGAGAGTGGCGAGCATGACGAAGGTGAGGCTAACCTAACCGTCGAACGGCCCGCCAGCCGTGCGACGTGATGTTTGATGGTTCTCATGAACCTGCTGTCCGTCGACGGCCTGGCGTCGGTCACGAACGTGCTCGACCTGGCCGGGGTGTTCGCGTCCGCCCTGCTCGGCGGCTCCATCGCCCGCGCGATGGACTTCGACCTGTTCGGGTTCCTGGTCGTCGGGTTCGTCTCCGGACTCGGCGGCGGGATGCTCCGCGACACCCTGCTGCAGAACGGACCGCCCGTCGCGCTCGTCGACCCGCTGTACGTGCCGGTCGCCGTCGCCGGGGCGCTCATCGCCTTCCTCGTGTCGTTCTCCGAGCTCACGTGGGACCGGCTGTTCACCGTGCTCGACGCCGCCGTGATCGGGTTCTGGGCCGTGGTCGGCGTGCAGCGGACCTACGACGCCGGGCTCGACTGGCCCGCCGCGATCATCATGGGGACCATCACCGCGGTCGGCGGCGGAGCCATGCGTGACCTGCTGCTGCGGCGGGTGCCGGCGGTGTTCGGCGGGAACGCGCTGTACGCCACCGTGGCCGTCGCCGCGTCGGCCGTGATGGTGATCGCGTCCGCGCTCGGGTCGCCGTCGCTCGGCATCCTGCTCGCGATCACCCTGTCGCTCGGGCTCCGCTGGGGAGCGGTCCGCCGGGGCTGGGGGCTGCCGAACGGCCGTGACTGGCAGCCGAAGTCGACCCTCGGTTCACTGCTCCGCCGCGGTCGGAGCCTGCGGCCGGACGCCCTCCGGTTGCTCCGGCGTCCGGGCCGTCGGACCGGTGCCGGCAGTGTCCGAGAAGAGCACGAGGACTGAGGGGCTGTCCCCCGCGGCTCCGCGACGCTACGATCAGTACCGCCGGGTATCGTCCTGGCAGTTCTGCCGGGGATGATCCCGGTGAACGCTGTCCGCACAGCACCGACGCGACCCGAACGCGCCGGTTCCGAGCAGACGTGGGGATGGGGGCTTCGCTGATGCCGCGCGGGATCAGACGCGCGGCGCGGCAGGTCTCCTCCACGATGCTCTCCCCGACGACCACGAGCACAGGTCGGAGCAGCAACCGATGAGCGATGACGCTTCCCACACCCAGCGCATCCCGAGGGCCGAGGTCCGGGAGCGTCTGCTCGCCGCCGGCGCCGCAGTCTTCGCCGAACAGGGTGTGTACGGCGCCCGGCTCGACGACGTCGCCGCGCGCGCGGGGTTCAGCAAGGGTGCGGTCTACTCGAACTTCTCGTCCAAGGAGGACCTGCTCGCGCAGGTCATGCAGCGGTCCACGAACCTGGTGCTCGGCTCACTGCAGCAGCTCGTGCACGCCGACATCGCCGCCGTCGACGTCGGGGACGTCCTGCGCGCCGCGTTCGGGCAACACGACCAGAGCGAGCAGTTCGCGCTGCTCTCGGCGTTCCGCGGGTACGCCGTGCGGCACCCCGAGTTCCTGCCCGAGTTCATCCGGCAGCGCCGGGTCCTGCAGGACGGGGTGCTCGAACTCGTGCGGCTGTGGCTCGGTGCACACCCCGAGGTCGACGTCGGCATGACCCCGGAGGAGTTCGCGACCGTGCTCATCGGGGCGAACGTCGGCCTGGTGTTCGACGCGCCGGCGCTGCCGGGGGTCGACCCGGGCGAGCTCATCGCCGCCCTGGTCGAGGCGGTCATCCGCCGGCGCTGACGTGGGGTGCGGTGGGCGCGCCCTCGCACCGTGCTGACGCGCACGCGCCCGCGTCAGGCCGTGCGGCGATCCCGACGGCGGGGCTTCGGCCCGTCGTGGGACCAGGCGGACGACGGCAGCAGGCTCGGTGGCAATAGGCGCGACCGCACGACGCGCAGGGCGGGCGCCGACGCGTCGAGAGCGTCACGAGCTTCACGGACGTGACGCCCCAACGCCGCAGTGTCCACCGATGCGGCCCCGTCGGCGGCGAAGCGCTCGTGGTCGACAGCGTCGACCGTGGCCTCCAGGTGCGGCAGGACCGACGCCGGCAGCCCGGGCCGCAGGCGTCCGAGCACGGCTCGGGCGGTCCGGGCCACGGCGGCGGCGTCACCCGGCGGCGCGATGCCCGGGGCGTACCCGTGGTCGGCGACGTCGTCGAGCAGCTCCCGCCACGCCTGCACGGCGGGTGATCGCCCGGCGGCGATCGCCGACAGCCTGGACCGGCGGCGGACAGCGCGCACGAGGCCCGGGGCGACGAGGACCGCGAGCACGAGCAGCAGGCCGACCAGGAGTCCGACCGGGCCACCCCCGCCACCGGTGCCGGACGCACCTGCGGCGCCGGGCGCCGGGGACGCCGACGGGGTCGGTGACGCCGACTCTTCCGCCGGGGTGGTCTGCTCGGGCGCCGGCAGCGGGGTCTCCGGTGCCGCTGCGGTCGGCGAGGCCGAGGGTTCTTCGGACGGCGCGGCCTCGTCGGAGTCGGGCGTCGGCTCGAAGGCGACCCACCCGGCGCCCTGGATGTACAGCTCGGGCCAGGAGTGCAGCTGCCGGTTCGACACCGCGTACTCGCCGTCGGGCTGGGGCGACCCGGCCCGGTACCCGACCGCGATGCGCGAGGGGATGCCGAGCGTGCGGGCCATCACGGCCATCGCCGACGAGAAGTGCACGCAGTACCCGTCGCGGACCCGGAGGAAGGTCGAGACGACGTCCATGCTGTCGCCGTCGTAGCCCTGCTCCACCGGTGCCGTCTCGGAGTACGTGAACAGGTCGCTGCGGAACCACTGCTCGAGCGCGCGTGCCCGCCCGTAGTCGTCGGTGGCAGCGGCGGCGACGCGGGTGGCGGCGGCCGAGATGTTGGCGGGCAAGTCGTCGGGCAGGGCGAGGTCGGTGCGCAGTTGCTGGCGGCTGGGTTCCCGGAAGCCACGGCCGTCGGAGCGCGCGAGCACCCCCGAGGCGGCGACCGCGTCGAGGTAGTCGTTGGCGAAGGTCGAGGCCCCGTAGACCTCGTACATCGCACCGCGGGCGGTCGCGGCTCCGGTCGACCGGACGGTGCTCGAGTTCCCCATCCACCGCCACTGCGACAGGTCGAGGTTGGTGGACTGCGACTCGATCGACACCGCACCCGACGGCACCGGCAGGTAGGTGCTCGACAGGCCGGTGATCCGGACGGTCACGTCGCCACGGCTCGCCAGGCGCGGGTTGACGCCCTCGGCCCACTGCTGCTCGTCGGCGGTGTCGGCCTCGGCGGCGTTCGTCACGGTCGGCACCCAGTCGCCCGTGCCGAACTCGTCCAGGTCGGCGAGCTTGAGGTACTCGGGCTGCCCGTCCGACGAGCGGTACCGGAACACCTCGAGCTCGCTCGGACGGCGCAGGTCGTTGCCGAGTTCGAGCAGGGTGCCGGGCCGTCCGGGCTGGATCGGTGACTGGATCGCCCCGGTGACGCCGGAGAGCCAGCTGGCGTTGAGCGGCACGATCGTCGGCAGCCCGATGGCCACGACGAGCCCGATCGCCCCGACCACCGCGGCCGGCAGGGCGCGCTGCACCGGGCGGACCGACAGCCAGAGCAGGGCGAGGAACGCCACCGCCGTGGTGATGACGAGCGGGGTGCCGGCGGGCTGCCCGGTGATGACACCGGGCACGATCAGGATGACGAGGGCCGGTGCCGCGGCGAGCGACGGGATCCGCGCGATGGCGGCGAGGAACAGCGAGACCGCCGCCACCCAGCCGATCGACGCGGTGACGACGAGCCGGATCGCGTCGGTCTGCGGCAGTGGTGCGGGGTTCAGGCGGATCGCGGCGAGCGTCTCCCCGAGGGCCCCGTCGGCGTCGAGCCACCCGAGCGGTTGGATGTCGTTGACCAGTGCGACGGCGCACGAGCAGGCGATGACCGTGCCGACCAGGACGACGAAGCGGATGCCGGGCGTCTGGCGGCGTACGGCGAGCATCACGGCGACGAGCACGGCGACGACGACGACGCCCGATGCCCACCAGGCGATGCCCTGCACGAGCGGGCGGATGGCGAGGGCGGCGAGGAGCACCGGCACCGGCGCGAGGGCCACGACCCAGGCGCTCGGGACGTCACGCAGGTCGTCGTCGCGGTCGAGGATCTCGCGCACGTCGGCACGACCACGCGCCGGTGCGCTCACCCCGGTCACCGTGCGGCTCCGGACGGCGTCGCGCCGACGACCGGCACCACGAGGGTCCGCCAGCCGCCACGGTCGAGGATGCCCCGGACGGCCGGGTCCGGCGGCACGATCGTCGCCAGGATGCCGCGGCTCGACCCGCTGGTCGCGCTGACGAGCTCGGCGGCTTCGTCCGCGGTGCAGGTGCCGGTCACGACGGCGGTCATGCCGTGCACGTCGCGGCCACGGACCTCGGGCAGGACGTCGGTGACCTGTCGGGCATCGGTACGCAGCCGGACGTCGGCGAGCCCGACGAGCACGTCGGTGAGGCCACCGACGTCGCCCGCGTGCCGGGTGCTGCCGTCGGGGCCGTCGAACACGAGCACGACGCGCGAGGTCCGGGCGGCGAGCGCGCGGGCGACACTGGCGGCCACCACGACGGCGTGCTCGAAGGCCTGGTCGCCGCCCAGGTCGGAGAGCTCGGCGAGGTCCTCTCGGCCGAGCCGCTGGTAGGACTCCCGCCGGACGTCCAGTGCGATCACGGCCTCGGGCGGCTGGGCCTGGGTGGTCTGGCGGACGTGGAGTTCCCCGCGTCGCGCACTCTGGGCCCAGTGCACCCGACGGATCGGGTCCCCCGGTCGGTACGGGCGGAGTTCGCTGTCGTCGGCCGAGCCGCCCTGCCCGACCCGGCCCTCGTCGGCCGAGACCGCACCGGCGAGCGCGCCGGCGTCGATCGCCCCGAGGGGTGCCGAGGCCGGGACGACGACGACCTCTTCGGCCGGGACGACGGGACGGTCGATCCGGAGCAGGCCGAACGGGTCCTCCACCCGGATCGTCACCGGCCCGACCAGGGTGCGGCCGCGGTGCATCGCGAGCGCCTCGACGTCGAGCACGGCCGGTGGCAGGTTCGGGCCGACCTCGGCGTAGGTCTCCGCCTCGGCCAGGCTGGCGAAGGAATCCTCGAGCTGCTCGCGCACGAGCAGCGTCGCCCGTGGGCCGATCCGCAGGCTGGTGCTGCCGAGGGTGATGCGTTCCCGGTAGACCTCGCCCACCTGCACGATCGCCCGTGCGGTGCTGCGGCTGCCGCGGAGCGGGGTGGCGACGACGAACGCCATCACGATGCCGAGCACGACCAGCACGAGCAGCAGCAGGCCGGCCGTGACCGCGACGCTCGTGGTGCCGACCAATCCGCCGCCGACCAGGCCGATGCCGACGGCGATGACCGTCCAGCCCCGGATCGTCGGGCGCGGGAACGGGGTCCGGCGCGCCAACGAGAGCCCGCGGCGGCCGAACCGGGTCGCCGCGGACCGCGCGGCACCGACGCGTCGCAGCAGCGACGGCGGTGCCGATGGACCGGCCATCAGGAGCGGACGGGGGTGGCCGTGAACGGGATTGCGGTGTCCGAGACGATGCGCACGACGATCTCGCGCACGGTGTCCTCGCCGGTGCCGCCGAGCCCACGGGCGACCGGCACGAGCCGGTGCGCGAGCACGATCGGGGCGAGCGCCGCGACGTCGTCGGGGGTGACGAACGGGCGGCCGGCGAGGGCCGCGTGCGCACGGGCGGCCTGCGCCAGGTGCAGCGTCGCGCGGGGGCTCGCACCGAGTACGAGGTCGGGGTGGGTGCGCGTCGACCGGACGATCGCGATGATGTACGCCTCGACGTCGGGGGCGATGTGCACCCCGGCGACGGCCTCGATGATCGCCCGCAGCGTGGTGACGTCGACGATCGGCCGCAGGCGCGACAGCGGGTCGCTGCCGCCGCGGTTCGCGAGCATCTGCCGTTCGGCGTCGACGCTCGGGTAGCCCATCGCGATGCGGGCCATGAAGCGGTCACGCTGCGCCTCGGGCAGCGGGTACGTGCCCTCCATGTCGATCGGGTTCTGCGTCGCGACGATCATGAACGGACGGTCGAGCGGGCGCGTCACTCCGTCGACGGTGACCTGCGACTCGGCCATCGCCTCGAGCAGGGCCGACTGGGTCTTCGGGCTGGTGCGGTTGATCTCGTCGCCGATGACGACGTTCGCGAAGACCGGGCCGGGTGAGAACCGGAAGGTGCCGGACGACTGGTCGAAGATGTTCACACCCGTGACGTCGGACGGCAGCATGTCCGAGGTGAACTGGATGCGGTTCACGGACCCACCGACCGAGGCACCGAGCGCCTTGGCGAGCACGGTCTTGCCGACGCCCGGGACGTCCTCGACGAGCAGGTGCCCCTCGGCGAGCATCACCGTCAGGGCCGTGCGGATGGCTTCCGCCTTGCCGTCGATCACCGTGGCGACGGAGGCCACGATGTCGTCGCCCACCGCCCGCACGTGTTCGAGCGGGAAGGCGGGGTCGGTCGGGTCCGGCACGCAGGGCTCCATCGTCGGGGACAGGTGTCGTGCATGCTACATCGGGCCGGTGACAGCACCCGGTACGGGTGTACGGACTGGTCGATCCGCGCAACGGAGGCCGATCCGCGCGTGGTGGGGCCGGGAGGCACGGCCCACCACGCGCGGTCCGTCACCGTGTGCGCGGATCGGCTGTCGAGCCTCCAGGCAGTGACCGGGTCGGGTGAGGGACGTCAGGACCGGGGCGCCAGCGCCGCGTCCGCGGCGCGCAGGACGCGCGCGGCTACCGCGACCCCTTCTTCGCGCCCGAGCTCGGTGTCCTCGTGCTCGATGTTCACCCACATGCCCGGGTCGATCGCACGCAGGGCCTCGAGGAACGACGCCCAGTACGCCTCGTCGTGCCCCTTGCCGAGCGCGACGAAGTCCCACGCCGACGGCTTGGGCCACTCGTTCGCCCACTCGTCGCCGCCGAGGTTCGTGCGTGACTCGTCCGGCGACAACCGGCGGAACGAGTTGTCGAGTACCCCGTTGATCGCCGCGTGCGGGTTGACCCGGACGTCCTTCGCGGCGGCGTGGAACACCAGCGGACCGAGGTCGTTGGCGACCGCGACCGGGTCCATCTGCTGCCAGAACAGGTGCGAGGCGTCGAGCTCGACCCCCACGTTGGTCAGCCCGCCGCGCTCGACGAGCTCCCGGATCGACGCCGGGTTGAACACGAGGTTCTGCGGGTGCAGCTCGAGCGCGACCTTGACGCCGTGCTCACGGGCCAGGGCGTCGATCTCCTGCCAGAACGGCACCGCGACGCTCCACTGGTGTTCGAGGACGTCGAGCGCGGCCGAGTTCCAGGCGTTCACGATCCAGTTCGGCCGGGTCCCGCCCGGCTCCCCCGCCGGCAGTCCGGACATCGTGACGACGCGGTCCTGTCCGAGGCGGGCCGCGAGGCGGATGCTGCGCCGGACGTCCTCGGCGTGTGCGGGACCGATCGCGGGGTCGGGGTGCAGCGGGTTGCCGTTGCAGTTGAGCCCGGCGATGGTGACGCCGGTCCCCGCGAACTGCGCGAGGAACGCGTCACGCGCCCCGTCGTCGACCAGGATCGCGTCGATGTCGGGCACGTGCACCGGGGGCAGGAAGCCGCCGGTGTTCAGCTCGATGCCGGTGAGCCCGTTGGCCGCGATGACCGCGAGGGCGTCGGCGAGGGGCCGGTCGTGCAGGATCGCGTTGTAGAGACCGAGTTTCATGCCGTCACTGCTTCCTTGATCATCTCGGTGGCACCCCCGGCCGCGGCGGACCGTGCCACCGCGTCGAGGACCTCCATGTTGTGCACGCCGTCGTCGAACGTGGCGTTCGCGGGCAGGGCGTCCGGCACCGGGCCGGACAGCCCGACGATCTCGTCGAGGAACGCCCGTGCCTGGTACTCGAACATCTGGTTCTGCCCCCAGCCGACGCCCGGCGCGTCCATCGCCATCCCCCCGGCGACGTAGGGGTGGTCCGGGCCGAGCACGACCTGTCGGTACCCACCCAGCCGCGAGCCGTCGGACCGCAGGGCGAGGCCGATCTCCGACGCACGCTCCTGGTCCCAGCGGGCTGCGCCGCGTTCGCAGAACGCCTCGATGACGAGCCCGTTCGGGTGCCCGGCCGCGACACGCGAGGCCTCGAGCGACCCGACGACCGTGCCGTCGCCGAACCGCGCACTGAAGGTGGCGTAGTCGTCGTTGCCGACCGGGGCGGTCTCGCCGGTGAGCGGGGCAGCCTGCCCCCGCAGGGCGTGTCCGGCGGCGACGGGGCGCTCGGCGATCGACGTGGTGAACGTGCCACCGCTGACGCTCCGGACCGGGCCGGCCAGGAACTCCGCGACGTAGGTCAGGTGCGAGCCGACGTCGGCCAGGGCCCCGGACCCCGGCTCCCCGTCGAAGCGCCACGAGAACGGGACGTCGGGCGAGGCGCCGTAGTCGGTCCAGTACCGGCCGGAGACGTGCAGGACGCGGCCGAGCGTGCCGTCCTCGACGAGCTGCTGGATCGCGGCGAGACCGGGCGCGCGGCGGTAGGTGAAGCCGATGCGGCCGAGCACCCCGCGCTGTTCGGCCTCGGTGGCGGCAGCAGCCATCGCCCGGGCGTCGCCGAGCGAGTCGGACAGCGGCTTCTCGCACAGCACGTGCTTGCCGGCGGCGAGCAGCCCCTCGACGATCTCGCGGTGCAGGGTGTTCGCGACGACGACGCTCACCACGTCGATGTCGTCGGCCGCCGCGATGGCCCGCCAGTCCGTGTCGTGCCGCTCGAAGCCGAAGCGACGAGCGGCCTCGGCGGCCAGCGGTTCGTAGACGTCGCCGACCGAGACGAGCCGGACGGGCGGCAGCGTCGGGGCGAAGAGGGAGGGCGCGTTCCGCCACGCAGCCATGTGGGCCTTGCCCGCCATGCCCGCGCCGATGACGGCGACGCCGATGCTGTCGCTCATGTTCTCTCCTTCGAGAAGGTCGCTGGATCTCTGTTCTGGAACGTTCCAGAACGTGTCGGTAGACTGTAGCCGCACCAGCCCATGTCCTGTCAAGCACCGTGCCGGAAAGGCTCAGCGTGACCCCTCGACCGCCGACGATCATCGACGTCGCCGCACGCGCAGGCGTCTCGAAGTCCCTGGTGTCGATGGTGCTGCGCGACGACCCCGGCGTCTCCCCCGCTCGCCGCTCCGCGGTGCTCGCCGCCGTCGCGGAGCTCGGCTACCGCCCGAACCGCGCCGCCGCCATCCTCGCCGGCACCCGGACCCGCACCATCGGGGTCATCGTCGACGACTTCCGGAACCCCTGGTACGTGCCGATGCTCGACGGCATCCGCGAGGCCCTCGCCCCGCACGGACTCCGCCTCACCCTCGCCGACACCCGGGCCAACGCCCACCTCGACTCCTCGCCCTTCGACGACCTGGTCTCCCTGCGGGTCGACGGCGTGGTGCTCGCCGCCGAGGGCTTCCCCGACGTCGTCGTCCCCGCCGACACCCCGGTCGTGGTCGCCGGTGCGCGCGAGGACGTACCCGGCGGACTCGACGTAGTCGCCTCCGACGAAGCCGCCGGCGGACGCCTGGCAGCGGATCACCTGATCGGCCTGGGTCACCGCCGCATCGCCCACGTCACCGGCTCGGGAGGCCCGGCTGCGCTCCGCCGCGACGCCACCGTCGCGGAGCTGGTCGCGTCCGGTATCGAGCCACTGGTCTACGGCTCCGGCCCGACCTCGGAGACGACCGGCTACGAGGGCATGCGGCTGGCACTCCGGGAGCACTCCGACCTGACGGCGGTGTTCGCCGCGAACGACGTCATGGCGATGGGCGCGATCGCCGCTGCGCAGGAAGCCGGACTCCGCGTGCCGCAGGACGTCTCGGTGATCGGCAACGACGAGACCCCGCTCGCCGCGTCACCCCTGCTGCGCCTGACGACGGTCGACCCGCACAACGACGAGGTCGGGCGCCTGGCGGCCGCGCGGTTGGTCGAGCGGATCGGCGCCGCTGCGGGGACCCCGGCGGATCCCATCAGGACACTCGTGCCGCCGACGCTCGTCGTGCGGTCGACGACGGGGCCGCCGCGTGCCGGAGTGGTGACCGCCCCCGGGGCCGGTACCGGCGGGGCGGAGGTGCGCCGGGCCTCCAGGCAGGGTGCGACGTCCCGTCCCTCGCCCGCGAACTCGGCGCCTTCCGGTCCGGGCAGGTCTGGCTGTCGCTCGGCATGACCGTGCTCGGCTACGGCGGGATGTTCCGCGCCTTCACCTACATCGCGTACACGCTGAGCTCGGTGTCCGGGTTCCCGTCGTCGGCGGTGCCGTGGCTGCTCATCGTGTTCGGCATCGGGCTGTTCGTCGGCAACTTCGCCGGCGGCAAGCTCGCGGCGCGCTCGATCGACCGCACGTTGCTCGTGGTCCTCGTCGTGCTGACCGTGGTGCTCGCGGTCTTCGCCCTCGTCGCGACCTCGCCGGTGCTCACCGTGATCGCCCTCGTGCTGATGGGGGCGTTCGGGTTCGCGACCGTCCCGGCCCTGCAGACGAGGGTGATGCAGTACGCGGACCACGCGCCGACCCTGGCGAGCGGGGCGAACATCGCAGCGTTCAACCTCGGCAACGCGCTCGGGGCCTGGATCGGCGGCCTGACCATCGCGGCCGGGCTCGGGTACACGTCGCCGATCTGGGCGGGGTCGGGGATCACCCTGGCGGCCGTGGTGCTGACGCTCGTGGCGATGGGCGCGGTGCGTCGGGGTCGGAGTCGCGCAGCGGCGCGGACCACGACGACGGGGAGCATCGCGACCATCTGACGCACTTCCGGTCCGAGAACGACGAAACCCCGGTCCGATCGGACCGGGGTTTCGTGCTGCACTTCGTCGGTACTGCAGTTCGTCGGTACTGCGGAGACGGAGGGATTTGAACCCTCGGTCCCCTCAAAGGGGACTCCACCTTAGCAGGGTGGTGCACTCGGCCGGACTATGCGACGTCTCCAAGCACTCTCGCGAGCGCTGCGATCACCATACAGGAGGACCGCGCCACTCTCGACCCGACGCACACCCGCGCGTGGCACGACCCATCATGCTCGGTCCCCCGAAGTGGGGACACGTGGGGGTTGTCGGGTCGTACCCCACTGCATACCATCATCGGGACGCGGCAATCACGTTCCGGGGCTCGCCCCGTCGTCGCGACACAGCACCCGACGTCGTTCCCCGTGCGGGCCCGGCGCGCCCGATCGCGTGGCGCCCGGCGGGGAGCGACTTGCCCTGGGGGCGCGGCCCACCACCGCGCCCCCGTTTCTGCGTTCGGGGCGGGTGGACTGCTGACGTCCCGGCGCACGTACGCACGGCACGGCAACGGTCGGGCCCACGAAAGCGACAGTGCGCCGCGGAGCTCGGCCGTCACTGGCGCCAGGGGCGACAGAGTGCCGCGGATGTTCGGCGGCAGTCTGTCGCTTTCGCGAAAGGCGGCGAGGGGCCAGGCGCAGCCGACCGCGCCCGCGCCAGCGCCCGCGCGTCAGTACCCGAACGCCTTGGAGCAGGTCTGCTGGTCGGCGGACTGGCCCTCGAGGCCGTCGATGGTCTCGGGCGTCGCCGAGGGGGTGCGCGGTGCAGCGGACGACGGCGCTGCCGGCGCCGCGGGGGTCGCGGGCTCCGGCGCAGCCGCCGGCGACGACGGTGCAGCGGTCGGCTCCGTCGGGTTCGGCTGCGTCGGGTTCGGCTGCGTCGGGTTCGTCTCCGACCCGATGCCCGTGCTGTCCGCCCCGAGGGAGAACGACTGGTCGGCCTTGATCTTCGCGAACAGCCGGTCGGCCAGGTACGTCGTCGGCTCGACCTTGCCCTCGTAGACGCCGGTGCCGCCCGTGGTGCCCGGGTACTGCACGAAGTTCACCTGCGCCAGCGGCAGGTCCCGCAGCGCCAGGCCCATCTGCACCATCGTCCCGATGTCGTTCAGGCTCTGGGACAGCTGCATGTTCGAGGCCGCAGCCCGGGCCAGCTTGTACAGGCGGGTCGGCGAACCGAGGGTGTCGTTCGACTTCACCGTGCGGAGCAGCGACGACAGGAACACCTGCTGGCTCGAGATCCGACCGAGGTCCGACCCGTCGCCGACCCCGTGCCGGGTGCGCAGGAACGCCAGGGCTTCGTCACCCTGCAGGGTCGAGGTGCCGGCGGGCAGGTTCAGCCCGGTGTACGAGTCGGTGATGGGCTGGGCGACACAGACGGGCACGCCACCGATCGCGTTCGACATCTCGATGACGCCCTTGAAGGACACCGCGGCCGAGTACTGGATGTCGAGTCCGGTGAGCCCGGCGACCGTCTGCGTGACGCAGTTCAGGCCGCCCTCGCCGAACGAGGTGTTGATCGGCTGCGCCGCCATCGCCGGGGCCGTGCCCGTGCCGTCGGTCTTCTTGCAGGCCGGGATCGGCGTGACGAGGTCGCGCGGGATGCTCACCGCGGTGGCGTTGGTGTGGTCGGCCGAGACGTGCAGCAGGATGTTGACGTCGTTGAGGGTCGCATCGCGCTCGCCGAACGCGGCACTCTGCTCGGGGTCGTTGTCGGTGCCGACGACGAGCATGTTGAACCCGCCCTTGAAGGCGCTGATCGGCTTGGCGCCGCCCTTCGCCTGCGGTGCGGGCTGGCCCTGGATCTCGACGCCGTCACCGAGGTCGTCCGTGACCTGCTTCGCCGCGATCGCCGTGACGGAGACCGAGCTCACTAGGGCCACTGCGACGACGGCGGAGACCGTCTTGGCAGCGGTCGCGAAGGGGCTCGAGCGCCGCAGACGTCCGTGCCGTGCGATCCCGGGCGCTCGGTTCAAGCGGTGGGATCGATCGCGGACGTCGTTCACGGGCACTCCTGTCGTCGGTGGACACGCCGGGGACGGCAACCGGTCAAGGCTGCCACGACGTTGCCTGACGATCCAGTGCGAGGGACACCGGTACCGCCCGCTGCGCGGGCTCGGGACGGGTGGATCTCCCCCGGTCGGCGGCGACCTGAGCGGATCCGCAGCCGCAAACGCGGCCGCGTCAGGCCGGCACGACCACCCGGAAGCGGTCCGGCAGCGCGATCAGGGCGGACGACAGGTCGAGGAGCGCCGCGGCACAGTCGTCGAGCGCATCACGCGCGGCGGCGTCCACGGCCCGCTCGACGATCTCGACGCGTCGCCGCCGGTCGACCACCGCGTCGATCCCGTTCGCCAGGGCGACGTCGTCGGTGAAGAACATGTCGAGCACGATGCGCTGCGACAGGAGCCAGTCTGCGCTGACCGACGACCCGCGCCGCCGCAGGTACCAGGCCCCGAGTTCGACGAAGGCTCCGGCTTCTGTCCAGCACTCGCGCAGCCACGCCTTGTCGAACCGGTCGTGGGGCGTGACGGAGTTCGACGGCGGGTCGACGAGCAGGGCCTGGGCGATCCGCAGTCGCTCGATCATCTGGTCGACCGACCACTGCGAGATCACGACGCCGACGTACCGCTGCACGCTGGCCAGCTGCAGGGATTCGAGGGTCACGAGGGCTTCGCGCACCGGCGTGCGCGACACCCGCATGTCCGATGCCAGGGTGTCGAGCCGCAGCCGCTGCCCACGGCGGTACTCCCCGCGCAGGACGTTGTCGAGCAGTCGCAGGAACACCGCATCGCGCAGCAGACTGCGGCGCAGGCCATGAGGATCGAGGCTGCCGGCTCCGGCTCGCATGGGGGTGTGCTCCATCACCCCAGGCTCACGCACGGGCGACGCCCCCGAAGGGGGGGGCGGTCGCTGCCGTGGATCGTGGTCGCCGGTGTCGCGCTGTGGAGGAGTGCCATGCAGGCACAGTGACAGCGCTGCGACGGCGGCGCTAAACACTCTGAATACAGAATGTCAGGCGCGCCGCCGCCGTGCTCAGTTCCGGTCGGACTTCGCGTCCCCGGTGAGCACCGAGAGCGGTTGGGTGACGTCCTCCAGCCCCTTCCGCGCGGCGTCGACCCCGAACACCAGCGCCACCACGCCACCCCCGATCATCACCGCGGACCCGAGCAAGTAGCCCCAGAACAGCGGCTCCCGCGACGACCCGTCCCCGATGAAGGCGCCGTAGATCGCGGGCGCAACCGCACCGAAGATCTGCGCCAGGGCGAAGAAGTACGAGATGGCCTGTGACCGCAGCTCGAGCGGGAAGATCTCGCTGACCGTCAGGTAGGCGCTCGACGCCCCGGCCGAGGCGAAGAAGAACGAGACGCACCAGAACGCGACCTGCACCGTCGCCGAGATCGCGTCGGCACGGAACAGGAACGCCGACGTGGCGAGCACGAGGCCCGACACCAGGTACGTCAGGAAGATCATCTGGCGACGACCCCAGGTGTCGAAGAAGCGTCCCAGGATGATCGGGCCGAGCAGGTTGCCGATCGCGAACGGGAAGAAGTAGACCGCCGTCTCCGCCGTCTTCAGGCCGAAGAAGTTCGTGAGCACCAGGGCGTAGGTGAAGAAGATCGCGTTGTACAGGAACGCCTGCGTGATCATCATCGTCGCGCCGACGAGCGTGCGGGTCGGGTACTGCTTCAGCAGGACGCGCGCGATGGCCAGGAACCCGACACGGTCGGTCGGCGTGACCGTCATCGCCTTCGACTGGTCGACCTCGGGCAGGGGCTTGCCGGTCGCCTTCTCCACCGACGCCTCGATGCGGCCGACCGTGGCCTCGGCCTCCTCCTCGCGCCCGTGCGTCATCAGCCACCGCGGACTCTCCGGGATGTGCCGTCGCAGGAAGATGATCGCGATGCCGAGCACCGGGCCGAGGAAGAACCCGATGCGCCAGCCGATGTTCTCGGCGAAGTAGGACGTGTCGAGCAGGTAGATGTTCGCGAACGCGCCGAGTGCGGCACCACCCCAGTACGTGCCGTTGATGGCGATGTCGACGTGGCCGCGGTACTTCGCCGGGATGAGTTCGTCGATCGCGGAGTTGATCGCCGCGTACTCACCGCCGATGCCCAGGCCCGCGACGAACCGGAAGGCCGCCAGGAACCAGAAGTCCTGCGCGAGGCCCGCGATGCCCGAACCGATCAGGTAGATCGCCAGGGTCAGGATGAACAGCTTGCGGCGGCCCAGCCGGTCGGACATGCGCCCGAACACCAGGGCACCGACCACCTGGCCGACCAGGTAGATCGTGCCGAGGGACGTCACCTGCTGTGTGGACAGGTTCAGGTCCGCCTGGAAGCCCGCGTTCGACACGATCTGGATCTCGAGACCGTCGAGGATCCAGGACACGCCGAGTCCGACGACGACGCTCCAGTGGAACCGGGTCCACGGCAAGCGGTCCATCCTGGCGGGCACCAGGCTCTTGATGGTTGCGTTCGCGCTGCTCACGAAATGGGACCGTACGCCGAGATCGCCGATGTGGTTCAGATGCGGAACGAGCAACCGGGGGCGGAGCCGAATCCCCCTACTTCGAATCCGGCTCCGTCGCCGGGATCTCAATGATCGCAAGTGCGATGGAAACCCACAAGCGGACGGACGGGAGGCCCGTGACGGGCCCCGCCACGGGCCTCCCGTCCGACAAGGCGTAACGTCCAGAACGTGACCCGACCTGACATCCGCACGGTCGGCGAGCTCCGCACCTCTGGTCACGTCCAGAAGACGGTCCGCGCCGAGATCCGCGACAACCTGCTCACCGCCCTGCGCCAGGGCACCGATCCGTGGCCGGCCCTGCACGGCTTCGAGACCACCGTCATCCCCCAGCTCGAACGCGCCCTGATCGCCGGCCACGACGTCGTCCTGCTCGGCGAGCGCGGCCAGGGCAAGACCCGGCTGCTCCGCACCCTGCAGGGCCTGCTCGACGAGTGGACGCCGGTCATCACCGGCTCCGAGCTCGGCGAGCACCCGTACGAACCGATCACCACCGCGAGCATCCGGCGTGCGGACGACCTCGGCGACGCCCTGCCGATCACCTGGCGGCACCGCGACGACCGCTACGTCGAGAAGCTCGCGACGCCGGACACGAGCGTGGCCGACCTGATCGGCGACGTCGACCCGATGAAGGTCGCCGAAGGACGCAGCCTGGGCGACCCGGAGACCATCCACTTCGGACTCGTCCCCCGTGGGCACCGTGGCATCGTCGCGATCAACGAGCTGCCCGACCTGGCCGAACGCATCCAGGTCGCGATGCTCAACGTGATGGAGGAGCGCGACGTCCAGATCCGCGGCTACGTGCTGCGGCTGCCGCTCGACGTGCTCGTCGTGGCGAGTGCGAACCCCGAGGACTACACGAACCGCGGCCGGATCATCACGCCGCTGAAGGACCGCTTCGGCGCCGAGATCCGCACGCACTACCCGATCGAGCTCGACGACGAGATCGCCGTCATCCGACAAGAGGCGCAGCTGACGGCCGAGGTGCCCGATGCCCTGATCGAGATCCTCGCCCGCTTCACCCGAGCACTACGTGGCTCGAGTGCGGTCGACCAGCGGAGCGGCGTGAGCGCCCGGTTCGCGATCGCCGGTGCCGAGACGGTGTCCGCCGCAGCGGTGCACCGTGCGGCGCGCCAGGGCGAGGACGAGGCGGTCGCCCGGCCGATCGACCTCGAGACCGCGGTGGACGTCCTCGGCGGCAAGATCGAGTTCGAGAACGGCGAGGAGGACCGGGCCGACGAGGTCCTCGAACACCTGCTCCGCACCGCGACCGCCGAGACCGTGCGCTCCCGCTACAAGGGCCTCGACTTCGCGGTGCTCGTGGACGCGCTCGACGGCGGCACGATGGTGACCACGGGCGAGCAGGTCAGCGCCCGTGCGTTCCTGGAAGGCCTGCCGTCGATCGGCGAATCCGACCTGTACGACCAGGTGTGCGACCGGATGGGTGCCACGAACGACGGCGAGCGGGCCGGCGCGATCGAGCTCGCCCTCGAGGGGCTGTTCCTGGCCCGGCGCATCAGCAAGGAGTCCGGCGGGGGCGAAGCCGTCTATGGCTAGGCAGAACCGGCGCCTGACGCGCGACACCCGCTACGGCCGCTACACCGACGGCCCGGACCCGCTCGCGGCCCCGGTCGACCTCGCCGAGGCGCTCGACGCCATCGGGCAGGACGTCATGGGCGGCACCTCGCCCGAGCGCGCGATGCGGGAGTTCCTGCGCCGAGGCGGCCGGACGCAGCGCGGCCTCGACGACCTGGCCCGCCGGGTGGCCGAACGTCGCCGCGAGCTGACCAGCAGGAACAACCTCGACGGCACCCTGCAGCAGGTGCGCGAGCTCCTCGACCAGGCGCTGCTCGCCGAACGAGGCGAACTCGCCCGCAACGTCGACCTCGACGACGGCGACCGTGCCCTGGCCGAACTGCAGCTCGACAGCCTGTCGCCCTCCCCCGCGGCCGCAGTGCAGGAACTCGGCGACTACGACTGGACGAGCCCGACCGCGCGCCAGAAGTACGACGAGATCAAGGACCTGCTCGGCCGCGAGGTGCTGGACCAGCGCTTCGCCGGCATGAAGCAGGCGCTCGAGGGTGCCACCGACCAGGACCGTGCTGCGGTCAGCGCGATGATGCAGGACCTCAACCAGCTGCTCGAGGACCACCGCGCCGGTACCGACTCACAGGAGCAGTTCGACGAGTTCATGGCGAAGCACGGCGAGCACTTCCCGTCGGACCCTGCGAACGTCGACGAGCTGCTCGACGACCTGGCAGCCCGCGCTGCGGCGGCGCAGCGCATGCGGAACTCGATGACCCAGGAGCAGCGGGACGAACTCGACGCCCTCGCCCAGCAGGCCTTCGGCTCCCCCGACCTGATGGGGCAGCTGTCCCAGCTCGACGGCAACCTGCGCGCACTGCGGCCCGGCGAGGACTGGGGCGGCTCGGAGCGCATGGACGGCGAACAGGGACTCGGGCTCGGCGACGGCACCGGGGTGTTCCAGGACATCGCGGACCTCGACGCCCTCGCCGACCAGCTCGCCCAGTCCGGGCCGGGGTCGGAGCTCGACGACCTGGACCTCGACGCGCTGTCCCGACAGCTCGGCGACGAGGCCGCGGTCGACGCGAAGACCCTGCAACGGCTCGAACAGGCGCTCCGGAACTCCGGCGCGATGCGGCGCGGTGCCGACGGGCAGCTCCGGCTCACCCCGAAGGCGATGCGGCAGCTCGGCAAGAGCCTGCTCAAGGACGTCGCCCAGCGGATGTCCGGTCGCCAGGGCGCGCGGGACCTCCGTCGCTCGGGCGCCGCGGGCGAGCCCTCGGGGGCGTCACGGCAGTGGGCGTTCGGTGACACCGAGCCCTGGGACATCCCCCGGACGATCACGAACGCCGTGGTGCGGACGGCGGCCAGCGGGCGGCAGGGAGCCGGTGTGCGCCTGAGCATCGAGGACGTCGAGGTGCAGGAGACCGAGGCCCGTACCCAGGCCTGCGTCGCGCTGCTCGTCGACACGTCGTTCTCGATGGCGATGGAGGACCGCTGGGTGCCGATGAAGCGCACCGCCCTGGCGCTGCACACCCTGGTGTCGACCCGGTTCCGCGGCGACGACCTGCAGCTCATCGCCTTCGGTCGCGAGGCCGAGGTGATGGACGTCGAACAGCTCGTCGGTCTCGACGCGATGTGGGACAAGGGCACGAACCTGCACCACGCCCTGCTACTCGCCAACCGGCACTTCCGGAAGCACCCCACGGCCCAACCGGTGCTCCTCATCGTCACCGACGGCGAGCCGACGTCGCACCTCGAGCCGAACGGGCAGGTCTGGTTCGACTACCCGCCCGACCCGGTGACGATCGCGCTGACGGTGCGTGAACTCGAGAACGCCGGACGCCTCGGCGCCCAGACGACGTTCTTCCGGCTCGGTGAGGACCCGGGGCTCGCCCGGTTCATCGACGCGATGGCGAAGCGGGTGGACGGCAGCGTCGTGGCACCGGAGAACGACGACCTCGGGGTCGCCGTGGTCGGCTCGTACCTCGGCTCGCGTCGCGGGGCGGGCGGTGCGCTCTTCCGCAACGACTGGGGGCTCTGAAGCCCACACGAGACGTAACGGGAGGCCCGTGGCGAGACCGCCACGGGCCTCCAGTCCGATGTCGGGTGCGTCTAGAACAGTGGCCAGGGCACGGCGGGGCCGTGACCGGGCGGCGGCGGGAAGATCCCGACGGCACGCAGGGCCGCGCAGCGCGCCCGGAACGTGTCGATCTCCTCGTCCGTCAGGTGCTCGGCGAGTTCGTCGCCGAGGTCACCGCGCAGGGCGTCGGACACCCGGTCGAGTCCCTCGAGCTCGTCCGGCCCGAGCGGCTCCCCGATCCAGCCCCACAGGACCGTCCGGAGCTTGTGCTCGACGTGGAAGGTGAGCCCGTGGTCCACGCCGAAGCGGTGGCCGTCGGGCATCGCGAGCACGTGCCCGCCCTTGCGGTCGGCGTTGTTCACGACGACGTCGAAGACGGCCATCCGGCGCAGGGCCTCGGAGTCCTCGTGCACGAGCGTCACGGGCTGGTCGTGTTCGTCGATCGCCTCGAGCACGGGCAGCCAGGGCGAACCGTCCGCCTCGGCGAGCTCCGGCGCCACCAGGTCGACGGCGTCCTGCTCGGGGTCGACGTCCTGCCAGCGCTGCACCATGCCGGGCCCGAACGGACCGTCACCCATCCACGTGGGCGGGACGACGTCCCAGCCGAACGCCTCGGAGACCAGGTGCGCGGCGACCTCGCGGCCGGCGAGCGTGCCGTCCGGGAAGTCCCACAGCGGGCGCTCGCCCTCGATGGGCTTGTAGACGACGGTGGCGCCGTCGAGTTCGGCGAGGAAGGTGGCGTTGGACGCCTCACGGATGCGCGCCCGGACGGAGAGCGAGCCGTCGCTCATGCGTCGCCGGGCGGACGACCGGCGGCGACGACCTCGCGCGTGCGTTCGACGAAGGCCCGAGCGGTGCCGACCGGGATCTTCACCTGGAACAGCTCGGCGGGCTCGGGGATCTCGACGACCGCCTCGATCTCGATGCCGTCCTCGCTCTCCTCGGACACGATCTCGACCTCGTCGTCGATCGGGTACGCCTCGATGACGACCTGCGCGGTGGCCGGGTCGAAGCCCAGGCTCAGGGCTCCGGCGCGGAACTCGGCCTCGACGGGCTGGTCGAGCGGCTCCGGGTCGCGGAGTTCGACCGGCACCGAGGGCGGCACGCTGAAGCGGTTGTCGTCGACGGTCGCGACCTCGTCGAGGAGCTCGTCGATCTTGTCGGCGAGCACGGCGGTCTGCTCCTTCTCGAGCGCGACGCTGGTGACGCGACGACCGGAGCGGGCCTGGATGTAGAAGGCGCGCTCACCCGGACGGCCGATGGTGCCGACGACGAGGCGGTCCGGCCAGTCGAAGCCGTGGACGATGGTGGGCATACCCGCATTGTAGGAGCGCTCGGCTCCGCCCGTTCAGGGTCGGGCAGGACCCGCGGGCGCGTCGGGCGCCGGACGCCCGGTGCCGGTGTGCGCATCGGGTTCCGGATGGCCCGCGCCGCCGCCGACCGCGGCATCCCCGCCGGGTGCCGGGGCGGTGCGCAGCCAGGACAGGTCACCGGACTCGGTGTTCGTCGCGACGACCTCGGGGCGGTGCTCGCCGTAGCGCACGACGGACACCGAGGCCGGGCCGACGCCGATGCGCTGGAACAGGTCCAGGTGCATGCCGAACGCGTCGGCGAGGACGCTCTTGATGATGTCGCCGTGGCTCACCGCAACCCAGACGGCGCCGGGTCCGTGCTCCGCCTCGACCTCGGCGTCGATGCGCCGGACGGCTGCGACCGCTCGGGACTGCATCGTCTGCATGGACTCGCCGCCGGGGAACACGACGGCGCTCGGGTTCGCCTGCACCGTGCGCCAGAGGGGCTCCTTCGCCAGGTCGGCGAGCTTCCGGCCCTGCCACTGCCCGTAGTCGGCCTCGGTGATGGCCCGCTCGATCAGCGAGGTGGGTGCACCGGTCTGCCGATCCAGGATCGCGTGGGCGGTCTGCCGGCAGCGCTCGAGCGGACTCGACACCACGGCGACGACGGGCACCGCGGCGATGCGCTCCGCGGTCCGCTCGGCCTGGGTGCGGCCGACGGCGTCGAGTCGCACGCCGGCGGTGCGTCCGGCGAGGACGCCCGTGGCGTTCGCGGTGGTGCGTCCGTGACGGACGAGGAGGACGGTCGCCATGCGCCCGATCCTAGGCGCGTGACGCGGTCGCCCTTGACGAGGTGCCCCGGGGACCGATCAGATGGGGGCATGGCCGGGCGGCATCGACTCGCACTCTTCGCCACGTCGACGGTGACCGGGTTCGGGATCGCAACGTGGATCACCCGCACGCCCGCCATCCGCGACGAACTCGGGGCGTCGATCGAGGCGATGGGCCTCGTCCTGCTCGGGCTGTCGATCGGTTCGATGATCGGGATCCTCGGCGCCGGGGCCCTGGTGCGACGAACCGGCAACCGCCCGCTCATCCTGCTCGGGGGCGCACTGCCCGTCGTCGGCATGGTGCTCGTCGCGCTGCTCGCCCCGGCCCAGGTCGCCGCCGGGGTCTGGGCCGGGCTGTTCCTGATCGGCTTCGGGGCGGGCGTCGCCGAGATCGGGCTGAACGTCGAGGCCGCCGCGGTCGAACGGCAGATCGGACGACCGGTCGTGCCGGTGCTGCACGCCTGCTTCAGCCTCGGCAGCGTGGTCGGTGGGGTCGTCGGCATCGCCATGACGGCGGCGGGGACCCCGGTCCGGGTGCACCTGCTCGTCGGTGCCGCGGTGATGGCCGCGCTGGCGGGGTTCGCGGCGCTGAACCTGCGGCCGGTGCCCCGGGACACACCCACCGATGCGCCCGCCGATGCCCCCGGCACCCGTCGGGGAGCCCGCCGCTCCGTCCTCACCGTCCAGCTCGCGCTCATCGCCGTGATCACCCTCGCGATGGCCTTCGCCGAGGGCGCCGCGAGCGACTGGCTCCCCCTGCTGATGACCACCGACCACGACGCCCCCGAGTCCGTCGGGTCCGTCGTCTTCACCGGGTTCGCCCTCGCGATGCTCATCGGCCGCGCGGCCGGCACCCCGCTCGTCGCCCGGTTCGGTCGCGCCCCGGTCGTCCGGGTCTGTGCAGCCGTCGGTGCGGTGGGGGTGCTGCTCGTCGTGCTGTCACCGAATCCGGTCGTCACCGCGGCGGCGGCCGGCCTCTGGGGTCTCGGCATCGCCCTCGGGTTCCCCCTGTCGATCTCCGCCGCGGGCGACCACCCCACCGACGGCGACCGCCGGGTGTCGGTGGTGGCCACCGCCGGGTACATCGCGTTCCTGGTGGGGCCGCCACTGCTCGGGTTCGTCGGGGAGCACCTCGGCCTGCAGACGGCGATGCTCGTGCCCCTCGCCCTGCTGGTCGCGGCGTTCGTGGTCGCCCCGGCGACGCGGGGAAAGGACACCGGGCGGACGATCGAGCCGGCGGAACCGGCGCGTCGGCCGTCCGGTCGGTAGCGTCTCGGGCATGCCGTTCTTCCGCGACGCTCCGCGCCCGATCACCCCAGCCGCTCCGTCCAGGGTCCAGGCCGCGTGGTCCGACTCCGCCGGGCACCTCGCGACCCGCTGCCTGCAGCTCATCATCGTCGTGGTGGTCGTCGCCGGCATCGTCTGGGCGAGCAACATCCTCAGCGTCGTCACGATCCCCGTGCTCCTCGCGCTCATCATCGCGTCGGCCATGCACCCCGTCGTGTCGTGGCTCCGCAAGCACCGGGTGCCGTCGGTGCTGGCCACCCTCGCGGTGCTCATCGGCGTCCTCGCGGTCCTGGGCCTGATCGGCTGGCTCATCGTCGTCGCGGTCGAGAACCAGTGGGCACAGCTGCAGAAGTCCGCCGTCGACGGGTTCCAGCAGCTGCAGACGTTCGCGAAGAACCTGCCGTTCTCGATCTCCGACAAGCAGATCGACGACGCCGTCGCCGGCGCCTCCGACTTCGTCACGAGCGCGCAGTTCGGCTCCGGTGCCCTCGCCGGTGCCTCGGCCACCGCGAACTTCCTGACCGGGCTCGTCCTGATGATCGTCGTGCTGTTCTTCTTCCTGAAGGACGGCCCGAGCATCTGGGAGTTCCTGCTCCGCCCCTTCACCGGTGAGCGCTACGCCCGTGCACGCCGCGTCGGCGACCGGGTCGTCTCGACCCTCGGCGGGTACGTCCGCGGCACCGCCACCGTCGCTGCGGTCGACGCGATCGGCATCGGTGTCGGCATCGCGATCGTCGGCGTCCCCCTCGCCCTGCCGCTGGCCGTCATCGTGTTCATCACGGCGTTCATCCCGATCGTCGGTGCCACCGCGGCCGGCATCCTCGCCGCCCTCGTCGCGCTCGTGGCCCTCGGCCCGGTGCAGGCCCTCTTCGTGATCGGCATCGTGATCGTCGTCAACCAGCTCGAGGGCAACTTCCTGCAACCGGTCCTGATGGGTCGCACGCTCAAGCTGCACGGCCTCGTCATCCTGATCGGTCTGACCGCGGGCACCGTCCTGGCCGGCATCACGGGCGCGATCATCTCGGTGCCGCTGCTCGCCGCCGCCTGGGGCGCGATCCTGGTCTGGGACGGTCCGAACACCCCGGCCCGCCCGTGGCGGAAGAAGCGCAACGAGGACGTCACCGCGCACGAGCTGCCGCAGGGCTGATCCGCAGCGCCGATCCGGAGGGCGCGTTGCGGACATCCACTTCGCGCAGCGGCCTTCCACCCAGCAGGATGGAGGAGTGCTCGTCTCCATCGTCTACATGAGCCGTGCCGTCGTCCCCTTCGACGACCAGGCCATGGCGGTGCTGCTCGCGGAGTCCCGGCTGCGCAACGAAGCGCTCGGGGTCTCCGGGCTCCTGCTCGCCAAGGGCGGCCGCTTCATGCAGCTGCTTGAGGGCCCGGCCTGGAGCGTGCAGGACCGGTACGACGTGATCGCGAAGGACCGACGTCACGGCGAGGTCAAGTCGCTCGTGCGCGAGGACATCGAGCGCCGGCGCTTCGACGGCTGGTCGATGGCGTACCGGGCGCTGGACGACGACGACGTCCGCTCGGAGGACGGCTTCAGCCCGTTCCTGTCCGGCACCATGGACTTCCCGCGCTCGTTCGACCGGACCAGTGCGGCCTGGCTGCTGAAGTGGTTCCGGGACCGCGAGCTGCACGACCGCTGACCCTCCGGCGCACGCACCGCACGCACGCGCGCACCGCGCGATCGGTCAGTCCGTGCCGAACGCGTCCTCGACGACCGCGAGCAGCCGGTCGCGGTGCTTCGGGGCCGCCGTCGCCGCGATCACCACGCGCCACATCGTCGCCACCGCCGGCATCAGGTCGGTGCGCCGCGTCCGGACGTCGGACACGAGCTGCACGCCCGTGAAGTAGGGCACCACCGTCGACCCGAGCTGCTCAGCGGTCAGGTCCGTCCGGAGTTCCCCGCTCGCGACCGCCAACCGGAACACGTCGACGATCCCGCCGATCCACTGCTCGTAGAAGCTCAGCGTGGCGGTCTGGAACTCGCCGCGCTCCAGCGACAGCCGGATCCCCGCCCGCACGATCGGATCGGTCCGGAGCAAATCGGCGATGCCGTGCGACGCCCCGATCAGCGCGGCGACCGGCGAGCTGTCGGTGTGGCTGACGACGTCGAAGGTGCGGGCGTTCTGCTCGCCGATGACGCCGAGCGCCAGGGCGAGCTTCGTCGGGAAGTGGAAGTGCAGCGTGCCCTGCGAGACACCCGCCGTGCGGGCGATGCCCGCGATCGTCGCGCCGGCGAAGCCGACGCGGTCGAACTCCTCCGCCCCGGCCACCAGGATCTGCTCACGTCGTTCCACGGGACCAGTCTCACAGTCTGGAGGGACGGTGCCAGCTGGCACCGTCCCTCTCCCCACCGGCACGGCCGGTCCGCCGCTGGCGCGTCGGCCCGGAACCGGCGGCGTGGGCCCAGTCCGAGGGGTGGTGCGTCTCAGGCCGCGTGCCGGCCGAGCGTGATGCGCTCCTCGGGCAGGTCCCGCAGGTCGCGCCCGCGGAACCAGCGGAGCAGCCAGTCGGCGGGCGTACCCGCCACCTCGGCCGGAAGGCCACTGCGGTCGGAGAGGAAGGGGCTGAAGCCGGGCTCGTCACGGAGCTCGTCACCCGTCGGGCTGCCGAACGCCATCGCCCAGCCGTCGAACCGACGCGTGCTGATGGACTCACGCGACAGCGACTTCACGCCGGTGTGCCGCGGGTCGCGCTCGATCGCGGCGAAGCGGTCCTCGACGCTCCAGACCGGACCCTCGAGCACCTGCATGAAGCGGCCGCCCTTGGCGAGCAGGAGCCCGGAGACGCCGAGCGCGTGGTTGCGGAGCCGCGCCTCACGCAGCATGGCGACCAGCTGGTCGTCGGTCAGGTCGTCGACGGCGACCGACATGTAGACGAGGGAAGTGAGGGAAGTCATCCCCTGCAGTCTGGATCGTGGTCGGTGGCACGGTCAACGCGTCGTCCGCACACCGCACCGGACGGTGCGGCATGCGGACGACGGGCGGACCAGCAGGGCGTCGATCAGGTGAGGGCGAGCAGGGTGTTGACCTGCTCGTTGACCCCGGTCAGCGTCGCAATCGGCTTGCCGTTCGCGTAGAGGTCGTCGAACGCGGGCTGCAGCAGGGCCTGCACGTCGGCGGGGTTCTTCGTGACCGGGAACAGGAACGTGGTGTCCTCCTCGACCTGCCGCGTGAACGCCGACACGTCGAGGCCGCGCTTCCGGAACGACGCGACCGCGGCCTCGGTGCCGGCGGGTCGGGCGGGGAACACGATCCCGCTCTCGCCGACGATCCGTTGCGCCTCGTCACTGCCGAGGAACGCGACCCACTTCGCCGCGGCCTCGGGGTCCTTCGCCTGCTTCGTGATCGAGTCGCCGAGCCCGTTGAACATCGACGCCCGGTGGCCGGACGGGCCGATCGGGGTCGGGGCGACCGCGACGTCGAGGTCCTCCATGCCGAGGTAGGAGCCGATCATCCACGAGCCGTTGAACGACAGCGCGCACTTGCCGGCGCCGAGCTGCACCTCGGGGCCGGTCGTGGTGGAGAACACCCCGTACTTCGCCATGTAGCCCTTCTCGGCCAGCCGGTAGTACCAGGCGAGGGTGTCCTGCACGACCCGCTCGTCGTAGCGGAACCTGTCACCCCAGGGGTTCTCGTTCGTGTAGAACCAGTCGACCGACCCGGTGAACGGTGACCACTGGGTCTGGCCGAAGCCGTCACCGCCCGATCCGTTCGACGAGATGCCGTAGACGGCGACGTCGTCCTTGTCGAAGCCGTCCTCGTCGCCGCGTCGGCCCTTCGAGTCCACCGTCAGCCGCGCGAGCATCCGCTCGAACGTGCCGCCGTCGTCCGGGTTCCACTCGAGCGACCCGAGCTCCTCGGCGGAGACCCCGGCCTTCGCCATCGCCTTCCTGTCGTAGAACATCGCGACGGTGTCCCAGTCCTTCGGGGAGCCGTAGCGGTGGCCGTCCTGGCCCTTCCACAGTTCGGCGAGCCCGGACTGGTAGTCGTCGTCGCGGATGCCCTTCGTCGCGTCCAGCTCGTCGAGCCCGTAGAGCACGTCGAGGTCGGCGTACTGCGGGAACTTCGTCAGGTGGTCGGTGAAGACGTCGGGCGCGGTGCCGGCGATGAAGCCCGCGGTGAGCTTGGTCCAGTAGTCGTTCCACCCGAGCTGGGTGATCTTCACGGTGATGTCCGGGTTCGCGCGGTGGAACGCGTCGGCGACGGCCTGGTACGCGGGCTGCTGGTTGGCGTCCCAGAGCCAGTAGCTCACGGTGCGCGCACCCGACCGCTTCGTCGTGCGGCGGCCGGGCGACGAGCAGGCGGCGAGCGCACCGAGGGCCAGGGCGGAGGCGCCGCCGGCGAAGAGCGTGCGGCGGGTCAGTTGGTTCGTCATGGTGTTCGTCCTGTCCGACAGCCGGGTCACTTGATCCCGGAGAAGCCGATGGAGTTGACGATCCGCTTGGCGAAGACGCCGAACAGCAGGATCATCGGGAGCGCCGCCACCAGGGTTGCGGCCATGAGCCCGGCCCAGTCGGTGCCGGACTGCGGGGTCTGCGACTTGAAGACGCCGAGCGCGACGGTCAGCACCCGTGAGCTGTCGGTGTACGACACCATGAGCGGCCAGAAGTAGTCGTTCCAGCTCGTGATGTACGTCAGCACGGCGAGGGTGGCGATCGGGGCGGCCGCCATCGGGATGACGAGCCGGAAGAACACGCGGACCTTGCCGGCGCCGTCGATGAGCGCCGCCTCTTCGACCTCCTTCGAGATGCCGAGGAAGAACTGCCGCAGGAAGAACACCGCGAACGGGGTCATGAACATCGTCGGCAGGGCGATGCCGAGCAGGTTGTCGACGAGCCCGAGCTGCTTGATGAGCGTGAAGTTCGGCAGCAGCGTGAAGATCGCGGGGACCATCAGCCCGGCCAGGAACACCCCGAACACCCTGTCGCGACCGGGCCAGCGCAGCCGGGCGAAGGCGTAGGCGGCCGCTGCCGAGAAGAACACCTGGCCGACGGTGACGAGCGTCGACACCAGGATCGAGTTGAGCAGGTACCGCCAGAAGTTCAGTGCGGCGCCGGAGCCGCCCTGCGCCAACGCCGCTTCGGTGGACTGCAGGCCGAAGACCCGCTCGAACCCGCCCAGGCTGAACCCGACGGGCAGCAGCGAGGTGGGGTCGGAGTTGATCGCGGTGTTCGACGACAGCGCGGTGCGCAGGATCCAGTAGAACGGGAACAGGGTGACGACGATGACGAGGATCATCGCGACCCAGGCGAGCACGCGGCCGAGCGACGGGCGACGACGGTGGCCGGCCCCCATCCGCGGCGGGCGGGACGTGGTGACGGAACGGGTGAGTGTCGTGGTCATGGCGCTTCCGTTCAGTCCAGGTCGGACTCACCCGAGCGGGTGAGGCGGTACTGGATGATCGTGATGATGCTGAGGACGATGAGGAGCGCGACCGAGACCGCGGACGCGTAGCCGAACTGGAACCGGCCGAACGCAAGGTTGTAGATGTAGTTCTGCACGACGTTCGTGGCGTTCGCGGGGCCGCCCTGCGTGGTGACGGCGACGGTGTCGAACACCTGGAACGACCCGATCACGGTGATGATGAGCACCAGGGACAGGATCGGGCGGAGCAGCGGCACCGTGATGCGCCAGAACATCTTCCACTCGCTCGCACCGTCGATGCGTCCGGCCTCGTACACGGTCTCGGGCAGCGACTGCAGGCCGGCGAAGATGAGCAGCGCCGTGTAGCCGACGTGCCGCCAGACGTTGATGAGCGCGATCGAGGGGATGCCCCAGACGTCGCTCTGCAGGAACGGGATGCGGTCGAGCCCGAGTGCGGCGAGCATCTCGTTGCCGATGCCGAGCTGGGTGTCGAGGATCCAGAGCCAGACGAGGGCGGCGACGACGTTCGACACCAGGTACGGCGCGAGCACGATGCCGCGCACGAAGGTCGACTTGGTCAGGCGGTGCATCATCACGGCGATGAACAGCGCGACGACGGTCTGGATGACGATGTTGATGAGCACGTACTCGACGGTCACCACCATCGAGTGCCAGAAGATCGAGTCCTGCACCAGTCGGGCGTAGTTCTGCAGGCCGGTGAACTCGGGCTCGGTGAGCAGGTTGTACGAGGTGAAGCTCAGGGAGATGCCCCGCACGGTCGGCCAGGCGAGGAACACCGCGAACCCGACGGCTGCCGGTGCGATGAAGACGAGCGCGAGCCACAGGTCGTTCCTGGGGCGGCGCCGTGGTGCGGTGGTGCGGGCACGGGCGAGGTCGGCGGATCGACTCCTCCGTCTCGTGCTGGCGGTCGTCAAGGGTGACGACACAGGGCTCTCGGTTGCCATCGCGACTCCTTCGTCTGCGGTGGACTGACGTGCAGCAGTCCGTGAGCCGGGAATCTACACGTGGGGACCACTGCTGGCAAGAGGCTCTTTCCGGGCCATGGACGGGAGTTGTCACGTGTAGACACCGTGTGTCAGGATGGCGCTCGATCGCATCGGAGCGACCCGCTCGGCGACGCATCCCACACCCTGGAAAGGTCACTGATGATCTCTGTCGGAATGGTCGGCGCGGGCCAGTTCGCCCCCCAGTTCGCCAAGCTGTTCAAGCTCCACCCCGACGTCGACCGGGTCTACGTCACGGACCTCGTCGGCGAGCGCGCGTCCGAACTCGTCGAGACGCAGCACCTCGACGGCACGTTCCCGGACTTCGACGCCGTCCTCGCCTCGGACGTGGACGCCGTCGCGATCTTCACGCAGCGCTGGACCCACGGGCCGCTCGTGGTCAAGGCCCTGCGCGCCGGCAAGCACGTGTACTCCGCCGTGCCGATGGCGATCTCCGTCGACGAGATCCGCGAGATCATCCAGGCGGTCCGCGAGACCGGCCTGACCTACATGATGGGCGAGACGAGCTACTACAACCCCGCGACGGTGTTCGCCCGCAAGCAGGTCGCCGCCGGTGCCTTCGGCCGGGTGTTCTACGCCGAGGGCGACTACGTGCACGACATGGACCTCGGCTTCTACGCCGCGTACCAGTACAGCGGCGGCGACGAGTGGAAGCGCACCGCCAGCTACCCGCCCATGCTCTACCCGACGCACTCGGTCGGTGGGGTCCTCGGCGCGATCCCCGGGCACGCGGTCAGCGTCAGCTGCATCGGCGTGAAGGACGACCGCGGTGACGGCGTCTTCGACAAGGACGTCAGCCAGTTCGACAACGACTTCTCGAACGCCACCGCCCTGTTCGAGCTCGACAACGGCGGGGTCATGCGCATCAACGAGATGCGTCGCGTCGGCTACCCGTCGCACATCCGCGAATCACGGTTCCGCTACTTCGGCACCGAGGCCAGCTTCGAGCAGCTCGCGAAGACCAGTGTCTGGCAGGACAAGGAGGACTCGTACGACATCAGCGACAAGATCGACACCCAGGCGACGATGTCCCTCGACGACCCGCGCCTGGCCGACGTCGACCCATCCCTGCGCGACGCATTCGTCTCCGGCTACGCCGAGGTGCACGACACCGACCGTCTGCCCGCCGAGTACGACGGCGTGCCGACCGGACACGAGGGCAGCCACCAGTTCCTCGCCGACGACTTCGTCCGCGCCGTCGTCGACCGGACCCTGCCGCCGGTGAACGCCTGGACCGCCGCACGCTTCACCCTGCCGGGCATCATCGCCCACCAGTCCGCGCTGCAGGGCGGTGCCCGCCTCGAGGTGCCGGACTTCGGTGACGCCCCGGAGACGGCGAGCACTGTCACGACGAGCACTGCGACGACGAGTGCACCGACGTCGGCCGGAGCCGCACCGTCGGCTACGATCGCGTCCGAGTAACACGTGTCGTTCGGGTGCCGGTCCGCCGTGGGCCGGCACCCGAACGAACCTCCCGGACCCGACGAAGGTGGCACCCGTGACCGTCCCGACGAACCCGAGGGCGGTCACCCGTGCGGACGTCGCCCGCTACGCCGGTGTCAGCACCTCCGTCGTCAGCTACGTCGTGCACGACGGTCCCCGCCCCGTCGCCGCCGCCACCGCCGCCCGGGTGCGCGAGGCCATCCGCGTCCTCGGCTACCGCCCGAACGCGAGCGCCCAGGCCCTGCGCACCGGCTCGTCGAAGATGCTCGGCCTGATCGTGCCCGAACTCGACAACCCGTTCTGGTCCGAACTCGCCGTGGCGGTCACCCACGCCGCCGCTGCCCGCGGCTACGACGTCCTGCTCGCCAACAGCGACGGCGACGCCGCCCAGGAACGCGAACGGCTCCGCAGTCTGTCCGCCCGCCAGGTCGACGGCATCATCGTGACGAGCATCATGACCCACCCGGACCTGTCGACCGTCACCGACCCCGGCCTGCCGATGGTCCTGCTCAACACCTTCTTCGAGGTCCCCGAGTACGCCAGCATCGGTGTCGACGCCCTGCGCGGCGCCCTCGACGGCACACAGCACCTGGTCGAGCACGGCTACCGCTCGATCGGCCTCGTGATGGGGCACACCGGCTCGATGGAGCTCCGCGAGCAGGGGTGGATGCGTGCCCTGCGCCGGGCCGGCCTGCCCGACGGCCCCATCGTCCGCACCGACTTCACCCGGCGCGGTGGCTACGAAGCCGGCCTCCGCATGTTCGCCGACGAGACCGGACCCCGAGCCGTCTTCGTCAGCTCCGACATGCAGGCGATCGGCGTGATGCGCGCACTGTGGGAACTCGGGCTCCGCGTCCCCGAGGACGTCGCGATCGTGTCCTTCGACGGCGCGGCCGAGGCGGACTACACGAACCCGCAGCTCACCACGGTCCGGCAGCCGATCGAGACGATGGCGGTCGCCGCGGTCGACCGTGTGCTCGGCCTCGACGCGGACAACCAGTGGCACCGCGACCTGGTCCCCGCCGAGCTGGTCCTCGGCGCGAGTTGCGGGTGCGACGTGCGCCGCTGACGCACCCGAGGACAGCCTGGAGGCGACGGACGGGGCCGCCACGGGCCTCCTGTCCGTCAGCTGGTCGCGTTCAGGACGCTGGCTCCATGACGGCGCGGAGGCGTGCGGTCGGGATGCGCTCCTGCGCATCCACGGTCACGGCGGCGGCCTCGACCGCCTCGCCGGTCTCCGCGTCGACGAAGCGCAGGTCCGACTCCCGCTCGGACGGCCTGTGCCGGTCGGCCCAGCCGCCGAGGGCGAGCAGCACGAGCGACAGGTCGCGGCCGGCGTCGGTCAGGACGTACTCCTCGCGGGCACGTGCCCCTTCGGGCTTGTAGGTCGTGCGCTCGAGCACTCCCCCGTCGACGAGTGAGGCCAAGCGTGCGGTCAGGACCTCGCGCGGGATGCCGAGGCTCTGCTGGAACTGGCTGAAGCGGGTCGAGCCACCGACGGCGTCGCGGACGATCATGAGCGTCCACTTCTCGCCGAGGACGTCGAGGGAGCGTGCGACGGGGCAGCGCTCGTCGCCGCCGAGGATGCCGAGCATGTGCTCATCCTAGCTGGGTTCGACTTCCGGACACACCGTGCTAGGTTCGGTTTCCGTACTCAACATCCCGCATCCCCCGCACGACTGGAGCACCCCGTGACCGACCTCACCAACGCCGTCGTCCTCATCACCGGAGCGAACGGCGGCCTCGGCGCCGAGTTCGTCCGCCAGGCCCTGGAGCGTGGCGCCACCAAGGTCTACGCGACCGCTCGCAACCCGCGCACATGGAACGACGAGCGCATCGTCCCACTCGCCCTCGACGTCACGAGCCAGGAGAGCGTCGACGCGGCAACCCGTGCCGCCGCCGACACGACGATCGTCGTGAACAACGCCGGCATCGGCGGCATGGAGCCACTGCTCGAGACCTCGGTCGCCGAGGTGGAGCGCCTCTTCGCGACGAACGTCTTCGGGGCGCTCCGCGTCGCGAAGGCCTTCGCTCCGACGATCGCCGGCGGCGCACTGGTCGACGTCCACTCGGTGCTCAGCTGGATCGCGCTCGGCGGCGCCTACTCGGCGTCGAAGGCGGCCTTCTGGTCGATCACCAACTCCCTGCGCCTCGAGCTCGCACCGCAGGGCACCCAGGTCGTCGGAGCGCACCTCGGCTACACCGACACCGGCATGACCGAGGGGCTCGACGTCGAGAAGTCCGACCCCGCCGACATCGTCCGTTCGATCTGGGACGCCGTCGAGGCCGGGGAGCACGAGGTCCTCGCCGACCAGGTCAGCCGTGACGTCCGTGCCGGCCTGAGCGCCCCGCTCACCGCGCTCTACCCGATGCTCGCCACCGCCTGAGTCAGGGCGAGGTCAGCGCAGGCCGCCAACGAACCCGGTGAAGATGATGAAGGCGAGCACGATCGGTGCCGCGACGAAGACGCACGTCGCGAGGATCTTCTTCCCCCTCGGCGACTTCGGAATCCATCCCCCACCACCGGCTGGCATCGTCATGGGTCGACCGTACTCGACGGAGCGCTGACGGTTCTGGTTCGCTGGCTCCGCCACTTTGGGCCAGCAGTCGCTCACGCCGTGAGCGCCCCGGGTCAGCCGGAGGCGCCGCGGTCGGTGATCCGGCGGTTCGTGGCGGCGATGGCGGCGCGCTCGTCGTCGGACAGGCCACCGGCGTGGAGGATCCGACCCAGCACCTCGCTCTTCCGCTCGATGTAGTCGTCGATGTCCTCGGCCTCGGTGGCCGCCCGGCGCTTCACGGCGGCGTACTCGTCGCGAAGCGCCGGGTCGGCACGCAGCACGTCGCGGACGGCCAGGTGGTTCCGCAGCGCGAGCGACCCGATCGTGACGACGTAGGTGTTGGTCGGGGTGAAATGCTCCGGAGCCCGGAACGCCTGCCGCCCCGGGACACCCAGTTCTCCGCGCGGCTCGAAGCCGATCGTCGCCATCGCCGCCACTGCAGCCGGGACGTCGGCAGCGTCCACGACGACGTCGACGTCGAGCACGGGCTTCGCGGCCAAGCCCGGTACGGATGTGCTGCCGACGTGCTCGATGCTCCGGAACGGCACGTCCGCGTCGTCGAGCGCGGAGGCGTACGCATCGTGCAGCTGCCGGAACCGCGCGGGCCAGGCCGGTCGGTACTCGACGACCTCGATCACGGGGCCGGCGTCGGGGCGACGAGCTGGAACATGACGTGGTCGCGCCAAACCCCGTCGATCTTGATGTACTCCGGCGCGAAGCCGTAGCGGGTGAAGCCTGCCGACTGGAGAGCGCGCTGCGAGCCGACGTTCTCCGGCAGGGTCTCGGCCTGCACGCGGTGCAGACGGAGCACGTCGAAGGCATGATCGGCGGCCGCGCGGACAGCGCGGGACGCGTGCCCCTGCCGGGTACGGTCAGTGCGGATCCAGTAGCCCATCGCGCACGACTGCAGGGCGCCGCGCGTGACCCCGCTCAGCGTGATGCGGCCGAGGAGTTCCCCGTCGGTCGACTCGATGACGAAGGGCACCGCGTTGCCGGACCGCTGCGCGGTGAGGGCATGCGTGATGACGTCCCGCTGCCCGGACTCCGTGTAGTACGACGGCGCCCGGGCCGGTTCCCACGGTCGCAGGTGGTCGGCGTTCTCGGTGATGACCGCAGCCAGGACGGCCGCGTCGTCGAGGCGGAGTGGGCGCAACCGTGTGTCCATCGCGGAGGGTGTGGGATTCGAACCCACGAGACATCTCTGCCCACCTGTTTTCAAGACAGGCTCCATCGGCCGCTCGGACAACCCTCCAGTGACGCGACCACGTGGCGAGACGTGATCGCGTCCCGGGAAGTCTACCCGGGCCTCCAGGCAGGGGTGCGCGCGAGCGCGGACTAGCGGGGCAGGGAGTCGAGCGCCGCTGCCAAGCCGTCGTCGGTGATACCGCCGGTGAGCTCGTTGCCGGCGTCGACGACGTCGTCGGGGGCCTGGCCCATGACGACGCCGCGACCGGAGGTCGAGGCCCAGCGGAGCATGTCGATGTCGTTGCGGCCGTCGCCCGCGGCGAAGACGCGGGAACGCGGGATGTCGAGCCACTCGCGCACGCGCTCCATGGCGGTGGCCTTCGTCACGCCCTCGGGAGCGATGTCGAGCCAGGACGTCCAGCCGACGGAGTACGAGACCTTGTGCAACCCCATCTGCTCGACGATCTGCAGGAAGTCCTCGGTGTCGTGACCGGGCGAGATGACGACGACACGGGTGGCCTCGACGCCGAGCAGCTGCTCGAACGGCACGTGCTCGCCCTCCACCGTCATCGTGTCGTCGGGGAAGTTGCCGGACAACAGGAAGTGCCCGGTCTCGTCCTCAACGCCGAACGCCGCGTTCTCGAGCGCTCCGTGGATGGTCTGCAGCACCTCGGACGGGTCGAACCGCTCGACGTGTTCGCGCACGTAGGAGCCGTCGGCGCGGCGGGCCAGGATGAGCGCACCGTTCGCGCACACCAGGTACTTCGGCCGGATGCCGAGGGTCTCGAGCAGGGGCACGGTCATCCCCTCGCTGCGGCCGGTGGAGAGCATGACCTCGTGCCCGGCGGCTTCGGCTTCGCGCACGGCGGCGACGACGGCCTGGGTGACGACGCCGTCCTCACGCATGGTGGTGCCGTCGATGTCGAGCGCGACCAGCCAGCGCTTGGTGCGGGCGGGCGCGTCGCTGCCCGCGCCCTGCGCGGTGCCGTCCACGAACCGTCCCTGGGTGCTCATCGGGGCTCGATCACCTCGACGCCACCGAGGTAGGGGCGCAGGACCTCGGGCACGACCACGGAACCGTCGGCCTGCTGGTGGGTCTCGAGGATCGCGACGATCCAGCGGGTGGTGGCGAGGGTGCCGTTCAGGGTGGCGACCGGAGCGGTCTTGCCGCTCTCGGTGCGGTACCGGATGTCGAGGCGGCGGGCCTGGTACGTCGTGCAGTTCGAGGTCGACGTGAGCTCGCGGAACGTGCCCTGCGTCGGGACCCAGGCCTCGATGTCGTACTTCTTCGCCGCGCTCGTGCCGAGGTCGCCGGCGGCGACGTCGATCACGCGGTAGTGGAGCCCGAGGTCCTGGAGCATCTGCTCCTGGTGGGCGACGAGGCGCTCGTGCTCGGCCTCGGCCTGGTCCGGGTGGACGTAGGCGAACATCTCGAGCTTGTTGAACTGGTGCACGCGGAGGATGCCGCGGTTGTCCTTGCCCGCCGAACCGGCCTCACGCCGGTAGCAGGTCGACCAGCCGGCGTAGCGGTGGGCGGCCGACGGGTCGGCGAACTCGAGGATCTCGTCGGCGTGGAACCCCGCGAGTGCGACCTCGCTCGTGCCGGTCAAGTACAGGTCGTCGGCCTCGAGCCGGTAGACCTCGGCCGCGTGCTCGCCGAGGAACCCGGTGCCGGCCATGGTCTCGGGGCGGACGAGCGTCGGGGTGATGAGCGGCTCGAACCCGGCGGCGATCGCACGGTCGAGGCCGAGCGACATCAGCGCGATCTCGAGCCGGGCGCCCAGGCCGCGCAGGAAGTAAAAGCGCGAGCCGGACACCTTCACGCCGCGGGGGATGTCGATGATGCCGAGGTGCTCACCGAGGTCGGCGTGGTCCTTCGGCTCGAAGTCGAACTCCGGCTTGGTACCGACGGTGCGGAGCGTGACGAAGTCGTCCTCGCCGCCCTCGGGCACACCGGGGAGCACCACGTTCGGGATGGCGCGCACGACGGTGTTGAAGGTGTCCTCGGCCGCGGTGACTGTGGCCTGCGCCTCCTTCACCTGGGCGGCGAGCGCCTGGGCCTGCTGCACGAGCGCGGCCTTCTCGTCCTTCGGCGCCTTGGCGACGGTCTTGCCGAAGGCGTTCTGCTCGGCGCGGAGCGACTCGAACGAGGTGATCGCACTGCGGCGGGCGGAATCGGCGGCGACGGCTTCGTCGACGACGGCCACGGAGGCACCGCGCGCCTGCTGTGAAGCCTTGATGACGTCCGGGTTGTCGCGAAGCAGCTGTGGATCGATCACCGCCCCATCCTAGACGGGGGCAACCGCACGCAGCCTCGATCGGTAGCGTGGAGGAATGTCGACCCCTTCGGAGACCGCGCCCGCGGACCAGGACGCCCTCCCCACCGAGCAGCGGACGGCCGCGGTGGTCTACAACCCGGTCAAGGTCCACCTGCCGACCCTCAAGCGCACCGTCGAAGAACAGCAGCAGGAGGCCGGCTGGGCCGACACCCTGTGGTTCGAGACCTCGGAAGAGGACCCGGGCGGCGGCATGGCCCGCGCCGCGATCGAGGCCGGTGCCCACGTCGTCGCCGCAGCCGGCGGTGACGGCACGGTCCGTGCGGTCGCCGAGGTCGTGCACGAAGCCGGTTCGACCCTCGCACTGCTGCCGAGCGGCACCGGAAACCTGCTCGCCCGCAACATGAAGCTGCCCCTCGACGACCTGGGCGCGAGCGTCCGCACGATCTTCCACGGCGACGACCGCAAGATCGACTTCGGCATGCTCAAGGTCGAGCGCCCCGGCGGTGAGCGCGAACGCTTCGGCTTCCTGGTGATGGCCGGCCTCGGGCTCGACGCCCGGATGCTCGTGAACACCCGTCCCGAGCTGAAGAAGAAGGTCGGCTGGCTGGCGTACGTCGACTCCCTGTTCCGGTCGGTCCGCGACGCCAACGCGTTCGAGTTCCGGTACCAGCTCGACGACGACGGCAACCGCTCGCTCCGCGCGCACTCCCTGATCGTCGGCAACTGCGGCATGCTGCAGGCCGGCGCGATCCTGCTGCCGGACGCCGAGATCGACGACGGCGTGTTCGACATCGCCGTCATGCGGCCGCGTGGGTTCTTCGGCTGGGTGCGGATCGGCGCCCGGGTGTTCTGGGAGAACGGGATCCTGCGGGCCTTCCGTCGTTCGACCCTCGGCAAGACCGCCGTCGGCCAGAAGATCGTCTCGAAGTCCCGCGAGGAACGCCCCTTGCGCTACCTGCGCGGGCAGGAGTTCACGGCCCGGCTCGAGCGACCCGACGAGTTCGAGATCGACGGCGACCCGGTCGGCGAGGTCATCGCGTTCCGCTCGCGGATCGACCCGATGGGACTCTCCGTGCGCGTGCCGGACCCGGCGGACGACCGCCACGGCTCGCGCCAGGTGCCCTGACCCTGAGCCTGGCCCTGACCCTGGCCCTGGCCCTGGCCCTGGCCCTGAGCCTGTCGCTCGGGCGTCGGCCCGCGCCGGGCGCTGCGCTACCGCGCCCCGGGCTCGCCCGACACGATGGCGCGCAGCCAGTCGCGCGCCTCGACGAACGCGGCGTCCGAGTAGCGAGCAGGCACCTCGGGGCGGGCGCCGTCGGCACGCGGGTACGAGCCGAGGAAGGTCACGCGGGGGCTGAAACGGCGCAGGCCGAGCAGGGCGTCCGCGACCCGCTCGTCGCGCACGTGCCCGTCGAGGTCGATGACGAACCGGTAGCGGCCGAGCTCGTCGCCGATCGGGCGTGACGACAGCAGCCCCATGTTGATGCCGCGCGTCGCGAACTGCTCGAGCATGTCCACCAGGGCGCCGGGGTGGTCGGCGGGCAGCTCGACGATGACGCTCGTCTTGTCGGCACCGGTCGGCTCCGGCAGCGCGAGGGTCTTCGACACGAGCACGAACCGGGTGACCGCCGAGGCGTTGTCGCCGATCGACGAGGCGAGCACGACGACGTCGTGGTGGTCGGTGATGCCGGGCGGCGCGACGGCGGCGTCGGCGGTCGGGTTCTCCTCGAGCAGGGCGAGCGCGGCGGCGACGTTCGACGACGCCGGGATGTGGCCGTGGCCGGGCAGGTTGGTCTCGAGCCAGTTGTGGGTCTGCGCGTAGGCGACGGGGTGTGCGTTCACCGTGCGGACGTCGGCCAGGGTCGTGCCGGGTCGGGCGACCAGCACGAAGTCGACGGGGACCAGGTACTCCCCCACGATCCGCACGCCGGGGATCCGGGCCAGAGCGTCCTGCGTGGCGCTGACCCCGCCGTCGACGCTGTTCTCGATCGCGATGACGGCCCCGATCGACCGGCCGGACATGACGTCGTCCAGGGCCTCGCCGACGTTGTTGACGCTCCGCCAGGGCTTGCCGGCGGCGGCCTCGACGAGCTTCAGGGCCGCCTCGGTGAACGTGCCGGCGGGTCCGAGGTAGGAGTACGTGTCGGACGGCGCGGCGGGGTCGGTCATGCGGCGAGCCTATTGCAGGGACGGGCACAGCCGAGCGAGCGTGACGCGGGCCACGACCGGCGTCAGTCGGACGCCGTCCCCGTCAGCCGCGCCTCGCAGATCGCGGTGTCGTCGTCCTCGCGCGGGTAGGTGAGCGCCGCGAAGCGCCCCTCGGGGTCGAGCCGTGTCAGGAGCGACGCCGCGATGCCGTCGAGCTGCGCGACCTGCTCGTCGGAGAGCGCGTCGATGACCACCCGGCGGGCGGTGCGGACGTGGTCCGGAGCAGCCTCGACGATGGTGGCGTAGCCGGCGTCGGTCAGGCGGACGTCGGTGGCCCGGCGGTCGGAGGTCGACGGGCACCGGGTCACGAGCCCCCGCTTCTCGAGGCGGGACACCACGTGCGACAGCCGCGGCAACGAGGCGTTCGTGGCCGAGGCGAGCGCCGACATCCGCAGGGTCCGGGTGTCGGTCTCGGAGAGCATCGCGATGACCATGTAGTCGAAGTGCGTCAGGTCGGCGTCACGCTGCAACTGCTGGTCGAGCGCCGCCGGCAGGAGTTCCATGACGGCGACGAGCTTCATCCACGCGCGCAGCTGCTCGCGAGTGAGCCACGGGGTCTCGTCGGTCATGACCTGATCATACCGAAAGGTTGTCTCGTCAACCAGTGGTGCGCACGGCGGACGAACCGGTCGAACCAGACGAGCCGGACGGCGCGGCCGGACGCCGACGCGCCAGCACCACCCCGACCACGAGCACCACGACCACGACCACGAACAGCGCCCCCTCGACGAGCAGCAGCCGCGTGCCGTAGTCGAACGGCAGCACCGTGGGGTTCTTCTGCCCGTGGTCCTTGGCCGCGATCTCCGGCAGGACCACCAGGGCGAGCACGCTGCCGAGCACGATCGCCGCCTGCACGACGACGAGCACCCAGGCCCGCAGCGAGCGTCCGGCCCGACGCAGCAGCAGCCCGGCGCCGACCACGAACGGCGACAAGATCGCGTCGTGCAGCACCACCGCCGCGAGCAGCCACACCCCGAGCCCGCCGATGCGATTCGGCTTGACGGACGTCACGAGCACGTACGCCCCGAACGCGATGACCAGCACGCCGATCACCACGAGCACGATCCGCGCGGCCCTCACCGGAGCACCTCGATCTTCTCGATCCACTTCGTCTGCAGCACACCGGGCCGCCCGGGAGCGATGATCCGCGCCGGGAACCCGTGGTCCAGGTCGAGCGTCGCACCGTTCAGCTCGAGGGCGATGAGCGTCGTGGGGTCCTCGGCGTACTCCGGCCCCATGTCCATGATCCGGTAGCCGCCGTGGCGCTCCAGGCTCGTCACGCGGACGTGCGACCCCTGCGGCGCCTGCACGGCGTCGAGCAGGTCACGCATCCGCACGCCCTTCCAGGTGGCCATCTGACTCCAGCCCTCGACGCACGAGATCGGCAGGTCCACCTGAGCGGTGCCGAGCGCGACGAGTTCGGCCCGCACGAAGGTGCGGCTCACGTCGTGGCCGACGACCTTGAGCGTCCAGTCGGCGGCGGTCGCGCTGGCGAGCACGCCGGCGGCACGTGCGGTGCGGTTGACCGGCAGACCGTGCGAACCGATGCCGCGGCCGCGGGCGCCGAAGACGTTGAACGGTTCGGCGGGTTTCGAGGACTGGCCTGCCGTGAGCACGACGACACCCACGGTCGCCGCCGTCACGCCGGCGAAGAACCCGCGTCGGGCGATGCGCTCGCGTCGTCCGGTGGCCGCGTCCGGCGTCGGCCTGGAGGCGCTGCCTGGCTCGTCGACGTCGGCCGTCGGCTGGCCGAGATTCGACTCCTCGGACACCTCGCGGGTGTCCGGGGCCGAGTCCGGTCCGGTGGGCCGAGACTCGGCGCCGCCGCTCGCGGCGGCGTCGACGCCGTCGATCCAGCGGAACACGCGGCCCAGCAGGCCGGGGGCGGTGGACCCGGCGGTCCCGGAGACCGCAGCGCTCGGGGCAGCCCCGTGTCGGGCCTCCCGGCCTGGTGGGAGCAGCTCACTGCCGGACGCGGGATCCGCGACGAACCGGCCGTGCACGTCGTAGGAGTCGCGCTTCCGCCAGTAGCGGGCGATGACCGGCAGCTTGGCCGCGATGTGGATGACCAGCGACCCGATGATCACGTAGGCCATCGCGTTGTGCACCTGCCGGAACGGGAACGGCCACGGGTACCACTGGTAGGTGTTCAGCAGTCCGGTGACGACCTGGATGATCGACGCGGACACGAGCACCGCGATCGACAGCCGCTCGAGCAGGTGCAGCACACCGCGCACCGGCGGCACCTGCACCAGGGCGGGCATGACGGTGTTGAGCTTGGCGAGCAGCAGCGGGATGATCGCGATGCCGGTCGTGATGTGCAGGCCCTGCGTGAACTGGTACAGCTGCGTCGGACGGGTCGGGAACCGCATCCAGCCGAGCGGTTCCTGCAGCAGGTGGCTGTAGATCCCGGTGCCGAAGCAGATCAGGAACGCGATGCCGAGCAGGCGCCCGAGCACCACCGCCGAGCGGGCGTTGCGGTTGGGGGACGCCAGAGCTGCTCGTCCGTCGTGCAGCAGGCGCTGGACGCCGGATAGCCTCGACGGACCATGAGCGACCGACTCCGTGCCTTCCGACCGTCCCTGGCCGACGGCACCGCCGCCCGGATCGGCACGGCGCTGGCCGCCGTGGGGGTACTCGCCCTGTCGGGCGTCATCGCCGTCGGCGTCACGCATCTGGGGTTCCTCCGATCGGGCCATCGTTCTGCATTCGTTGCGTGGACGCTGATCGCTTGGACCGTCTTCGTCATCGCCGTGCTCGCGGTGCGTTTCGTGCCCGTCCGGTGGATGACCACCATGGTCATCGGCGGAGCGGTGGTGATCGGCATCGCCGCGCTGGTCGGCCCGCCGAACACGAGCACCGACTCCGCTCGGTACGCGTGGGACGGCATCGTCCAGCATGCCGGTGTCTCCCCCTACGCGCACACCCCCCAGTCCACGGCACTGTCCGGTCTCCGACCCGACTGGTTGTTCCCCGACAAGGTGAACGGCACGTGCGACGACATCAAGCCCCGGTTCCGCGGGCTCGGCGACGGTGCGGACGGACACTGCACCGCGATCAACCGGCCCGACGTGACGACGATCTACCCGCCGATGGCCCAGCTCTGGTTCGCCGCTGTGCGGTTCTTCGTGCCGGCGACCGCGCAGTACCTGCCGTTCCAGGTCGCCGGGCTGCTCGTGTCCCTCGGCGTGACCGTCGGGCTCGTCCTGGTGCTCCGCCGGATCGGCCGTCCGACCTGGTGGGCGACGCTCTGGGCCTGGTCGCCGCTCGTCGCGTCCGAGGCGGTCACCAACTCGCACGTCGACGTCGTCGGAGCCGCACTCGCCACGGCCGGAGTCGTGCTCGTCGCGTTCGGGCGACCGATCTGGGGCGGCATCGCGCTCGGGGCCGCGACCGCGACGAAGCTCATCCCGGCGATCGTGTACCCACCGTTGCTCGGCCGCGGTCGGGCGTGGTGGGCGATCCCGATCGGCATCGCGGTGTTCGGGCTGCTCTACGTGCCCTACGTGCTGACGACCGGGCTCGACGTGCTCGGGTACCTGCCCGGCTACCTGAGCGAGGAGGGCTACGAGGACGGCTCCCGGTTCGCGCTGGTGTCGCTCGTGGTCAAGGGCGACGCGGCGACCCTGGTGGTGGGACTCCTGGTGCTGCTGGCGGCGTTCGTGGCGTGGCGGCTGTCCGACCCGTCGCGGCCGTGGTCCGGCGAGGTCCTGATGATCGGCGTGACCTTCCTCGCCGTGACGCCGCGCTACCCCTGGTACGCGCTGCTGCTCATCCCGTTCGTGGTGCTGTCCGGCCGGTGGGAGTGGCTCTCGATCGGGCTCGCCATCGCGCTGCGCGGGGTGTGGCCGTCGGCGGACGCCTACCGGTGGTGGCTGCTCGCGGCCGTGGTGGTCATCGTGGTCGTCACGCTGCTGCGCACGGAGCGGTCGGAGTGGCGGCGGTGGTGGGAGCGGCTGTCGTTCCGGCGCGTGGAACACGTACGCTGACGACCATGGCACCCGCGATCCTGCTCGGCACGACCGGCTCCGTGGACCCGGCCCCCGCCGGGCTCGTCGACCGCTTCGGGCGTCGCGCCGTCGACCTGCGGGTGTCGCTGACCGAGCGCTGCAACCTCCGCTGCACGTACTGCATGCCCGCGGCCGGACTGCCGTTCGCCCCGGACGAGGCCCTGATGACGGCGACCGAGATCGAGCGCCTGGTCCGTATCGGCTCGTCGCGGTTCGGCGTCCGCAAGGTCCGGTTCACCGGCGGGGAGCCGATGCTCCGGCACGACCTGGTCGACGTGATCGCCCGGTGCGCCGCACTGCCCGACGCCCCCGAGCTGTCCCTCACCACGAACGCGATCGGCCTCGCCCACCGCGCCCAGGGCCTGTACGACGCCGGACTGCGGCGCGTGAACGTGTCACTCGACACCGTCGACCCCGACGTCTTCACCACCGTGACCCGCCGCCCGTTCCTCGACAAGGTGATCGCCGGGCTGTCGGCCGCACACGACGCCGGCCTCGACATCAAGGTGAACGCGGTGTTGCTGCGCGGCATCAACGACGAGGCCGCCCCCGAGCTGCTCCGCTGGTGCCTCGAGCGCGGCTACGAGCTGCGGTTCATCGAGCAGATGCCGCTCGACCCCGACCACGCCTGGGACCGCACCTCGATGATCACCGCCGCCGAGACCCGCGCGCTGCTGGCGACGTCGTTCGTGCTCACGCCGGACGACGCCCCGCGCGACGGCGCTCCGGCCGAGAGGTACCGCGTGCACGACGCCGTCACCGGGGAACCCCTCGGCACCGTCGGGATCATCGCGAGCATCACCGAGTCGTTCTGCGCCGACTGCACCCGCACCCGACTGACCGCCGACGGGCACGTGCGCAGTTGCCTGTTCTCCGACGAGGAGACCGACGTGCTCGGACCGATGCGCTCCGGGGCGGACGACGACCAGATCGCCGAGCTCTGGCGGCTCGCGATGTGGGCGAAGCCGCGCGACCACGGTGACGACAGCGACGAGCTCGTGCACCCGACGCGCGGCATGAGTGCGATCGGCGGCTGAGGCATGACCACGATCCGGTTCTTCGCCGCTGCCCGTGCGGCCGTGGGTGTCGACTCGCTGACCACGACGGGTCCCACGATCGACGGGGCGTTGCGCGAGATCGACGCCGCCGACCCTTCACGCTGGAGTGCGTTGCAGGAGCGGTGCTCGTACCTGGTCGACGGCGTGACGACGCGCGACCGGGCGACCTCGCTCTCGGGCGTGGAGGTCGTCGACGTCATGCCGCCCTTCGCCGGCGGCTGAGGTCGGGCGGCTGAGTTCGGGGGCTGAGTTCGGCGGCTGAGCGGTACGCCCGTTCCTTCCCAGAACGCGCGCGATGCCTGGTGCTTTCGGGCATGCCGTGTCGGAACTTCCGACCAGGTACGCCCGATTCGACCAGGTACGCCCGGAACCACCTGGTACGCCCGACTCGACCCCGTGCCCGCGCGCCCCGTGCCCGTTCCTTCCCAGAACGCCCGCGATGCCTGGTGCTTTCGGGCATACCTGGTGCGAACTTCCGACCAGATACGCCCGATCCGACCAGGTACGCCCAGTCCGGCGCCCGTTGCTCAACCGCCGGGCGCGTAGACCGCCACCTCGGCTGCGGGGACGTCGATGCGCACGGCGTCGCCCGGGGCGATCCCGAGCGCGGTCAGCCGGGCGAGCGTCAGGTCCGCCACCAGGTCACCGGCCCGCACCCGCACCAGTCCGTCGCGCGGCTCGAGCGACGACACGGTGCGCGCAGCTCCGGCACCGTCTCGCGTCAGCACGGCGGCCGTCGGGTGGAAGGCGGCCAGGGCGGGCTGGCCGGGAGGCACGGCGTGCGTCCCGGACGCCAGCTCGCCCCCGCCGTCGATCGCGATCCCACCCCCGGTGGCGGTCCCGCGCACCAGCGCGAGTCCGGAGAACGTCGCGGCGAACAGGCTCGACGGACGACCGAGCACGGCCGCGGGGGTGCCCTGCTCGACCACCCGTCCGCCCTCGAGCACGACGACGCGGTCGGCCAGGGCGACGACCTCGACCGGGTCGTGCGTGACGAGCACCGCGGGCCGGCCGGCGACGGCGGTCCGGAGTGCCGCGCGGACCTCGTCCTGCGCGCCGACGTCGAGCGCCGACGTCGGTTCGTCGAGCAGCAGCACCGCCGGGTCGGTGGCGAGCGCCCGGGCGATCGCGACGCGCTGCGCCTGACCGCCCGAGAGTGTTCGTGGGTCGCGGGTGGCCAGGTCGGCGACCCCGACGGCGTCGAGCGCGTGGCGGGCGCGCTGCCGGGCCGCGGCACGACCGGTTCCGGCCGCACGGGGCCCGAAGGCGACGTTCCCGACGACGTCGAGGAACGGGAACAGGTCGGACCGCTGCGCGACGAGTCCGGCGCGACGACGGTGCGCGGGCACGGTGTGCTGTGGGGTCGAGACCTGGACCCCGTCGAGTTCGATCCGCCCGGAGTCGATCGGCAGCAGTCCGGCCAGGGCCTCGAGCACCGTCGACTTGCCCGCGCCGTTCGGCCCGATGACCGCCAGGCACTCCGCCGCACAGACCTCGATCGCGACATCGACGTCCCGCAACCCGACGACGACGCGCGCCCGGACACCCGCCGCGCCCTCGGCCGTCACGTCAGGGCTCCGCGGGACCGGAACGACGACGCCCCGATGACGACGACGGCCACCACGACGAGCACGACCGCCAGGGCCACCGCGGTGTCCGGGTCGACCTCGCGCTGCAGGTAGACCTCGAGCGGCAGGGTCCGGGTGACCCCCTGCAGGCTGCCGGCGAAGGTCAGGGTGGCGCCGAACTCGCCGAGCGCCCGGGCGAAGCAGAGCACGAGCCCGGACACGATGCCCGGCAGCACCCGGGGGGTCGTGACGGTCAGGAAGGTCCGCGTCGGCCCGGCGCCCAGGGTCGCGGCGACCCGCTCGTACCGGTCGCCCTCGACGCGGAGCGCCCCCTCGACCGAGGACACCAGGAACGGCATCGCGACGAAGGTCTGCGCGATGACGACCGCCGTCGTGGTGAACGCGATGTGCAGGCCGTGGTCGTCGAGGAACGCGCCGACCACGCCGAGTCGACCGAAGGCCGCGAGCAGGGCGAGTCCGCCGACCACCGGCGGGAGCACGAGCGGCAGCAGCACGACCGCCCGGGCGACGCCGATCCAGCGCGACCGCGACCGCGCGAACAGCACCGCGAGCGGGTACCCGAGGACGAACGCGACGCCGGTGGCCGCGAGCGCCGTGCCGAGGCTGAGGCCGAGCGCGGTCAGCGACGCGGTCGAGGTCACGAGCCCGACGAACGACGACCAGTCCACCCGGCCGAGCATCGCGAGCACGGGCACGACGACGAACAACCCGCCGAGCACCGCGGGCAGTGGGAGCCACCACGCGACCGGCGGCCGTCCGTCAGCGCGCGGAGCCACGGGTCAGGGCTTCCCGAAGCCCGCGTGGGAGAGCACTCGCTGCCCGGCGGCGGAGCGGACGTACTCCGAGAACGCCTGCGCGAGCTCCGGGTCCTCGGATTCCCGGAGCACGCCGATCGGGTACGTGTTGACGGCCTTGCTCGACTCGTCGAACGGGACGCCGTCGACCTTGCCGCCGGCCCCTCGGACGTCCGTCACGTAGACGAGTCCGGCATCGGCCTGACCGGACTCGACCTTGCCGAGCACGTCGGTGACGGACTGCTCCTCGCTGACCGGCTCGAGATCGATGCCCGATGCGGACTCGACCTTCGCCGTCGCGGCACCGCACGGCACCGGGGCGGCGCACGTGACGAGCTGGACGCCCGGAGCCGTCAGGTCGTCGAGGCCACCGATGCCGCGCGGGTTGCCCGGTGCGACGGCGATCTCGAGGACGTTCGTCGCGAAGTCCTGCGGCGACCCGGTCACCAGGTCATCCGAGGTCAGCTTCGCCATGTTCGCTTGGTCGGCGGACGCGAACAGGTCGGCGGGAGCACCGTTCTGGATCTGGGTGACGAGGTCGCTCGAGCCGGCGAACGAGAACCGGATCGAGGCGCCGGGGTTCGCGGTCTCGAACTGCTTGCCCAGGGTCGTGAAGGTCTGCTGCAGGGACGCCGCCGCGAACACGGTGATCGAACCGGTCGGCCCCTCGGTGTCGGAGCCCGCCGGGGCCGATGCCCCCGAGCCCGTGTCCGGAGCCGAACAGGCAGCGAGCCCGAGCGCGACGGTGGCGGCGAGGGCCAGCGCCGCGAACGGCCGGAGGCGGCTCATCGTTCGTCCTCGTGCCGGGCGGGTGCCTCGACGGCGACCATCGTGGCCTTGACGGACGCCACCGCGACGGACCCGACCTCGAGCCCCAGGTCGCGGACGGCCTCGGCGCTCATCAGGGACACCACGCGGTGCGGGCCGCACTGCAGTTCGACCTGCGCCATCACGGTGTCGACGACCAGGTCGGTGACGATCCCGACGAAGCGGTTGCGCGCCGAGCTCTTCACGGCCGACGACGGGTCGGTCAGCTCGGAGCTGCGATCCCGTGCATAGGCGGCGACCTCGCGACCGTCGACCACGGCTCGCCCCGCGTCGTCCGTGGCACGGGTGAAGGTGCCCCCGTCGACGAGCCGTCGAACGGTGTCGTCACTGATCCCGAGGAAGGCCGCAGCGTCCCGTACCCGCAGTTGCGTCATGATCCACCGATCCTATCCGCGAATGCGGTGGCCGACCCAGTAAAGTGAGCGGGCTGAGTCAGGACCGGTGCTCGATCGCCACGGGCAGCCCCTCGCGACGCCAGGCCTCGAAGCCGCCGTCGAGGACCGTCACGCGCCTCCCGGCCGGCTGCCGCGCCGCCCACGTGTCCGCACGGGGTCCGCGTGCGCAGTAGACGACGACCTCGTCCGCACCGGTGTCGTCCGTGACGGCACCGGCGACCACGCCGGCCGCCCGTTCCTCGTCGGTCCGGACGTCGACGACGACCAGCGGGTCCGACGGGTCCGCCACCCTGGCGGCCAGGGCGGAGGGCGCGATGCGCGGCGTCGTGACGGCGGATGCGGGTGCCGGTCGACGCGAGGCGGGCCCGCGACGGACGGGGCTCTCGGTCCAGCGCCACCGGCGGGCGTCGACGGTCAGGACGCGTCCGAGCAGCGGGTCGGCGGTGCCGGTGACCAACGCGAAGACCTGTCCCGCCATCACCGCACCGACCGCGCCGCACAGTGCGGGGACCACGCCGTCCAGGGCGCACGAGCCCTCGTCGGGCAGCGCGTCGGGGTGCAGGTCGTGGAAGTCGACGCCGTCCGGCCCGGCGTCGCGGAAGACGCTGACCTGCCCGTCGTGTCCGAGCACGGTGCCCCACACGAACGGCACGCCGGCAGCGGCGCAGGCATCCGAGACGGCCCGGGTGACCACGACCGAGTCGGCGGCGTCGACCACGACGTCGTGTCCGGCGACCAGGTCCGGCGTGAACGACCCGACCACGGCGACCGCGTCGAGTTCCGGGTCGACGGCGACGGCCCGGGCGACCGCGACCTGCGCCTTCGGTGAGCCGACGTCCGTGGCGGTGAAGAGCGTCTGCCTGGCCAGGTTCGAGGCGTCGACCACGTCGGGGTCGACCACCGTGAGCCGACCGATCCCGGCGAGGTACGCGACCACCGGCGCCCCGAGCCCGCCGGCCCCGACGACGAGGATGCGCGATGTGGCCAGGCGTCGCAGCCCGGCGACCCCGACGTCGGCGAGCGCGGCGGTCCGCGAACCGAGCTGCGTCCGCCCCGGGGAGAGCGCGGCGGCAGGGGCGACGAGGGGTTCCATCCCGTCATTCTGGCCCGTCGCACCGAACTCCTGCATGTGAGAGTTCAGCGTCCGGACGCGGCGGATCCCCAGAGCAGATCGGTACGGTCGCGGGCGTGAGTTCCCCGCGCACCGGTACCGTCCCGGTCCGACGCACGACGTCGGACGCGTCGGTGCGCGCGCGATCGCAGGGACTCGTCGTGGCGGCTGTCCGAGCCCTCGCACGGACGCCGGAGATCACCGTCGGCGCACTCGGTGTCGTCGTCGCAGCGGCCTTCGGCTGGGTGCCGTCGGTCTGGTACGACGAAGCCGCGACGGTCGCGAGCGCACAGCGAAGCTGGCCGGCGCTCTGGGCCGAGCTGCAGAACGTCGATGCCGTCCACGGCCTGTACTACGCCGTGATGCACGTCTGGTTCACGCTCGTCGGGTACTTGCCGTTCACGCTGCGGTTCCCGAGTGCCCTGGCCATCGGGGTTTCCGCCGGGCTCGTCGTCGCCCTCGGCCGTCGACTCGGTGGGGTGCGGCTCGGGGTCGTCTCCGGGATCGTGTTCCTGGTTCTGCCGCGCGTCGCCTGGGCCGGCACCGAGGGACGCCCGTACGCCACCGTCACGACCTTCGCCGTCGCGCTGACCCTCGTGGGGATCACCGCGGCCCGGCGCACCCGGGTCCGGCACCACGCGACCCGGTGGTGGGTCGTCTACGGCCTGCTCGCCGTGGTCGCCGTGCTGTTCAACGTCTACCTGGCCCTGGCGGTCGTCGCGCACGGGGTCGTGCTCCTCTGGACCGCCGTCGCCGACCGTGCCGCACGGCGCGACGCCGTGCTCTCGCAGCGCAGCGGTCCGGTGGCCGCGCCGATGGTCGACCGCGCCGCGTTCGTGCGCTGGGGCGTCGCCGCCGTCGGGGCCGCGCTCGTGGTGTCGCCGTTCATCGTCCTCGCCGCCGGGCAGGCGAAGCAGGTCGGCTGGATCACCGGCGTCGGGTGGGCCACCGTGCGCCAGGTCGTCGCGACCGCCTGGTTCGGTGCCGTCTGGCCGTACGCGGTGCTCGGGTGGGCGCTGATGATCGTCGGCGTCGTGCTCGCCGTGCGCGCGGCCCGACGCCCCGCTCCCGCTTCCCGTGACCTGCTGCGGATGCAGGCCGTGCGCGTCGCCGTCCCCCTGACGGTCCTGCCCACCGCACTGCTCGTCGGCGCGACCGCGGCCGGGGAGCACCTGTACTCCCCGAAGTACGCCAGCCTGAGCCTGCCGTTCGTCGCGCTGCTCATCGGCCTGGCGATCACGGCGATCCGGCCCCGGCGGTGGCTGGCGCTCGCGGTCGTCGGGATGCTGCTCGTGTCAGCACCGACGAGCACGATCGTCCGGCTGCCCCACGCCAAGCAGGACTCGCACTGGGCGAACGCGGCGGCGATCATCGAGCGCGAGCGGGACCGGCGCACCGACCAGAACGAGGGCGTCGTCTTCGGCAGTGTCTGGGAGCACCCGGGCACCACCGCGCAGGTCATCGCCGACTCCTACCCCGAGGCCTTCACCGGGATGCGCGACCTCGCCGTCGCCGAGACCGGTGCCGAACGCGGCCAGCTCTGGAACGTCAACGGCGACATCGCGACGACGGTGCCCGAGCGGATCTCCGGCATCGACACCGTGTGGTTCGTCGGCGGCAAGTCGCGGAACATCCGCCCGCAGGTCACCGACACGCTCGTGGCCGAGGGGTTCCACGTCGTGCGCTACTGGCACACCGGCACGGTCATCCTCTGGAAGTACAGCCGCTGACGGTGGCGGTCCGGCCGACGACGGTGACGGTCCGGCCGACGACGGCCGCGCCCGGAAGTCGGGTCAGTGCACCACGCGTGCGCCGTGCACCGGCCCGGTGGCGCGGAGTGCGACGAGCCCGGCGGCGCTGAGCTCGACCTGCAGTTCGAGCGCGGCGTCGCGGTCACCCACCAGGAACGCCACCGTCGGTCCGCTGCCGGACACCAGGCCGGCCAGGGCACCGGACTTCTCACCGAGTTCCAGCGTCGCCGCGAGCCGGGGCTGCAGCCGCATGGCCGGTGCCTGCAGGTCGTTGTGGACGCAGTCGGCGAGCAGGTCGGGGTCGCCCGCGCGCAGGGCCTGCAGCACGTTGGCCTCGACCACGGGGTGCGACGGCGCCGGGGAGATGTCGGCTCGGTAGCGCTCCCGGTGCTCGTCGAGCGCACGGTAGACGGCGGGGGTGCTCAGCCCGTCGTCGCTCAGGGCGAGGACCCAGTGGAACTCGCCCTTGGCCAGCGCCGGGCTCAGCTCGTCACCACGACCGGTGCCCACGGCGGTGCCGCCGGCGAAGGCGAACGGCACGTCGGCGCCGAGCTGCGCGGCGAGCCGGAGCAGCTCTTCGCGACCGAGCGCGGTGCCCCAGAGCGTGTCGACGGCGAGCAGGGTCGCCGCGGCGTCCGCGGAGCCACCGCCCATGCCGCCGGCGACGGGCACCTGCTTGTCGATGGTCAGCCGCACCCCACCGCGGTGTCCGGCCGCATCGGCCACGAGCCGGGCAGCGCGGATGGCCAGGTTCGACTCGTCGACCGGCACGGTGCTCGTGTCGATCGGCCCCGTGAAGGTGACCGAGAAGTCGTCGGCGGCCTCGGCGGTGACGTCCTCGTACAGGGACACCGCCTGGTACGCCGTGGCGACGTCGTGGTAGCCGTCGTCCTGCAGCGCCCCGACGGACAGGAACACGTTGATCTTGCCGGGGGCGCGCGTCCGCACGCGGGTCGGTGCGGCCAACGTGGTCATGCCCCCAACCTATCCCGCTGCGGCTGCCGTGAACCCCCGCGCCAGATCCGCGGTGATGTCGTCGATGTGCTCGAGGCCGATCGACAGGCGGATGAGCCCGTCCCCCACACCGGCGGCCGCTCGCTCGGCGGAGGTCATCTGCACGTGGGTGGTCGATGCCGGGTGCACGACGAGCGAGCGGACGTCACCGAGGTTCGAGACGTGGTCGAACAGCTCGAGCGCCGCCACGAACCGTCGGCCCGCGGCGACACCGCCCGCCAGGTCGAACGACAGCACGGCCGACGGCCCCTTCGGCACGTAGCGCTGCTGCAGGTGGTGCCACGGCGAGTCCGGCAGGCCGGCGTAGTGCACGTGCTCGACCTGGTCGTGCGCGTCGAGCCAGGTCGCCACAGCGGCGGCGTTCGACACGTGCCGGTCCATGCGGAGCGACAGCGTCTGGATGCCCTGCAGCACCAGGAACGCGTTGAACGGTGCGATCGCGGGTCCGAGGTCGGCGGAGAGCTTCGAGCGGGTGCGCTGGATGAAGGCCCGACGCCCGAACTTCTCGGCGAAGTTCGTGTTGGCGAACCCCGACTGCTCGGTCGTGGCCAGCTGCGGGTACGCGTCGGCGTGGGCCGCCCAGTCGAAGTTCCCACTGTCGACGATGAGCCCGGCGATGGCGCTGCCGTGTCCGGCCAGGTACTTCGTCGCCGAGTGCACGACGATGTCGGCACCGTGCTCGATCGGCCGGACCAGGTACGGCGTCGCGATGGTGTTGTCGACGATGAGCGGCACACCGGCCTCGTGCGCGACCCGGGCCACCCCGGCGAAGTCCAGGACGTCCCCGCGGGGGTTCGGGATGGACTCGCCGAAGAACGCCTTCGTCTCCGGGCGCACCGCCGCCGCCCACTCGGACAGGTCGGTCGGGTCCTGCACGAACGTGAAGGTGATCCCGAGGTCACGGAGCGTCGACGCGAACAGCGTGTAGGTCGCGCCGTAGAGCGAGGCGCTCGACACCACGTGGTCGCCGGCGCGCGCGACACCGAGCACGGCCAGCGACGTCGCCGCCTGCCCGGACGCCAGTGCCAACGCACCGATCCCGCCCTCGAGGTCGGCGATCCGGCGTTCGAGTGCTGCCGCCGACGGGTTGTTCACCCGCGTGTAGGTGTGACCGGGGGCGTCGAGCATGAAGCGCGCGGCGGCGTCCTCGCCCGACGGGTAGACGTAGGCGGCGCTCTGCGCGATCGGCGGCACGTTCGCGCCCCAGCCCGGGTCGGCCTTGAAGCCGGCGCGGATCTGGCGGGTCTCGAACGCCCAGTCGTCCTCAGTGCTCACGAGACGGTCTCCGAGGCACCCGCAGCCGTCGCCGCGACCGAGCGGACGAGCGGGATGACCTGCTCGCCGAACCGGTCCATCTCCTCGAGCTGCGGCGAGAACTGCAGCAGCAACGTGTCGACCCCGGCGTCCTCGAACTCCCGGATGCGATCCGCCACCTGCGACGGCGTCCCCACGAAACCGGGGCGCAGGCCCCGGTTCGACACCGAGTAGTCCTCGAGCGAGGGCACGTGCTCGAGCTGGGACTTCGAGATGAAGTCCTGGTACGACTCGTACGCGCGGCCGTGCTGGACGTCGGTGATCCGGGCGAGCTCGGCCTGCGCCTCTTCCTCGGTCTCGCGGACGATGACGTAGGCGGCCATGCCGAAGGCCTCGAACGGCGGCAGCCCGGCGTCGACGCGGCGCTGCTTCATCTCGGCGATCTTCGCGCGGAGCTCCTCGACCGTGCCGCCGTGCGTGACGTAGGCGTCGGCGTACCCGGTGATCGCCGCCTTGCCGGCCTCGCTCTCCCCACCGGCGTAGATGCGCGGCGTCACGCGGGGCTTCGGCTCGAGGTGGGCGTTCTCGATGTCGTAGTACTCGCCCGAGAACGAGTACGGGGTCTCCCGCCACAGGCCCTTCATGACCTCGACGAACTCCGCCGTGCGCTTGTAGCGGTCGTCGTGCTCGGAGAAGATCCCGCCGTACTGCCTCGCCTCTTCCGCCCACCAGGCGCTCACGACGTTGAAGGTGAACCGGCCGCACGAGATGTCGTCGATCGTCGCCGCCTGCTTCGCCGTCACCGCGGGCAGGTGGTACCCGGGACGCATCGCCGCCATGATCTCCAGGCGCTCGGTCGTCGCCGCGATGGCCGCCGCGAGCGACCACGCCTCGAGCGAGGGCGCCGCCGTGCCCTTGATGTCGTTGAGGTTGAGCTCCGGCACGAGGGTCAGGTCGAAGCCGATCCGCTCGGCGCGCTGCGCCAGGCGCTTCACGTAGTCGAAGGTGACCGGCATGTTCTCGTTGTCGACGTTGCGCAGCCAGCCGCCGAAGAGCGGGGTCCAGTATCCGAATCGCACGTGTGTTCCTTGGGGGGTGTGGGAAAGGCGGACTGGAGGCCCGTGGCGGGCCCGCCACGGGCCTCCAGTCCGGTGGTTCTTGCGTTCTCAGGCCGTGAGCTGTGCCGCGTACTCGTCGGCCAGGAGGCCGCCGAGGTACCGGGCGATGGAGCGCGGGCCGGAAGCCGGCGCGGACTCCTCGACCGCGGGGTTGTAGTTCGTGTTCGTGTTGATGTCGTAGACGACGGTGCGGCCGTCCGTGGTCTCCATGAACTCGACGCCTGCGATGGTGATGCGCTGGTCGGCGAGGAACGCGCGGAGCTGCTGGACCAGCGGGTGCTCGGCGGTGATCTCGGTCCGGACGCTGAACGCCGGAGGTGCGCCGGCGGTCTCGGTGCCGGGGACGTCGCAGACCGCACCGGCGATGACCTGGGGCACCTCGCACGCGTCGGCGGGGCAGAGCTCGAAGCTGCCGGCGCTCGTGTCGACGCGGACGGCGTACACGAACTCGCCGCCGACGAACTCGACGCGGGTGATGAAGGGCTCGCGGGCCGTCAGGTACTCCTGCAGCAGCGTGATGCCGTCGACCGGAGCCTCGAACTCGGGGCTGTCGACGTAGGCGTCGAACTCGGCGAGCGAGTCGAACCGCCGCACTCCCAGGCCCTTGCCGCCCTGGTTGTGCTTCGTGATGAAGGGGACGTCCCGCCCGTCGGTGAAGGCGCGGGCGGCGTCCTTGAGCGTCGTCGTGCCGAACACGGCGGTGGTGCGCGGCACGTCGAACCCGGCCTGCTGCAGGAGACCGTGCTGGGCGACCTTCGACACCTCGAGCTCGAGCACGTGGCTGCCGCCGACGACCTGGCGGCCGGCACGCTCGAGCCAGCCGAGGATCGCGCGGGTGTACTCCTTGCTGTACTCGTGGCCGCGGGTGTGGGAGCTCGCCGACATGCGGGACCAGTAGACGCCGGGTGCCGGCTCGGCCGCGAGGTCGATCTGTCCCTCGGTCAGCAGGATCTCCTCGACCGGGACGCCCTCGGCCTCGAAGGCGGCGGCGAGCGGGGGGAACCACTCGGGGTTCTCGTGGATGACGTACACGCGCGGAGTGCTCACGTCCCCAGCCTAGGCACGGTATACCGCACGTGCCCAAGTGTGTGACGTGGCGTTGCTTCTCGCGGCGGCACGTCCTGTTCGCACCGTGCGAGGTCGTCAGCCGGCGAAGGTCTGCTGTCCGACGACCCCGAGGAGCTCGAGCTTCTGCGCGTCCTCCGATCCCGGAGGCGCGGTGAACAGCAGCAGTGCCTGCGCCTGGTCGTCGGTGTGCAAGACCTGGCAGTCGACGGTGATGCGCCCGAGCTCCGGCTGCACGATCGTCTTGTTGTCCGACCAGCGTGTGGCCACCTCGTGCTTGGCCCAGAGGTCGCGGAATTCGGCACTGCGCGCCTGCAGCTCGGCGATGAGTTCGGTCGCCCGGCGGTCGCCGGGGCCCGCGAGCCCGACGGCCGCCCGGAGGGACGCGACCACCACCCGCCCCAGCCGCTCGTGCTGCTCGGGCGCGTACTTCGCGAGTTCCTCACCCGTCACGAACCACCGCCACGCCTGGTAGCGCCGGTTGCCCGGCAGGTCGACCGAGCTGCCGAGGAGCGCCGCCGCGAGCCGGTTCTCCACCAGGGTCTCGCCCAGGTGGCTGACGACGATCGCCGGGGTGTCCTCGAGCCGGTCGAGCACCCGCAGGATCGCCGGGTCGACGTGGTCGGCGCGGTGCATCCGGGTCGGGGCGTTCTGCCCGGCCAGGTGGAACAGGTGGTCCCGCTCGTCGAGGCTGCACCGGAGAGCCCGGGCGATCGCGGCGATCATCTGCTCGGACGGCTGCGGTCCGCGCTGCTGCTCGAGTCGCGTGTAGTAGTCGACGGACATGCCGGCGAGGGCCGCCACCTCTTCACGGCGGAGCCCCGGGGTCCGGCGCCGTGGCCCCTGCCCGAGACCGACGTCCTCGGGGCGCAGCAGCTCGCGGCGACGGCGGAGGAAGTCGGCGAGCGCGGCACGGTCCATGGGTCGATCATCGTCCGCTTCCTGCCCGGGTGCCAGGGATCGCCGATCCCCCGATGACCGCGCTCTGGTTGCCACCCTGTCCACGGAGCATCGTGGTGGTCATGGACATCACGAACTCCACCGTCTTCATCCCCGGCGCGACCTCAGGCATCGGTCTCGCCCTCGCCCAGCGCCTGCAGGCCGCCGGCAGCACCGTCGTCATCGGTGGCCGTCGTCAGGCGCTCCTCGACTCCCTCGCCGCCGAGCACGGCTTCGGCACCGTGCAGATCGACGTCGCCGACGCGTCGTCGATCGAGGCGGCTGCCACCTCGGTGCTCGAGGCGTACCCGACGCTCGACGCCCTGATCACCATGTCCGGCATCATGCGCAACGAGGACCTGCGCTCCTCGGACCACATGGACGACGCGATGGCGACCATCCAGACGAACCTGGTCGGGACGATCCGGCTCATCGACGCCTTCCTGCCGCACCTGCTCGAGCAGCCCGCCGCGACGCTGATGACCGTCACGTCCGGTCTCGCGTTCGTGCCGCTGACCGCCACGCCGACCTACAACGCCACGAAGGCCGGGGTGCACTCGTACACGCAGGCCCTGCGGCAGCAGCTCGTCGGTTCGTCCGTCGAGGTGCTCGAGCTCGCTCCCCCGGCGGTGTCGACCGACCTGATGGGCGGTGCCGACTTCGGTGGGATGCCGCTCGACGCCTTCGCCGACGAGGTCATGGCGCTCATCGAGTCCGGCGCTGCCCCGGAGATCCTGGTGCAGAACGTGCACCCGCTGCGCTACGCCGAGCGGAACGGCAACCACCAGCAGATCCTCGAGATGATGGCGTCCCGCGAGCACTGACCCCGGCGACGGACGGTGCGAGGTTCTGTGTTCGGTGCGAGGCACTTCGGCTCGCACCGACCACGGAACCTCGCACCATCGCGGTCAGCTGACACGCAGGCGTCGCGCCAGCTGAGCGCCCTCGGCGTCGATCATCAGCGGGAGGCGTGCCCTGTCCACCACACCGAACGAGGGATCGACGGTCACGAAGCCGTCGACCTCCCAGTGCTCAGCCGTGGCGACGTGCACGGCACCTGCAGCGGTCAGGCCGAACTCTTCCATGAGGTCGGGGACGTCATCGGCGACCGCGTCGACACTGGCCCAGTGCATCTGGGTCGAACTCAGCAGGTCCCGCCAGGCCGATTTGTGGTGGCGTGCCGCCTGCGGTCCCTTGCGATGAGCTGATTCGAAGATCTCGAACTCGGCGAACCCGCTGTACACGATGCTCGTGTCGGCCAGGTCGAGGTGATCCCAGAACGCCGCGGCTCGGGCATGTTGTGGCTCCGCACGGTGGAGAACGCACTCGATGAAACTCGTCTCCACGAGGACCGCGGCGGGTCGGCCGGAGCATCTGTGGAACTCGAGGACCCTGTGCTCGTCGAAGTCATCGGGTCCGAGAGACTCGAACACGGTCAGGGCACCCGGTGCAGGCGCTCGATCGGCTCGACCCGGCAGTCCGGATCGATCGCCTCGATCGCACGCCGCCGACGCTCGCGGCGCTCTTCGAACGTGCCTTCCGGTCGTGGCGTCCGTGCGAAGAACGCTCGGCGCTCGGCTGCTGTGGACGCGCTCGGCGCCCGCAGACGGTCAGGATTCGCTCGCCGCAGCGCGCGAAGACGACCTTCTACAATCTGTTCCTCGGTCAGGACACGCCGGGCCGGGCGGGGCGACTCGGTGGATCGCATGATGCCTCCTTGGTTGATGCGATCAACCGTAGGAGCACCGAACGGACACCACGAAACATTCCGTATTTCACCGTCATCGGGCGAGGAACGGACTACTCCGCAGCAGCGAGGACCGTCCGCCCGAGCCGCACGAAGTCGTCCACACCGATCGCCTCGCCCCGGGCGGTCGGGTCGATGCCAGCCGCCGTCAGGACCTCGGACGCGTGCGCACTGCCGCCGAGCACTCCGGACAGACTCTGCCGCAGCATCTTGCGGCGCTGCTGGAACGCCGCGTCCACCAGCGTGAACACCCGCGACCGCAGGAGCTCGTCACCCGGGGGCTCGTGCCGGTCGAACGCCACCAGGACGCTGTCGACGTTCGGCACCGGCCAGAAGACCTGACGGCTGACCAACCCGGCGGTGCTCCACGACCCGTACCAGGCGGCCTTGACGCTCGGCGACCCGTAGACCTTGCTGCCGGGGGTGGCGGCGAGCCGGTACCCGACCTCGGCCTGCACCATGACGAGTGACCGCTCGATCGACGGGAAGGTCGCGAGCAGGTGCAGCAGCACGGGGACGGAGATGTTGTACGGCAGGTTCGCGACCAGGTGCGTCGGTGCGGTGTCGAGGTCCGACGCGGCGACGGTCATGGCGTCCTGCTGCACGACGGTCAGCGTCGCGTCCGGCTGCATCGACGACACCGTCGACGGGAGCTTGGCGGCCAGGCGCTTGTCGATCTCGACCGCGGTGACGGGTGCGCCGGTCTCGGTGAGCCCGAGCGTCAACGACCCGAGCCCCGGGCCGATCTCGAGCACCTGAGCCGACGGGGTCACACCGGCGACCGACACGATCCGCCGCACGGTGTTGGCGTCATGGACGAAGTTCTGGCCGAGCTTCTTCGTCGGGGTAACGTCGAGTTCGGCCGCGAGCTCCCGGATCTCCGCCGGGCCGAGCAGCGCGCCCACGCCTACTCGTCCACCGTGACGGGCTCGGCGTCCCACGCGCTGTACACGAGCTCGGTGTTCGACGCGATCTGCGCCGCGAGCATCGATGCGTCGGTGCCGAGCGTCTCCGCCATCGACCGCAGGGTGAGCGGGATGAGGTACGGCGCGTTCGGGCGACCACGGAACGGAGTCGGCGTGAGGAACGGCGCGTCCGTCTCGACCATGATCAGATGCCGTGGGGCGACGACCAGGGCTTCACGCAGCACGGCGGCGTTCTTGAACGTCACGGTGCCGGCGAACGACATGTACCAGCCGCGCTCGGCGCAGAGCCGGGCGAGGTCCGGGCCACCCGAGAAGCAGTGGAAGACGGTCCGCTCCGGAGCACCCACGCGGTCGAGGACCTCGACCACGGCGTCGTGCGCGTCGCGGTCGTGGATCGTCAGCGCGAGGTCGTGCTCCTTCGCGATGCGGATGTGCTCCTCGAACGAACGGACCTGGGCGTCACGGCCGTCCTCACCGGTGCGGAAGAAGTCGAGGCCGGTCTCACCGATCGCCCGGACCCGGGGCAGGGCGGCGAGCCGTTCGATGCCGGCGAGGTGCTCGTCGAGCAGCCCCTGCTCCTGCAGCACGGGCGCTTCGTTCGGGTGCAGCGCGACGGCTGCCAGGACCCGGGGCTCCCGAGCGGCGATCGACGCGGACCACTCCGAGGTGGCGAGGTCCGTGCCGACCTGCACGACTCCACGCACGCCGACGCTCGACGCGCGGTCGAGGTGCTCGCGGTACTCGAGCGGACCGTCACCCCCGTCGCCGACACCGTCGGCGATCTCCATGTGGGTGTGGTTGTCGTACACCGGCACGACGAGCGCCTGCGGCAGCGGCGGGTATGTCAGGTCGCGCTTCGACCCACCGGACGCCCCGTCACCGCGGGACCGGACGTGCGACTCGGCGTCGGTCACGCGGAGACCTGCTCGATGCGCGGGAAGAGCCCGCTCTCGAGCGGCACCACGTGCGACGCACCCTGCCACTCGAACGCACGGTCGACCCGCTGCTCGGCGACGGACCCGCCTGCGCCGATCGAGGCCCAGAGCTTCTCGGTCGCCTTCGGCATGACCGGGGACAGCAGGACGGTGACGGTGCCGAGGCCACGGAGCGCGGTGGTCAGGACGGTGCCGAGGCGCTCGCGGTTGGCGTCGTCCTTCGCCAGGGCCCAGGGCGCCTGCTCGGTGATGTACCCGTTCAGGGCGTCGACGAGTTCCCACACGCTGGCGATCGCCTCGTGCGGGGCGAAGGCGGCGATGGCGGCGTCGGCACGCTCGGTGACCGACACGGCCAGGGCATCGATCGCCTGGTCGGACTCGGTCAGTTCGCCGCGAGCGGGGACCTCGCCGTCGCAGTACTTCTGCAGCATGGCGACCAGGCGTGACGCCAGGTTGCCGTAGCCGTTCGCGAGCTCGGCCTGGTAGCGCGCCGAGATGTCTTCCCAGCTGAAGTTGCCGTCCTGCCCGAAGGTGATGGCGCGCAGGAAGTAGTAGCGGAAGGCATCGGACCCGAACGTGTCGGTGATCTCCGACGGCGCGATGCCGGTCAGCTTCGACTTGGACATCTTCTCGCCGCCGACGAGCAGCCAGCCGTGGCCGAAGACGCGCTCCGGCACGGGCAGCCCAGCGGCCATGAGCATCGCCGGCCAGATGACGGCGTGGAAGCGGGCGATGTCCTTGCCGACGATGTGCACGCTCGGCCAGAGGCGCTTGAAGGCCTCGTCGTCGTCGGTGCCGTAGCCGAGCGCCGTGACGTAGTTGAGCAGGGCGTCGAACCACACGTACAGCACGTGGTCGCTGTCCCACGGGATCGTGATGCCCCAGTCGAAGCTGGAGCGCGAGATCGACAGGTCCCGGAGCCCCTGCTTGACGAACGAGATGATCTCGTTGCGGACGCTCTCGGGCTGGATGAACAGCGGGTTCGACTCGTACAGGTCGAGCAGACGCTGCTCGAAGTCGGACATCCGGAAGAAGTAGTTGCGCTCGGCCAGCACCTCGACCGGGATCGAGTGGATCGCGCAGACCTGCTGACCCTCGTACGCACCGGTACCGGCGACCAGGTCGCTCGGCTGCTTGTACTCCTCGCAGCCCACGCAGTAGAAGCCCTCGAACTCGCCGGCGTAGATGAAGCCGTCGTCGTAGAGCTTCTGCAGGAACGCCGTCACGCCACGCTCGTGCCGTTCGTCGGTGGTGCGGATGAAGTCGTCGTTCGCGACGTCGACCGTGTCGAGCAGTGGCTTCCAGGCGTCGTTGACCAGGCGGTCGGCCCATTCCTTGGGTGAGACGTCGTTCGCCGAGGCGGTGCGCAGGATCTTCTGCCCGTGCTCGTCCGTGCCGGTGAGCAGCCAGGTGTCGTCACCGCGCTGCCGGTGCCAGCGCGCGAGGAAGTCCGCGGCGACCTCGGTGTAGGCGTGCCCGATGTGGGGCACGTCGTTCACGTAGAAGATCGGCGTGGTGATGCTGAACGAGGACCCGGCGGACATGCGGACCATCCTACGGGCGCACGGAACCCCGATGACGCGTGCGGCGGTGGACTGTGGAGAACCACGTCCTGGAGGCCCGTGACGGGCCCGCCCCGCGCCTCCGGACCGGCGGACGCGAACGTGACGAGCCCCGCTCAGCGCGCCGCGAGCGCCCCTTCGTACAGGTCCCGCTTCGACAGCCCGGTCGCGTCCGCGACCGCCGCGGCGGCCTCCTTCATGCGCATGCCGGCGGCCACCCGCTCGAGCACCAGGCGCACCCCGTCGTCGAGCGTGGCTTCCTCGGTGGCCTCCGCGGCGCCGGCGACGACGATGCAGAACTCGCCCCGCACACCCTCGGACGCCCACTCGACGAGTTCGTCCAGCGGCCCGCGACGGACCTCTTCGTACAGCTTCGTGAGCTCACGGCAGACCGCGGCGCGTCGGTCACCCCCGAACCCGACGGCCATGTCGGCCAGGGTCTCGGCCAGCCGGTGCGGCGACTCGAAGAACACCATCGTCCGCTGCTCCCCCGCCAGCGCCTGGAACACCCGGCGGCGCTCACCGGCCTTGCGGGTGGGGAACCCCTCGAACGTGAAGCGGTCGGTGGGCAGCCCGGACACGGCGAGCGCCATGAGCACGGCCGACGGCCCGGGCAGGGCGGTGACGGTGACCCCGGCTGCGGCGGCGGCCTCGACGAGCGGGAAGCCGGGGTCGCTGATCGCGGGCATGCCGGCGTCGGTGAGGACGACGACGTCCTCGTCGCGGGCGAGCTCGACGACCTCGGACGCCTTCGCCCGCTCGTTGTGCTCGTGCAGGGCGATGAGCCGCGGACGGTTCTCGATGCCCAGGGCGCGCATCAGGTGGATGGCGGTCCTGGTGTCCTCCGCCGCGACGACCGTGGCGTTGGAGAGGGTCTCGACGAGACGGCGCGAGGCGTCCCCGAGGTTGCCGATGGGCGTTGCTGCGAGGACGATCACGCACCCATTGTCGTCGCAGCACCGACGCAGCGGGGACATGCGGTCGATCCGTAGGATGCTCAGCGATGACCAGCGAGCTGACCGACGACCGCACGGCCGTGCCCGACGGGCCGGTCGGCTCGCGCCTGGACGACTGGTGGGGGCGGGTGCTCTCCACGTCGCAGCGGGTCGCCGTGTGGCGGTGGACGGGTCCGCTCGCGGTGACGCTCCTCGCCGCCGTGCTGCGGCTGGTGAACCTCGGCAACCCCCACTCGCTCGTGTTCGACGAGACGTACTACGTCAAGGACGGCTGGTCGATCGTGCACCTCGGGTACGAGGGCACCTGGCCCGCGAACCCGAGCGGTGACACCGCCCCGACGACCGACGACCGGTTCGTCCGCGGCGAGACGGACATCTTCACGAGTGCGGCGGAGTTCATCGCGCACCCGCCGCTCGGCAAGTACCTCATCGGCCTCGGGATGCTGCTGTTCGGGGCGGACAACTCGTTCGGCTGGCGCTTCACGGTGGCCGTGCTCGGGATCGCGACGGTGTTCCTCACCGCGGTGATCGCCCGGTCGCTGTTCCGTTCGACGACGATCGGCACGCTCGCCGGCTTCCTGCTCGCGATCGACGGGCAGGCGATCGTGATGTCGCGGGTGACGCTCCTCGACGGCATCCTGACCTTCTTCGTCATCCTCGGGTTCGGGGCGCTGCTGCTCGACCGTCGGCACAGTCAACGGCGGCTCGACGAATGGGTCGCCGCCCGCGCCGCCGCGGGCCGGACCACCCTGTGGGGGCCGGTGCTCTGGTGGCGGCCGTGGTTGTTCGCGATGGGCCTGGCACTCGGGCTGGCAGCGGCGACGAAGTGGTCCGGGGTGTACTTCCTGGCGTTCTTCGCCGTGTACTCCGTGCTGAGCGACATGATGATGCGCCGCCGCGCCGGGGTCGAGTTCTGGTCGTCGAGCGCGCTGCTGCAGCAGGCACCGGTGTCGTTCCTGCTGACCGTGCCGATCGCCGCGGTGACCTACGTGGCGTCGTGGACCGGCTGGTTCGTGTCGAAGGACGGCTGGGACCGCAACTGGCTGTCCTCGGGCGGCGAACGCTGGACCGGGCTGCTCGCCTGGGTGCCGGACAGCCTGCAGAACTGGTGGCACTACCAGTCGGAGATCTACGCCTTCAACATCGGGCTGCACACCCCGCACTCGTACCAGGCGAACCCGCTGCTCTGGCTCGTGATGCAGCGCCCGACGTCGATGTTCTACGTCGGCACGGACGCCGGGCAGGACGGCTGCTGGGCGAACCGCTGCGGCGAGGCGATCACCGGCATCGCGAACCCGTTCATCTGGTACGCCTCGGTCATCGCCACGGTGGCGCTGCTCGTGCTCTGGATCCTGCGCCGGAAGTGGGAGTACGGCTTCGTCCTGCTCGGCGTCGCGGCGGGCTACCTGCCCTGGCTGATGTACGTCGACCGGACGGTGTTCCAGTTCTACACGATCGCCTTCGAGCCCTACATGGTGATGGCGCTGGCCGCCGCGATCGGGGTGGTGCTCGGCAGGCGGAGCGACGAGCGGTCCCGCCGGAGCCGGGCGATCCTGTGGGTCGGCGTGTACCTGGGCGTCGTCGTACTCGCCTCGGTCTACTGGTACCCGATGTGGACGGCGATGCAGGTGCCGTGGGACTTCGTCCGGTCGCACTACTGGATCCCCAGCTGGCTGTAGCTGGTCTGGCTGGTCTGGCCGGTCCGGCCGCGCCCGTCGCGCTGGGCGCTCTGGTGGCGACCACCGCCGGACTGGAGGCCCGTGGCGGCGCCGCCACGGGCCTCCAGTCCGTGGTCAGGACTGCGCGTGCATCGCGCGCTCGATCGACTCGCGGTCCAGCGGCTCGCCGAGCATCGGTGTGCTGTCGTCCGTGCCCGGCAGGACCCCCTGGATCAGGAGTTCCGCGTAGCGGCGCCAGGCGTCCGGGTCGTGCTCGCGGGTGGCGTCGGCGACCGCGCCGACCATCGCGGTGAGCATCGGCAGGTCCCGGGAGTCGAAGCCTGGTCGGACGACGCCGGCGGTCTCGGCACGGCCGATGATCGCGGCGACCTGGCGCTCGAGCCGGTCGCGCTCCTGCACGATGGACGGTCGGGCCTTGCCGGCCCGGACGATGGCGTCTGCGAGCGCGCGGTCACGGGCTCGGAACTCGAAGACACCCATCAGGTAGACCCGGAGCGCCTCGCGCGGATCGGTCACGTCCGCTGCCCGGGCGGCCGCGTCGTTCATCGCTTCGAACTTCGTGGCGAGCAGCGCCTCGATCAGGGAGTCCTTGTCGGCGAACCGGCGGTAGACGGTGCCGACACCGACGCCGGCCTCGTGGGCGATGTCGTTCAACGTGACGGAGAGCCCGCGCTCCGCGAAGCACTTGCGTGCCGTCTGCAGGATCAGCTCGCGGTTGCGCGCAGCGTCGGCGCGCAGCGGTCGCTCGAGGTCGGACGCGGACTCGGTGGTGCTCACGATCCGACCGTAGTTGCACTTTCTGGGAACAAGTGGATGCCTTCCTTCCGTTTCGGTCTACACTGGCCACAACCGGATGCCCTGCATCCGGTTTTCGTCACCACCACATCTCCGGAGTGCCCGACGGCGCGCACCTCCACCTCCCCTCCAACCTTCTCCAAGGAGGCTGCCGTGACGGCAGAACACACCGTGCCATCCCCCACCGGGGCAGCACCCACGACTCCGGGCGCCACCCCCGCCAAGAGCAACCACCGCTGGATCGCCCTGGCGGTCATCGCCCTCGCGCAGTTGATGGTCGTGCTCGATGCGACCATCGTGAACATCGCCCTGCCCTCGGCCCAGGCCGACCTGGACTTCGGCACCGACCAGCGACAGTGGATCGTCACCGCGTACTCGCTGGCGTTCGGCTCGCTGCTGCTGCTCGGCGGTCGCCTCGGCGACCTGTTCGGGCGGAAGAACACCTTCATCATCGGGCTCGTCGGCTTCGCCGTCGCCTCGGTGCTCGGTGGGCTTGCCGACTCGTTCGGCCTGCTCGTCGCGGCCCGCGCGCTGCAGGGTGTCTTCGGCGCACTGCTCGCCCCGTCCGCACTCGGCATGCTGACCACGACGTTCCGCGACCCCAAGGAACGCGGTCGCGCGTTCGGCATCTTCGGGTCCATCGCCGGCTCGGGTGCGGCCATCGGCCTGCTGCTCGGCGGCGTGCTGACCGAGTACGCCTCGTGGCGTTGGTGCCTCTACGTCAACGTCGTCTTCGCCGTGCTCGGCGTGATCGGCGCGCTCGTCTTCATGGAGCGCCCGCCGAAGGTCGAGCGTCCGCGCATCGACGTGCTCGGGGTCATCACCATCACGCTCGGGCTGGTCGGCGTCGTCTACGGCTTCTCGAACGCCGAGACGAACGGCTGGGATTCCCCCGTCACCATCGCGATGCTCGCCGGCGGTGTCGTGCTGATCGCCGCGTTCGTGTTCATCGAGACCCGCGTCGCCCACCCGCTGCTGCCCCTGCGCGTCGTGCTCGACCGTGACCGCGGCGGCTCGTTCATCGCGATCGGCCTGGTCGCGATCGGCATGTTCGGCATCTTCCTGTTCCTGACCTACTACCTGGAGCAGACCCTCGGCTTCAGCTCGCTGCAGACCGGTCTCGCGTTCCTGCCGATGCCGCTGTCGATCATGGTCTCGGCGACGCAGATCGGTGGCCGCCTGCTGCCGCGCGTCGGGCCGAAGGTGCTCATCTTCGCCGGTGGCCTGGTCGCCGCGACCGGGCTCCTCCTGCTGCTCCGCACCGACCTGGACAGCTCCTACGCGGGCACCGTCCTGCCGGCGTTGATCGTGATCGGCCTCGGTATGGGCACGATCTTCTCGTCCGCGATGAACACCGCGACGACCGGGGTCGCCCGGGCCGACGCCGGAGTGGCCTCGGCGACGGTCAACACGATGCAGCAGATCGGCGGCTCGATCGGCACCGCGCTGCTGTCGACGATCTTCGCCGACGTGGTGTCGAACAGCCTGTCCGGGCTGTCCGCCGCCCCGACGAAGCTGCAGCAGGCCCAGGCGACGCTCGACGGCTACCACGCGGCGTTCGGCATCTCGGCCGGGGTGCTCGTGCTCGTCGCCCTCGCCGGCGGCCTGCTCATCAACCGGCAGTCGGTGCGGGTCGAGCGGCTCGCACGTGCCGGGTCGGCCACGACCGGGAGCATCCCCGCCGCGGCGCACTGACCCTGGCGGTGGGGCGGCTGCACCCGTTTCACGACGATCCACCTGTCGAACAACGCGTGCATCGTCGATCGATGCGCACGCACTCGATGCCCGCGCATGTTCCGACGGACCACTCGTCGAACGACTGGCGCATCGTCGATCAATGCCCACGCATGCACCCCACCCTCACCCCCGGTTGCGCCGTGTGTCCAGGACCCTGGCCCACGTCAGGGGTGCGGATTATGGTGTGCGGCATGGCCCCCGTCCTGACCTCACCACTCGTGTCGACGCAGTGGCTCGCAGACCACCTCGGTGCTGACGAGCTCGTCGTGCTCGACGCCTCGGTGCACACGGTCGGGGCCGGGTTCGGCACCACCTGGCTCCCGGGGCGGGACGCCCACGAGCAGCGCGGCCACGTGCCCGGCGCCCGCTTCGCCGACCTGATCGACGACTTCTCCGCCGCCGACGCCGACGTCCCGTTCACCCGCCCCGGCGCCGAGCGCTTCGAGGTGGCCGCGGCACAGCTCGGCGTGACGAACACCTCGACCGTCGTGGTCTACGACGACAGCGTCGGCGAGTGGTCGGCGCGCCTGTGGTGGATCTTCCGTTCGTTCGGCTTCGACTCGGTCGCGGTGCTCGACGGTGGCTTCACGAAGTGGCGCGACGAGGGCCGCCCGGTGCGCGTGGGCGCACTGCGCACGCCCGCGGCGCCGTCCGACCCCGATGCCGGCGCGTTCCTGGCCGGCGAAGAACGTGCGCTCTGGGCGGACCACGACCGCGTCACCCGTGCCGTCTCCGGCGAAGAGCCGGCGTCACTGGTGTTCGCCGCGCCCTGGGCCGCCCTCGGTGACGACCACCCGCCGATCGTGCCGGGCAGCACCCCGATCACGGCGGACACCCTGGTGGACCCCGAGACGAACGCGTACCTGCGCGGTGGCGAACTCGAGCGGGCCTTCGCCGCGGTGATCGGTGCCGACGAGATCGTCACGTACTGCGGGGTGGGCAGCGCCGCGTGTGTCGACGCCCTCGCCCTGACGGTGCTCGGGCACGACCGGGTGAAGGTGTACGACGGTTCGCTGGCCGACTGGTGGCGGCACGAGCAACTCGCCTCCTGACGGAACCGACCGCGGAACGGCGGCCGCGCCTGGCCGACGGCCGAGGACCGACAGCCGAGGACCGACGGCGGACGGCCGACACCGCACTACCGTTGCACCATGAGCACCAGACGCGCGGTCATCCTCGGCGGCACCGGCGGGATCGGCTCGGCCGTCGCACGTGCGCTCCTCGACGCCTCGGGCCGTGGCGGCGACGACTGGCAGGTCGACCTCGTCGCCCGACGCGGTGGCCCCGCGGCCGACAGCCTGGCAGCCTCCGGCGCGACCTTCGTCGCCGGCGACCGGCGCGACCGTTCCGTCCTGCGTGACCTGCTGCGCCCCGGAGCCGACCTGCTCGTCGACACCGTCGGTGTGACGCGCGACGACGCCCAGCAGCTCCTGCCGTTCCTCGACGACGTCGGCTCGACGGTCTTCGTCTCGTCCAAGGCCGTCTACGCCGACGAGCAGGGCCGGCACGCGAACTCGCTCGACAAGCCGGTGTTCGGCGGTGCGGTCACCGAGATCCAGCCCACGGTCACCGCCGGGGACGGCGACCCGACGAGTCGTGACGGGTACGGCGCCGCGAAGGTGGCGGCCGAACAGGTCCTGCTCGACCACGGCGCCCCGGTCACCGTGCTCCGCCCGTCGAAGGTGTACGGCGTCGGCATCGGCCGCCCGCGGGAGTGGTTCGTCGTCCGCCGCGCGCTCGACGGCCGGGAACGCATCCTGCTCGCCGACCACGGCCGCGGCATCGACCACACGACGGCGGCGAGCGGCATCGGTTCGCTCGTCCGACTCGTGGCGGACGCACCGGACCGCCGGATCCTCAACGTCGCGGACGCCTCCGCCCCGACCGTGCTCGAGATCGTCCGCACGATCGCCGGACACCTGGACCACCGGTTCGACGAGGTCCTGCTCGACGAGGACGCGCCCGCCTTCGTGGGCGGCACGCCCTGGTCGTCGCCGTCGCCGTTCGTCCTCGACACCACGGCGGCACGTGCCCTGGGTTGGGAACCGCCGGAGTTCCAGGCCGCCGTCGCCCCGGAACTGGCATGGCTGGTCGAGACCGCCCACGCCACGCCCGCCGACGGCGACGTCCCCTGGGCCGACGACCCGTTCTGGGACCACATGTTCGACTACGGCCCCGAGGACGCCGCACTCGCACTCCTGTCCCTCAACCTGGGCTGACACGGTGCTCCGATCCGAGGTCCTGTTCATCGGCGGACGTTCCGGCGTGGGCAAGTCCACGGCGGCCGAGGCACTGCACGACCTGCTCGTCGCGGCGGACGTCCGGCACGCCGTGATCGAGGGAGACCTGCTCGACCTCGCTCACCCGGCGCCGCACGTCGAGCACCCCGAGGCGCACCTGGCAGAGCGGAACCTCGCCGCGATCTGGGCCGGCTACCGGGCGATCGGACACCACAGACTCATCTACACGAACACCGTGTCCGTGCTCCAACACGAGCGCCTCGCCGCGGCGATGGGCGATGATCCGCTGGTCAGCGTGGCCCTGCTCCGCGCGACGGACGACACGACCGCCGACCGCCTGACGCGGCGAGCAGGTGGTGCGGTCCCACAGGCGCAGCTCGCGCACAGCACACGGACGGCCGGGAGGCTCGACGCGGCCACCGCGGACACGGTCACCCGGCTGGACACCGACGGCCAGAGCCCCGCCCAGGTGGCCGCACGGCTCGCGTCGATCACGGGGTGGCTCGAGCGCTGATCTCCCCGCCCGGCCTGTGCAGAGCGGCCGTCCCGTCCACAGATGTCCCCGGGCGGTGGTCCGCCCAGTCGCGGGCGGGCACGCTGGAGCCATGAACGACAACCGCCTCGGCACCTCGGTCAGCCCGTACCTGCGTCTGCACGCCGACAACCCCGTCGACTGGCGCGAGTGGGGTCCCGAGGCGTTCGACGAAGCACGGGAGCGCGGGGTCCCGGTGCTGGTGTCGGTCGGGTACGCCACGTGCCACTGGTGCCACGTGATGGCGCGCGAGAGCTTCGCGGATCCGGAGATCGGCGAGCTGCTCCGTCGGGACTTCGTGTCGGTGAAGGTCGACCGCGAAGAGCGGCCGGACGTCGACGCGAGCCTGATGGCGTCGGCGAGTGCGTTCACGCAACAGCTCGGCTGGCCGCTGACGACGTTCCTGACCCCCGACGGCCACGTCTTCTTCGCGGGGACGTACTTCCCACCCACTCCCGTCGGGCAGGTCCCGGCGTTCCGGCAGATCCTGGCCGCCGTGCTCGACGCCTGGACCGAGCGTCGGCACGAGGTGGACGCGAACGCCTCGGCCATCGCGACGGCGATCCGGCAGGGCGCCGTGGCGGACGCGACCGCCCGCTCGGGCGAGGGCGGTGCCGGAGCCGGCCCGGGCCTCCCGTCCGTCGAATCCATCCGGGCCGTCACGGACCAGCTGTCGCAGGCCGAGGACACCACCTACGGTGGTTTCGGCGGCGCGCCCAAGTTCCCGAGCACGCCGCTGCTCGAGTTCCTCGCCGACGCGGCGGCCGACGGCGACGCCGAGGCCGACGGGCTGCTCGACCGGTCGTTGCACGCGATCCGCGCCTCCGAGCTGACCGACGCCGACGGTGGTGTCTTCCGGTACGCGACCAGGCGCGACTGGAGCGTGCCGCACTACGAACGGATGCTTTACGACAATGCGGGGCTGCTCGCGGTCGCGGGTGCCGAGCAGGCTCGCGGCATCGCCGACTTCCTCCGGGACACCCTGCGCCGGGCCGACGGGGCGTTCGTCGCCGCGCAGGACAGCGAGTCGACCATCGACGGCCGACGGGTCGAGGGCGAGTGGTACCGCCGACCGGTCGCCGAGCGCGCCCACGTCGACCCGCCACCGCTGGACGACCAGGTGCTCACGGGCTGGAACGGCCTGGCGATCCGGGGGCTCGCGATCGCCGGTGCGCGGCACGGTGATCCAGAACTCGTCGCGCTCGCGCGGGGTGCCGCCGACGCTGTCCTCGCTGCCCACGTGCAGGACGGCCACGTGACCGTACGGTCCAGCACACCGCGCGGGGCGTCCTCCGCTCCGGCCACCGTCGAGGACGTCGGACTGCTCGCCGAAGGGCTGCTCGAACTCGCCCTGGTGACGGGCGAGGTCTCCTACGCGACCGTCGCACGCTCGCTCGTCGACGACGGCCTGGCCGGGCGCTTCGACGTCGACCCGGTGCTGGCCTCCGCGGGGACCGCCACGGGCGAACAGCCGCAGACGGCGATGCGGTCCGGCACCGTGGCACTGGCATCGGCCGCAGCGACGCTCGGGGCACTGACGGGCGACGAGGCACTGCGGGTCGCCGCGGCACGACTCGTCGCCGACCGCGCCCGCACCGGGACCGAGCGACCCCTCGGTCACGCGGATGCCCTCGGTGTCGCCCTCGCCCTGCAACGGCCGTCGCGAGAGATCGTCGTCGTCACGAGCGGCACCGACGATCCGATGCGGGCCGTGGCACACCGCGCTCGGCGCCCCGGCACGGTCGTCGCCACCACGACGCGGCAGCAGGCCCGCGACTGGGCCGAGGCGGGGTTCTCGTTGTTCGAGGGCCGCGACGCGTTCGATCCTGCCGGGTACGTCTGTCACGACCGAGTGTGCGAACTGCCGTCCCGGTCAGCGGATTCCCTGGCCCAGCAGATCGCCTGACGCACCAGCCGCCCGGCGCGCCTGTATCCTGGAATGCTCATGTCTTCTCCGCTGCCCATCACGTACCCGCCCGAACTGCCGGTCTCGCAGCGGCGGGACGACATCGCGGCTGCCATCCGTGACAACCAGGTGGTCATCGTCGCCGGGGCCACCGGCTCGGGCAAGACCACACAGTTGCCGAAGATCTGCCTCGAGCTCGGTCGCGAGCACATCGGGCACACGCAGCCGCGGCGGATCGCAGCCCGCACCATCGCGGAGCGTGTGGCGGAAGAACTGGGCGGCGGCGAGCTCGGCGGACTCGTCGGGTACCAGGTCCGCTTCACCGACAAGGTGAGCTCCGAGACCCGCGTGAAGCTGATGACCGACGGCATCCTGCTGAACGAGATCCACTTCGACCGCGACCTGAAGCGGTACGACACGATCATCATCGACGAGGCGCACGAGCGGTCCCTGACGATCGACTTCCTGCTGGGATACCTGAAGCGGCTGCTCCCCCGTCGCCCCGACCTGAAGCTCATCATCACGAGTGCGACGATCGACCCGGAGTCGTTCTCGAAGCACTTCGACGACGCGCCCATCATCGAGGTGTCCGGCCGCACCTACCCGGTCGAGATCCGGTACCGCCCGCTCGTCGCCGAAGACCAGGGCGACGACGCAGACGACGAGTCGGATTCCCGCACCGGTGACAGCGGCAACGCAGCCGACGACCGCGACACCCTGCAGGGCATCACCGACGCCCTCGACGAGCTGGCACAAGAGGAGCCGGGCGACGTCCTCGTGTTCCTGTCCGGCGAGAACGAGATCCGCGACGCGCAGGACGCGATCGAGGGCAAGCGCTACCCGGGCACCGAGGTCCTGCCGCTGTACGGCCGGTTGTCCGCGGCCGACCAGCACCGGGTCTTCGAGCGTCGGAACACCCCGGGCATCCGCCGTCGTGTGGTCCTCGCCACGAACGTCGCCGAAACCTCACTGACGGTGCCGGGCATCAAGTACGTGATCGACACGGGGACGGCGCGCATCTCCCGGTACTCCCCGCGGGCCAAGGTGCAGCGCCTGCCGATCGAGGCGATCTCGCAGGCCAGCGCCAGCCAGCGCTCCGGTCGAGCGGGCCGCACCAGCGCCGGCATCGCGATCCGGCTCTACTCCGAGGACGACTTCGGCCGCCGTCCCGAGTACACCGACCCCGAGATCCTCCGCACGAACCTCGCCGCGGTGATCCTGCAGATGATCTCCCTGGGCTTCGGCGACATCGAGTCGTTCCCGTTTCTGCAGCCGCCGGACAGCCGGGGCGTGAAGGACGGCCTCGACCTGCTCCGCGAGCTCCGTGCCGTCGACAAGGACGGCCGCATCACGAAGTCGGGGCGACAGCTGACCCGGTTGCCGATCGACCCCCGCCTCGGCCGGATGGTGCTCGAGGCCGGGCGGCAGGGCGTCGGGCGCGAGGTCATCGCCATCGTCAGCGCCCTGAGCATCCAGGACCCGCGCGAGCGTCCCCTCGAGAAGCGTGCCCACGCCGACCAGCTGCACGCCCGCTTCGCCGACCCGACCAGCGACTTCCTGACCCTGCTCAACCTGTGGAACCACATCGAGGACCAGCAGGAGGAACTGTCGTCGAGCGCGTTCCGACGCCTCTGCAAGGCCGAGTTCCTCAACTACCTCCGCATCCGCGAGTGGCAGGACCTGTACCGGCAACTCTCCCGTGCAGCGAAGCAGGTCGACGTGCGGGTGGGCCAGTCCCGCTCCGACGACGGTGACGCGGTCCACCGTGCACTGCTCGCCGGACTCCTCAGTCAGATCGGTCTCCGCGACCGCGAGAAGCGCGATTACCTCGGCTCGCGGAACACCCGGTTCGTGGTGTTCCCGGGCAGCGTGCTGGCGAAGAAGCAGCCCGACGCCGTGATGGCCGCCGAACTCGTCGAGACGAGCCGGTTGTTCGCCCGGACCGTGGGCCGGATCGACCCCGCCTGGGTGGAACCGCTCGCCGGCGACCTGCTCAAGCGCACCTACGGCGAGCCGCACTGGGAGAAGAAGCAGGGGGCGGTCGTCGCCTACGAGCGGGTGACCTTGTTCGGCGTCCCGATCGTGCAGCGCCGCCGCGTGCAGTACTCACGGATCGACCCGGAACACTCTCGCGAGCTCTTCATCCGGCATGCCCTGGTCGAGGGCGAGTGGGAATCGCAGCAGGCCTTCGACCGCGCCAACCGGAAGCTCCGCAAGGAACTCGAGCAGCTCGAGGAACGCACCCGCCGCCGCGACATCCTGCTCGACGATGAGAACGTCTACGAGTTCTACGACGCCCGCATCCCCGCAGACGTGGCGACGACGCGTGACTTCGAGGGGTGGTGGCGAACCATCCGCCGTGAGCAGCCGGACCTGCTCACGATGCGCCGGTCGGACCTGCTGGACGAATCCGCCGCCGAGGCTGCCGAGGACGACGTCGAGTACCCGACCCAGTGGCGGAGCGGCGACCAACGCCTCGCGATCAAGTACCGCTTCGAACCCGGCGCGCAAGACGACGGCGTCAGCGTGCAGGTGCCCCTCGCGCTCCTGCCCCGGATGCGCGAAGAGGGCTTCGACTGGCAGGTGCGTGGCCTCCGCAAGGAACTCGTCACCGCGCTGATCAAGTCGCTGCCGAAGCAGATCCGCAAGAACGTCGTGCCCGCTGCCGACTGGGCCGAGAAGATCGTCGCCGAGCTGCCCGACGACGCCCCGACCGAGCCGACGGAGTCGTTCCGATCCACGCTCGCCAAGGCGATCCAGCGCATGACCTACGTGCCCGTGTCGGAGTCTGACTTCGACCTGGCCCGCGTCCCCGCACACCTGCTGCCGACCTGGGCGGTGGTCGACGAGCGCGGTCGCCGGGTCGAGACCGGCAAGGACCTGTCGGCCCTGCAGACCAAGCTCAAGGAACGCACCCGGCAGAGCGTCGCCTCCGCCACGGTGCAGGGTGCAGGACGGCCAGGAGGCGCGGCTCGAGTCGCATCCGCTGGTACCGGTCGTCCGCTGGAACAGTCCGGACTCACCGCCTGGCCCGACCAGGACCTGCCGCAGACCCTCGACACCAAGCAGGCGGGTGGTGTCATCCGTGCGTACCCGTCCCTGGTCGAAGAAGGCGCCGGTCCGAAGGCGACCGTCGGCGTGCAGCTGCTCGCCACGCCGTCCGACCGCGTCGTGCGGATGCCCGCAGGGGTCCGTCGTCTGGTGATGCACGCGGTGCCCTCACCCGTGTCGTACATCCAGTCGCACCTGACCGCGCAGGAGAAGCTCGCCCTCGCCGCGAGCCCCTACCCGTCGACCGCCGCGCTGTTCGACGACGTCCTGGCCGCCGTGGTCGACGCCGGCATCCGTCGGGCCCACCCGGACGGCCTCGTCTTCACGAAGGCCGAGTTCGAGTCCGTCCGCGATGCCGTGTCGGCCACCGTCGTCGACACGATGTTCACCGCGGTGTCCGAGGTCGCGGCCGTCCTGGCCGCACAGCGCTCCGCCGAACGAGCGCTCAAGCAGGCGAACTCGATGTTGCTGCTCGCCGCCCTGAGTGACATGCGGCAGCAGATGGAGCGTCTGGTGTTCCCCGGGTTCGTCGCGGTGGCGGGGCTCGACCGGCTCCGCCGCATCCGCGTGTACCTGCAGGGCATCGAGTCGCGCGTGCAGAAGCTGCTGCAGAACCCCGGCCGCGATGCGACCTGGATGCGCGAGGTCACCGTGGCGACCGACCGCTACGCCGATGCCGGGGGCACCTTCCCGCCCGCGGTCGGCGCGCACCCCGAGCTCGTGCACGCGCGGTGGATGCTCGAGGAGTTCCGGCTGAGCCTCTTCGCGCAGGAACTCGGGACCGCCGAGACCGTCTCGTTGCAGCGGATCACGAAGGCCCTGACCGCCGCACGCTGATGGGTCTACCGTGTCGGCCATGATCGGCACACTCGACGTCGTCGTCCTGGACTGCCCGGACACCCGCGCCCTCGCCCGCTTCTACGCCGAGCTGCTCGGCGGGGAGATCGTGGGCTTCGACGAGGACTGGGCGGAACTCGCCCTCCCGTTCACCGACCACCGTCCGATCCTGGCGTTCCAGCAGGTCGACGACTACCGGGCGCCGGACTGGCCGGGGCAGACGGTCCCGCAGCAGAGCCACCTCGACGTGAAGGTCGACGACCTGGACGACGGCGAGGCCGCGGTGCTCGCGATCGGTGCGACGGCGACGGGGTCGGGCACGGAGACGTTCCGTGTCTACCTCGACCCCGCGGGCCACCCGTTCTGCCTCATCCGGCCGTCGGACTGACCGGTTCGGTCGCCAGACCCTCGACCACGGTCACGTTCGGCAGCGCGGTGAGCGCGGCACCGGGCAGGAACAGCTTCGCGGCGCGCCGCCCGGCGCCGATGACCACCTCGGGGGCGTCGAGGACGCGCGCGTCGATGTAGAGCGGCCACGACGCCGGCAGTCCGATCGGGGTGATGCCGCCGTACTCCATGCCGGTCAGCTCGACCGCTTCGTCCATCGGGGCGAAGCTCGCCTTGCGGACGTCGAGCAGCTGCTTCACGACCCGGTTGACGTCGAGCTTGGTCGATGCCAGGACGACGCAGGCGGCGTAGCGGACCTCGTCGCCGCGCTTCCCCGCGACGACGATGCAGTTGGCGCCGCCGGCCAGCGGGTAGCCGTACGCCTCCGAGAACGCGGCGGTGTCAGCGAGGTCGGCGTCGATCGGGGCCCCCTCGATCTTCATGACGACCTCGGTCGGCAACGCGACGAGGGCTTCGGCGACGGGGATCGCGAGGAATCCGGTGGCGACCAGGGCGGGAACACGTTCGAGCGTCGGCATGGCTCCACCGTAGGGAAGCGATCCCGCACGAGGGTGGAGCCATGACCGAACTCCGGGCGATCGACGTCGACCAGTGGCCCCGCCGGGAGCACTTCGAGCACTACCGGCGCCGGGTGCCGTGCGCGTACGAGGTGACCGTCGAGCTCGACGTCACCGCCTTCGTCGAGCGCGTCCGAGCGACCGGCCGTCGGACCTACGCGTCGCAGCTCTGGGCCATCGCGACCGTGGTGAACCGGCACGACGAGTTCCGGATGCAGCTGCTGGACGACGGCTCCCCCGCCGTGTGGGACCGTGTCCACCCGATGTTCACCGTGTTCCACCTGGACACCGAGACGTTCTCCGCCCTGGTGGTGCCGTACGACGACGACTTCGGCGCCTTCCACGACGCTGCGGTGTCAACGATGGCGCAGTACCGGGACGACACCCGGATGTTCCCGCAGGACGACCGGCCCGGCAACGTCTTCGACGTCTCGACCCTGCCGGGAGCGTCGTTCACCGGCTTCTCGTTGCAGGTGCGCGACGGCTGGGACCACCTGCTGCCGATCATCACGCTCGGCGGGTACCGGACCACTGGCGACCGGACGCTGCTGCCGCTGGCGTTGCACGTCGACCACGCGGCTGCCGACGGCTTCCACACGACCCGGCTGCTGCGCGAGCTCGAAGAACTCTTCGCCGACCCTGGCTGGCTCGGCTGACCCCAGCGTCTCGGTCGGAGTAGAACGGCGCCCATGACGAACGCAGTGGTGCACGTCGAAGTCATCGGCCCCGACCCGGACCGGTTGCGGGCCTTCTACGCCGCGCTCTTCGGCTGGGACTCCCCCGCAGGTGCCCCGGTGGCCGCAGCCGTCTCCGAACAGTCGTCGTACTCGTTCCTCGACCCGGTGGCGGGTGCCGGACCGGTCGCGGGCGGAATCGGCGGCGGCCCGGGGTTCGCTGCCCACGCGGTGTTCTACGTCGGGGTCGACGACGTCGCTGCGGCGCTCGAGCGGGTGGAGGAGCTCGGCGGCACCGCGGTCCTGCCGCCGCAACGGAACGAGGGCGGCGGCGTGACGGTCGGCCACTTCCACGACCCGGCGGGCAACCTGGTCGGGGTGGCAGGGCCCGGCTGACGCCACCCGCCGTTCCCCCGCATCTCCTACGCTGACCCCATGACGTCGCAGTCGGAGTCCCTCGCCCGCAAACGCATCGGGCTCGTCGGTGCGGGCGGCATCTCCGTCGCCCACCTGCCCGGGCTGCTCCGCCTGGGCGACGTCGTGGTGCACGCTCGCGAGGGCGCCCACGAACTCGTCGCCGCGTTCACCGACACCGCCCGGGCCGAGGGCAGCACGATCACCGTCGCCGACAGCCTCGACGAACTCCTCGCCGGGGTCGACGTCGTCGACGTGGTGGTCCCGACGCACGCCCACGCCCAGGTCGTCCGTGCGGCGATCGCGGCCGGCAAGGACGTCGTCTCCGAGAAACCCCTGGCCCGGACCGACGCGGACGCGGCGGACCTGGCGGCCCGCGCTGCGGACGCAGGCGTGCAGCTCTACCCGGCCCAGGTGGTGCGCTGGTTCCCCGCGTACGCGCGCCTGCACGAGGCCGCGACCACGGGCCTCCTGGGCGACCTGGCGGTGTTGCGGTTCTCGCGGTCCGGCGCCTTCCCCACCCACGTCCCCTGGTTCGGCGACCGCGCGCTGTCGGGCGGGATCGTGATGGACCAGATGATCCACGACCTCGACATCGCACGCTGGGTGGCGGGCGAGGTGACCCGGGTGTCGGCGGTGAGCGTCCGCGCGGGTTCCGAGGCGGAGCCGGTCGAGGCGGCGCACGTCCTGCTCACGCACGAGTCGGGTGCGATCAGCCACGTCGCCGGGCTGTGGGGGCCGCAGCACCTCGCCTTCACGACCGAGTACTCGGTGACGGGGACGCTCGGCAGCCTGTCGCACTCGTCCCGGGCAGAGGAGGACACCCGGAGCGACCTCGCGGCACCGGCTTCCGTGGACGGCTTCCTGCCGTCGGTGGACCCGGCGGACGACCCGTACGCGCTGGAGCTCGCCGACTTCCTCGCCGCGTTCGACGGTGGCGCACTGCCCCGGGTCAGCGTGGACGACGGCGTCGCTGCGGTGCGGATCGCGAACGCGGCGATCGCCTCGATCGAGTCCGGCCAGCCGGTGGAGGTGTCGCGGTGACGCTCCGGGTCGGGGTGCTCTCCTTCGCCCACACGCACGCCATCAGCTACCTCGGCGCCCTGGCGGCGATGCCCGACGTCGAGGTACGCGGCACGGACCCGGGCGGGGTGTCCACGGGTACGAACCTCGGCGACCTGCGCGGAGCCGAACTGGCACACGCGCTCGGCGCCGGGTACTCGGACTCCGTCGACGAGCTGCTCGCCTGGGGGCCGGACGCGGTGGTCGTCACGAGCGAGAACGCCCGGCACCGCGAGTTCGTCGAGCTCGCGGCGGCAGCAGGGGCACACGTGCTCTGCGAGAAGCCGCTCGCGACCTCGTGGCAGGACGGCCTCGCGATCCGCGATGCGGTGGGCCGCGCCGGGGTGCTGCTGATGATGGCGTTCCCGGTGCGCTTCGCCTCGGCGTTCGACCGGCTGCGCGCGACGCGGGACTCGGGCGCACTCGGCACGGTGTTCTCGGTGCGGGGCGCGAACAACGGCATGCTCCCGCTCGCTCGCGACTGGTTCACCGACGTCCGGCTGAGCGGTGGTGGCGCCCTCGTCGACCACGTCGTGCACGTCGCCGACCTGATCGACGGGCTGACGGGCGCCGCGCCGGTGTCCGTCACCGCGGTCGCCAACCGGGTGCTGCACGCCGACCGCGCCAACGCCGAGACCGCGGGCCTGGTGACCATCACGTACGACGACGGCACGATCGCCGCGATCGACTGCTCGTGGAGCCGACCGGACACGTCGCCGGTGTGGGGCGGGCTGACACTCGACGTGGCCGCGACGGGCGGCACGGTGTCGGTGGACTTCTTCGGGGCGGCTGCTCGCGGGCTCGACGTGGTCGGCGGCCGGCCGATCGAGCTCCGGTACGGGCCCGACCACGACCTGCCGATGCTCCGGACGTTCCTGGCGGCCGTGGCGTCCGGTGAGCAGCCGCAGCCGGACATCGGGGTCGGACTCCGGACGCTGTCGATCGTGCTAGCGGCGCAGGAGTCGGTGCGGACGGGCAGGACGGTTCCGGTGCAGGTCACGGACTGAGCCCAGCGCCGCACCGCACGCCGCCGCATGCACAGCGCACCCGTCCTGGACCGCACCCGCCCTGCGCCGCACCGCCCCGCGCTACGCTCGTCCCGATGCGCGCAACCGTGCGGGACGTGGCCGCCCTCGCCGGGGTGTCCCCGAAGACCGTCTCCAACGTCGTCAACGGCGGCGTGGTCGTGCGCCCGGAGACCCGCGAACGCGTCGAGCGCGCGGTCGCCGAGCTCGACTACGTGCCGAACCTGTCCGCCCGCGGGCTGCGGAACGGCCGTTCCGGCGCGATCGCGTTGACGCTGCCGGAGATGGGCAGCGCCTACTCCGCCGAGCTCGCGCAGTCCTTCGTGGAACTCGCCCGCGAACGCGGCTGGGTCGTGCAGCTCGAGCAGACCGGCAACGACCCCGCCCGCGAACGTGAACTGGTCTCCCGTGCCCGGGCACACCTGGTGGACGGGCTGATCCTCAACCCGGTCTCGCTCAGCGCGAGCGTCCTGGCCTCGACCGAGGGGCTGCCGCCGACGGTCGTCATCGGCGAGGTCGAGCCCGAGCACGTCGACCAGGTGCACGTCGACAGCCGCGCGGCGGCCGAGCAGGTCACCGAACACCTCATCGCCCACGGGCACCGGCGCATCGCGGTCGTCGGGGCGTCACCCGAGGGCGCCGCGACGGCGACGAGCGAGCTCCGCGAACGCGGGTACACCGCGGCACTCACCGCCGCCGGCATCACGCCCGACCCGTCGCTGCGAGTCCCGCTGCCGGCGTGGACCACGAGTTCCGCGGCGACGACCTTCGCGGCGTGGCTCGACGAGCACCCCCTGCCCGACGCCGTCTTCGCGTTCACCGACTCGATCGCGTTCGGGGTGCTGCACGTGCTCGCCGCCCGCGGCGTCCGGGTGCCCGAGCAGGTCAGCGTCTTCGGGTTCGACGACGTCGACGGCGCCGCGTACGCGATCCCGTCGCTCAGCACGGTGTCGTTCGACCGTCGGGCGTTCGCGACGGCAGCGCTCGACCTGCTGACCCGTCGGATCGCGGACCGCGGTGCAGCGCCTGAGACGGTCGTCGTGCCGCACCGGATCGTCGAGCGGGCGAGCGTCGCCGACCGGTGAGCGCGTCTGGCCGACTCTCGGCCCGGCGGACAGTTCGCGCCCCCGGAAGCCCGAGAGCTGCCCGTCAGGCCGAGTCTCGGCCGCCCGGGTCCGCCGCCGCCAGCACCGCCGACCGCGTCCGCGCATCGCCGAGGATCCGGAAGTGCCCGCCCACCGGCAGCCGCACGTTCGTCGCGCCCCGGAGCTCACTGCCCTCCGGGATGAGGGTGTCGAACACCCCGTACACCGAGGTGATCCGCGCGTTCGCGTCGAGTTCCCGCGCCAGCCCGGCCAGCACCGGGTCGGCCGCCCGGAACGCCCGCAGGTGCGGCACCGGCGCGAGCCGCGCGTAGACCGAGCCCGCGAAGGGCGTCGACACCGCGACCATCCGGTCGATCCGCTCGTGCCGGTCGAGCTGCGTCATCGCGTACTTCCCGATCAGTCCGCCCTTGCTGTGTGCGAGCACGAGCACGTTCCGCAGGTTCTGCTCCTCCAGGTACGCCACCACCTCGCGCGCCGAGTCGGGCACGGGCCGCAGGTTGTGCCGCAGGACCGGCAGCACGTGCACCGGGTGTCCCCGGTCGTGCAGAGCGTCCATCAGCGGCCGCATGAAGTGCCAGGTCTCGTAGACGCCGGGGACCACGACGACGGGCTGCCCGGCGCCGGTCCGGTAGTCGTCCGCGGTGGTCGGGCCGAGGCTCCGGACCTGCCACCTCGCCGCGTACCCCCAATCGAGTGCGGCCCACCACGCGCGTCGCACCAGCGGAACACGGCCTGGAGGCCCGGATCGCGCCGTCCGTGCCGCCTCCGCCTCCGTCCCCGACGTGGCCGGCCGGGTCACCGCAGCCCCTCCAGGCGCTCGGCGCTGCGGAACGTCTCGAGGAGGCGTGCGAAGGCGTCCGGCTGCCGTTCCTGCACGTGGTGCGGGCCGGCCAGTTCCACGAAGGTGCCGTTCGGCGCAGCGGCCGCGACCCGAGCCGACCAGTCGTGCCGCGCGATCGGGTCCTGGGTGCCGCGGACGACGAGGACGGGCTGCGTCACCTCGGTGATCGTCCGCTCGGTCGGGTAGCGGAGCATCGGCCCGAGCTCACGCGTGTACTGCCGCATGCTCCGCACGTAGTCGGTGACCAGGACGGCGTTCATCCGGACGCCCTCGACGAACCCGTCGCGGCCCAGGTCGAGCGCCTGCAGCGGGAGCGATCGCCGCTCGGAGTCGATCACCGGACCGACGAGCACGATCGCCGCGACGGTCTCCGGGTGGCGCCGGGCGGACTCGACCACGACCTGGGCACCCATCGACTGCCCGACGAGCACCAGGTCGCCGTCGACCAGGTGGCGGACGGCCCGCACGACGACGTCGCCGAGCTCCTCGATCGACAGCCGTCGACCGGCTGCGGGCAGCCAGCCGAACCCCGGCAGGTCGACGCTGATCGTGCGGTGCTCGGCGGCGACGGCGCGCTGCGACCGAGCGAAGGACCGGTGGGACATCCCGATGCCGTGGACGAACACGACGGTGGGGTCGGTGTCGTCGCGGACCGGTTGCCGCGACGCCATCGCGTGCAGGCGCACGGGCAACCCGTCGATCCGGACGGTCTCCACAGCAGCGCGCACGAGCCGAGGCTACGCGGCGGTTCGCAGCACCGGGTCAGCCTCGTCATCGGCTCCCCATAGCCGGGCCGTGTGGAGTGCTGGCATGAGCGACACCACTCCCACCAACGGCCACGAACCGGACGGCTCCGACCCGGCGAACCGGGCGACGACGCCGACCGGCTGGGGCACCGCCCCGACCCCGACGTCGACCTCCACGCTCGACGGCCCCGCGCCACAACAACAACAGCAGCAGCAGCAGTACCGTGCGGACGCCGGACCCCGGACCCCGGGCGCCTGGGACTCCACCGCCCCGAACGGCACCACCCCCTGGTACGGAGCCGGAACCACGACCAACCGCCGCAGCACAGGTCCGAAGCCCCCGTGGTTCTGGCCGCTGCTCGCCGCGATCGTCGGGCTCGCCGCACTGCTCGTCGGCGGTGGCGTCGGGTTCGCCATCGGCCACGCGATCGGTGCGGACCGGACGCAGTCGACGACCCAGGTGCCCGGCACGAACCGGTTCCCGGGCAACGGCACCGGGCAGGCCCCCGGGTACGGCTCCGGCAGCAGCGACGGGAGCAGCAGCGACGGCACGAGCGACGGCAGCAGCACCGACGGCACCGGGAGCTGACCGGCGGGTACGATCCGTCCCATGCGGAAGACCACTGCCGGTCTGTTCACGTCGGTCGACGGCGTCGTGCAGGACCCCTACGAGTTCCAGTACGACAGCTTCGACGACGAGCTCGGTGCGGCGATGGGCGCCTGGATGGCCCGGACCGACACCGTGCTGCTCGGGCGGAACAGCTACCTGGAGTGGTCCGAGTGGTGGCCCGCCCACGCGGACGACCCGTTCGGGCAGTGGATCAACCCGATCGAGAAGCACGTGGCCTCCACCACGCTCGGCGACGACCTGACCTGGCAGAACAGCACGCGGATCCCGGGCGACGTCCCCGCGTTCGTCCGCGGACTGCAGCAGCGCGAGGGGGCAGACATCGCCGTCTGCGGCAGTGTCACGCTCGTCCGCAGCCTGCTGTTCGCCGGGGTCCTCGACGAACTGCAGCTCATGATCCATCCGGCGATCGCCGGCCGTGGCCGGCGACTGTTCGAACCGACCGACCCGCCCACGCGCCTGCGTCTGGTCGACAGCACCGTGACGAGCAAGGGGAACGTGCTGAACACCTACGGGCGGTTCGACGCCTGACGGACGCACCACGGGCCTCCCGGCCCAGCCCGTCATGCGCCCCGGCAAACCGCGCGTACCCTCGTGGGTGACCACACGCACCCGAGGAACACCGGAGCAAGCATGACCCAGGACACCCGCCCGCACGTCGTCATCGTCGGCGGTGGATTCGCCGGTGTGGCCGCCATGCGCGAACTCGCCGACGCGCCGGTCCGGGTGACCCTGGTCGACCGCCACGTCTACAACATGTTCCAGCCCCTGATGTACCAGGTGGCGACGGGCGGCCTGAACGCCGGCGACGTGACGTACTTCCTGCGCTCGCTCCGGGCCCGCCAGTCGAACGCCGAGTTCCGTCACGGCCTGCTCACCGGCATCCGCACCGACGAGCGCATCGCCGAGATGTCCGACGGCGAGCACCTGCACTACGACTACCTGATCCTCGCCAACGGCGTGAACACGAGCTACTTCGGCACCCCCGGTGCGTACGAGTACGCCTACTCGATGTACTCGCGCTCGCAGGCGCTCCGCATCCGCGACGAGCTGTTCACCCGGCTCGAAGAAGCGGCGGCGAACCAGGGCCCCGACGAGATCCGCATCGTGATCGTCGGTGGCGGTGCGACGGGCGTCGAGATGGCCGGCGCGCTCGCCGAGCTCCGCGACCAGGCCCTGGTCGGCGCGTACCCGGAGATCGAACGCGGCAACATCTCGATCACCCTCGTGCACCGGAGCGGCGAGCTGCTCAAGCCGTTCGCCCCGCGCCTGCGCCGCTACGCCGCCAAGGTACTGCGGAAGCGCGGTGTCGTGCTGCGACTGAACACCGGCGTCTCCGAGGTGAAGCGCGACGGCGTGATGACCGCCGACGGCGAGTTCATCCCCGCGTCGCAGGTGATCTGGGCGACCGGTGTCGCCGCCCACAAGGAGGTCTCGGGGTGGGGCCTGCCGCAGACCCACGGTGGCCGCATCCAGGTGAACGACGACCTGAGCGTGAAGGGCGCCGAGCGGATCTTCTCCGCCGGCGACATCGCCGCGCAGGACGACGCCCTCGCCCAGCTCGCCCAGCCCGCACTGCAGGGCGGACGGCACTCGGCGCGGCAGATCGTGCGCCTGCTCGAGGGCAAGGCCACCGAGCGCTTCAAGTACTTCGACAAGGGCACCATGGCGACGATCGGCACGAACGCCGCGGTCGCACAGCTGCGCGGCGGGATCACGATGGTCGGCCCGGTCGCCTGGCTCGCCTGGGTGTTCGTGCACATCACGAGCCTGCTCGGTGCCGGCAACCGGATGTCGACCCTGACGCACTTCTTCGTCCGCTACGTCTGGTTCATGCGGAAGCGCTCGATCCCGATCGTCGGCGACGTGCGCCCGGTGCGCCCCAACGGCGACCGCGAGCCGGACCCCTGGCAGTTGCAGAAGGCCGAGTAGCCGCCGAGGTCGCTCGCACGCTCGCTTCGTGAGCAGGAACGGTCGGGTCCGCACGTCGGACCCGACCGTTCCTGCTCACGATGGGCGTGCGGTGGACGCGGGGCGCGACAGCCTGGAGGTGCGGTGCGGGCCGGCCACGGGCCTCCCGGCCGACGCGTGGTGCGCGGGGCTGGCGCCGACGCGTGGCCGGGACCGTGGGACCGGCCGACGCGGAACGACCATGTCGCTGTCGTACGACGTCAGCCGGCCGACGCCACCCGGACGTCGAAGTACGCGCCGGCGGCGATGTCCTGGAGCAGCCCCGGACCGGTGGGCCGCCAGTCGAGCAGCTCGCGCGTGGCCTCGGACGTGGCGGACATGTCCATGCCGAAGAACGACGCAATGAACCCGAAGTGCGCGGGCGCGTCCGCGGGGTCGATCGAGGCGACGGGAAGCCCGAGGCCCTCGCCGATGGCTTCGGCGATCGCCCGGGTGGGGATGCCGGTCTCCGCCACGGCGTGCATCCGCGTGTCCGCCGGTGCCTGCTCGAGGCCGAGCCGCACGAGCCGGGCGGCATCGGTGACGTGCACGGCGGCCCAGCGGTTCGTGCCCTCGCCGATGTACGCGGAGACCCCGTGCTGCCGGGCGGTGGCGACGATGTACGCGACGAACCCGTGGTCCCCCGGGCCGTGTGTGGTGGGGCTGAAGCGTGCTGCGACAGCGCGGACGCGCTGCTCCACGAAGTCGAAGCCGCGGTTCTCGCCGCCACCGCGCGGAGCGTCCGGACCGACGAAGGGGTTGGGGTCGGCCTCGGTCGCCGGACGCCCTAAGGCGAGCCCGGCGACCCCGGCGGCGAACACGAACGGACGATCGCTGCCGGCGAGCGCTGCGCCGATCGTCTCGATGGATGCACGTTCAGCGGCGTCGGACACCGCCGGGTTCGCGAAGTCGTGCTTGTTGGCGAGGTGCAGGACGCCCTCGGACTCGGCCGCACCACGGTGGATGACGTCCAGGTCGTCGAGGTCGCCGCGGAGCACCCCGACGCCCTTCGCCGCGAGTGCCGCGGCCGAGGCGTCGGAGCGAGCGAGGCCCGTGACGACGTGACCGGCGGTGAGCAGGTCGTCGACGGTGTGTGAGCCGATCCAGCCGGAGGCCCCGGTGACGAACACGTGCATGAGCGTTCCCTTCCGCAGTGTCCACAACCCGATGTCATGAACTGACATCACCGTAGCACTCGATGTCAGCCACTGTCATCAGTAGACTGCGGGGATGGTTCGTTGGCAACCCGGCACCCGCGCGCGACTCCAGGCGGTCGCCCTGCAGCTGTTCGCCGAGCAGGGGTACGACCGCACGACGGTGGCCGAGATCGCGGCGGCGGCCGAGGTCACCGAGCGCACCTTCTTCCGGCACTTCGCCGACAAGCCCGAGGTGCTGTTCGCGGGACAGGACGGATTCCTCGCCATGTTCGTCGACCCGGTCACCGCCGCTCCCCAGGGCACCGCGCCGTTCGAGCTGATCCGCCTCGCGCTGGACGCCAGCGCCGACTTCTTCCCCGAGGACCGTCGGGGGTGGTCGCGTGCGCGCCAGCACGTGATCGACGCGAACGCGGCCCTGGGCGAGCGGGAACTCGGCAAGCTCGCCACCCTGAAGGCCCGCCTCGGCGAGGTCCTGCGTGAGCGAGCGGTGCCGGAGCCGATCGCGACGATGGCCGCCGAGGCCGCGGTCACCGTGTTCCACCTGTCGTTCGCCCAGTGGATCGCACCCGACGAGGACCGCCCCTTCGCCGCGATCGCGCACGAGCGACTCGATGCCCTGACGAGCCTGGTGCACCCCGCTCGTTGAGACTCCTCTTACCCGCGAAGAGGACCCTGGTCGGCGACACGCAACCGAGCAGCGCGGGGAGGGACCATGGCGACGACGACGCTGACCCAGGCGCCGACGCAGGCGCAGCCACAGCACCGCACGACCACCCCGGCGCACTCCGAGGCCGGGTCGCCGCAGGCTCCGCCGCCCCCGCTGACACACCGCGCACCCGCGCTCGACGGACTCCGGACCCTCGCCATCCTGGTCGTCGTCCTGTACCACCTGCACGTGCCGCAGTTCGAGGGCGGCTTCATCGGCGTGACGGTGTTCTTCGTGCTGTCCGGCTTCCTCATCACGACGCTGCTGCTCGGCGAACGGCGTCGCACCGGGCGGGTGCGCCTCGGCTCGTTCTGGGTGAAGCGGCTGCTCCGCCTCTACCCGGCGCTGCTCGCGTTCGTCGTCGTCGGACTCCTGCTCTGGAACTGGGTCGGTGACTACAAGGGCGCCTCGCTGTCATCCGGCGAAGCGGCGTTCATCGCGCTGACCTACACGGGCAACCTGTTCCGCGCGTTCTGGGACACCTCGCAGGGCGTCTTCGCGCACACGTGGAGCCTGTCGATGGAGGAGCAGTTCTACCTGGTCTGGCCGCCGGTCCTGGTCCTGCTCGCCGCACACCGGGTCCGCCGTCGTTGGCTCCTGACGGGCCTCGCGATCCTGGTCGTCGTGGCGTCGGCGGCGTCGTGGGCGAGCTACCGCAGCCCGAGCGGCGGTGCCACGCCCGACGTCTACTTCTCGCCCGTGCTCGGGGTCGTGCCGCTCGCGATCGGCTGCGCACTGGCACTGCTGCTCGACGACGAACGGGTGCGCGTGCGGGCCGCCGGGGTCCTCGGGCACGTGGCGACCTGGCTCGGTCTCGCGCTGCTGGTCGGGGCGCTGCTCTGGATCGACGACGACTGGACGCAGCACGCGTCGACGTTCGGCATCGTGCTGCCGCTGACCGGGTTGATCGCGGCGGTGGCGATCGGCGGGCTGGTCTCGGTCCGCTCCCCGGTGTCGGCCGCCCTGGCCTGGACGCCGGTGTCGTGGTTCGGCCGACGGGTGTCGTACTCGGCGTACCTCTGGCACCCACTGGTGATCGCGCTGCTCGGCACTTTCGCGATCGGCCCGTGGGGCACGGTCGGCCTGGTCGGCGCGGTGGTGATCGTGTCGATCGGTGCCGCGTTCGCCGTCGAGGTGCCCGTCGAGCGGTTCCGCGCACGGGTCCGAGCGGGTCGCGCCAGGGCCGAGCGCGGCACGCACGTCCGCGACGCGACCGGCTGACGTGACCGGCTGACGCAGCGGGAGCGGGACCTGGCCCGGGGCCACGGACGGACGGGAGGCGCGGTGCCGACTGGCACCGCGCCTCCCGTCCGTCCGCTCTCGCGTTCTCGGTCCCCGAACGCGTCGGCGACGCTTCAGCGACGCGTCGTGCCGTCCTGGTCGAGGTCGATCTCCTCGTGGGAGACGTCCTCGGAGACCTGCTGCTGCTCGGTCACGGTCTCCTTGCCGACCCGGACCCGCTCGACCGGGACGGTCTCCTTGTCGACGACGACGCGTTCCTCGTTCAGCGTCACCTCGTGCTGCTCGTCCGACAAGGCCGGGCCGTCGAGCGCCGCACCGGCATTCGCGTCGGTGATCGGCTCCGTCTCGACGCGGAGCTCCTCGTGCTGCACCGGCACCGTGACGTTCTGCTGCTCGGTGACGACGTGCTTGCGGAGTCGGACGCGGCCGGCGGGGACCTGCTCGGTACCGACCTCGAGGCGTTCCTCGGAGCGGGTCATCGCGTCGTCGGTGTCCGGACCCGAGGTGTCGTGTCCGGCCGAGCGGGTCGTGCCCTGCCCGGTCGACGCGGACGAACCCTGCCCGGTCGATCCGGACGTGTCGCGGCCGGCAGCGCCCGCCGTCAGGTCGGGGTCGGTACCGGTCGTCGCATCGGTCGCGTCGGAGGTCCTGCCGGTCTGCTGGTCGGCTTGCTGGCCTGTCTCCCGCCGTGCCTGCTGCCCGGCCTGCTGCCCGGTTTGGTACCCGGCCTGCTGCCCGGTTTGGTACCCGGCCTGCTGCCCGGTTCGGTGCCCGCCGCCGATCCCGTAGTGGTCGAAGACGCGGTCCTGCTCCTCGTCGCTGAGCTCGCCGTCACCTTCCACCCGCGGAGCGTCCTTGATCTGGTCCTTGCCGTAGGCCACGCGGAGTTCGTCCCCACTGAGGTCGGCGCCCTCGAGCGGCACGAAGGACTCGGACCGCCCGAAGAGCCCGGTGCTGACGCTCGCGAAGAGCGGGTGTCCGTCCTGCTGGTCGACGTAGACCTGCTTGACGGTGCCGACCTTGGCACCGTCCGGATCGGTGACCTGGGCGCCGAAGACGCTGTTCAGGTTCGTGGAGTCGATCATGGTGTGTTCCCTTCCGTGCTGACGTGCTGACGTGCCGTCCTGCGGTCGTGTCGGCCGGCACTCAGCGGCCGAGGCCGACGCGGTCGACCCGGCGGTGGTAGCGCATGCCGAGGACCCCGCCGAGGACGGCCCCCACCAGGCTGATGACGGCGACGACGACCGCCGTAACGATGCCCGTCACGGTGAGGGTGCCCTCGTCGATCGGGATCCGCGGGAAGCTGTTGAGGTTGCCGAGGACGTTGAACTGCGACCCCGCGACGGCGGTGACCACCGCCACGACGACGGCGATGACGACCGCCCAGATCCACACGGCGATGCCCTGCTTCGCACCGGCGAACCGGGCCATCCGTCCGGCGACGTACCCGCCGCACAGGTAGGCGACGAAGAGGATCACGGCCAGGGCGATCGCGCCGACGATCCCGACCACGTCACCGTTCCGGGTCACGTCCTTCGCCGCGTCGTCGACGTCGCCGCCGTTCTGGCCGAGCCCGACCCCGGCGCCCACCGCGCTGAGGATCGCCGTCAGGATGAGGGCGGTGCCCGTCGCGGTGAGCCAACCGAAGAAGGCCGATCCCCACTTGAAGCCGGAGAACTCCTCCTTCTCGCGCTCGAGCACGGTCTCGCGCTGGGTCGCGCCGCGTTCCGCCGGGACGGCTCGGGTCGCGCCGCCGTCGTCGTGCGCCGGTCCGGTCCCCGCGTCCCGCCGTGCGGCATCGACGTCGGGTCGGGTGCGGTCGTCGGGTGTGCTCATGGTCAACCTCCGAGGTGCTGGTCGTCCCCTCGGCGGAAGGCAACTCCGGCGCACGTGTGAGGCCGGACAGACGCCGCACCGGACTGCGCTCTCGGTACATCCGGCCCGGCGGCACCGTCGCTCCGTAGGCTCGGCCCGTGAACGCGGAACGAACGGACGTCCTGGTCGTCGGAGGTGGGCCCGTCGGCCTGTTCCTGGCGACGCTCCTCGCCACGCGGGGTGTCGACGTCCGTGTGTGGGAACGACGGGCCGAACCCCCGACCGGTTCGCGGGCCATCGGCATCCACCCGCCGTCCCTCGACGCGTTCGCCGCGATCGGGGTCGACGCCGCGGTGCTCGCCGAGGCCTCGCTGGTGCACGCCGGAGTGGCCCGGAGCCGCGGGCGGACCCTCGGCACCCTGCGCTTCGAGCGAGCCTCGCCGACCCATCCGTACGTGGCCACCCTCGACCAGCACCGCACCGAGTCCCTGCTCCGTGCACGGCTCGGCACCAGCGCACCGGACGCCCTGCAGACCGGGACCACCCTGACCGCGCTGTCCCGGCACACCGACCACGTCGACGCCACCGGGACCGGACCGGACGGCGACACGGTGACGATCCGCGCGGGCTTCGTCGTCGGTGCCGACGGTGCCCGGAGTGTCGTCCGCGACCTGCTCGGCATCGGCACGACCGGACGCGAGTACCCGGACCGCTACGTGATGGGCGACTTCGCCGATCCAGAGGAGCCGTCGGCCCGGTCCGCCGCACTGGTCGACGTCGGCCCGGACGGCGTCGTCGAGTCCTTCCCGCTGCCGGGCGCACGGCGCCGGTACGTCGCCCTGGTGCCGGACGACGACGCCTTCGCGGCGGCGGAACGCGGCGCGACGGCCGCTCCGGACCCCGTGGTCGTCACACGCCTGGCCAGGCTCGTCGCGGACCGCACCGGCGTCGTCCCCGACCCCGTGAGCTGCTCGATGACCAGCGGCTTCCGGGTACGCCGTCGCACCGCCGACCGCGTGGGCGTCGGCCGGGTCGTGCTCATCGGGGACGCCGCCCACGAGATCAGCCCGATCGGCGGGCAGGGCATGAACCTCGGTTGGCTCGACGCCGCCGAGCTGGCGCCGCTGCTCGCGGGTGCGGTCCGCACCGGAGTCGCCGGTCCTTGGCCGAGATACGCCGCCCGCCGTCAAGCAGCCGCCCGTCGTGCGGCCCGGCAGGCCGAGGTGAACATGGCCCTCGGCCGTCCGCTCGGCTCCGTCACGGCGACCGGCCGGGAGGCGCTGCTCCGGACCGCCCTGGCACTGCCGACCGCGCACGGCCTGGCCCGGCTCTACGCGATGCGCTGGGCCTGACGGCTCGCGTCCGGCCCACAGGCGCGCAGCGTGTTCCGCGTCGTCAGGCGACGAGTCGCGCGCCCGCGAAGCCGAGCTCGACGACGAGCACGAGGGACGACGCGATGACCAGCCGGAACAGGATGCGTGATGCCCGTCCCGCGAGCACCAACCGGACGCCGACGACCGCGAGCCCGGCCACCACGACGGCACCGAGGACCGCGAGCACGACCCCGAGGCCCCGCACCGGGTCGTCGCCGAGCACCTGTCCGCCGAGCACCAGGGCGGCCGCGACGACGAGCGACGCGAACGCGACGATCCCCGCGCCACGGAGCCCGAGCCGGTGCGGGAACCCCCGGACACCGGTGGCGGCGTCGTCGACCAGGTCGGGGAGCACGTTCGTGCAGTGGATGGCGATCCCGAAGACGGCACCCGTGGCGATCGCCCACCACGCCGGCCACTGCCCTTCGTGCCCGGCGGCGACGGACACGACGGGCAGCAGCCCGAACGCGACGACGAACGGCGCCACCGACCACACCGAACGCTTCAGCCCGGCGTCGTAGGCCCACCCCGCTGCGACGAGCACCAGGTGCGCGACCGCGGCGACGGGACCCAGGAACAGCGAGAGCACCACGGCGGCCCCGGCCGTGGCGTACGCGGCCGTGCGGACCGTGCCGACGGCGATGAGCCCGCGGGCCACCGGCTTGTCGCTCCGCCCGACGGCCCGGTCGCGGTCCGCGTCGATCCAGTCGTTCGCCAGGCCGATCGACAGCTGCCCGGCGACGACCGTCAGCGCCACCAGGGCCACGAGCCACACCGGGTGTCCGACGGCTGCGGCGATCACCGCGGCGAGGACGGTCACGGTGACGGTGGGCCCGGGATGCGACGACGCGAAGAGCAGTCGGGCGGTCGAAGGGGCGCTGCTGGCGGTCACCCGGTCAGCGTACGGACCGCCCCTGCGCGGTCGAGGGACGGATCACGGAACCGCCGTCACCGCGACGCCGAAACGGTCGACGAGTTCGCGCTTGAGCACCTTGCCGCTCGGACCGAGCGGCAGCGCGTCGAGGACGTGCACCACCCGGGGGTACTTGTACGCGGCGATCTCGGCGGCGACGAAGTCGACCAGGACCTGCGGCTCGACGGACGCGCCCGCGTGCAGGACCACCGCGGCCTCGATCTCCTGTCCGTGCACCGCGTGCGGCACGCCGAACACCGCGGCCATCGCGACGTCGGGGTGGGTGGCGAGGACCTCCTCCACCTGCCGCGGGTACACGTTGTAGCCGTTGCGGATGATCATGTCCTTGGTGCGGTCGACGATCGTCAGGTACCCGTCGTCGTCCTTCGTGCCGAGGTCACCGGTGCGGAACCACCCGTCGACGATGGCCTCTGCGGTGTCGTCGGGCCGGTCGAGGTACCCGTTCATCAGGTTGTGACCGCGGATCACCAGTTCGCCGATCTCGCCGTGCGGCAGCATGACGATCGCGTCACGGACCTCGGGGTCGGCGATCTCGACGTCGATGCCCCAGACCGGGGTGCCGATCGTGCCGGGCCGCGGGGGCCGTCCGACGTGGTTGAAGGTGGCGACCGGCGAGGTCTCGGTCAGCCCGTACCCCTCGTGGATCGGCGCGTCGAAGACCTGCTGGAACCGCTCGAGCACCGCGAGCGGCAGCGAGGCACCGCCGGAGATCGCGTACCGGAGTGTCGGACGGGCCTCGGAGCGGGTCGCGGCGTCGAGCAGCGCCATGTACATCGTCGGGACGCCCATGAAGATGCCGCAGCCGTGCTCGACCATCGCGGCGAGCGCCGAGTCGCCGTCGAACCTCGGCAGCATGACGAGCGTCGCGCCGGTCCGGAACCCGGTGTTCATCGTGCAGGTCTGCCCGAACGTGTGGAACAGCGGCAGGGCGCCGAGCAGGACGTCCCCGCGGTGCATGTCGAACGTGGTCATCAGGTTCGTGTTGACCTGCTCGAGCAGCGAGAAGTGCGAACCCTCGGCGCCCTTGGGCTGGCCGGTGGTGCCGCTCGTGTACAGGATCGTCGCGGTGTCGAACGGGTGCCGTGGCACGTAGGTGTCGAGTGGTTCGCTCTGCGCGGCCAGGGCCTCGAGCCGGTCGGGGCCGACCGCGGACCCGTCGTCGGTCGTCGCCGGCGCGAGCACGGTCACGACGTCGACACCGGCGAGCTCGGCTCCGGCGGCGCCCTCACCGAGCAGCGGGGCAGCACAGACGAGCAGGGTCGCTCCGCTGTCGCGCAGGACGTACTCGATCTCGCGGCGCTTCAGCAGCGCGTGCACGGGCACGGCCACCGCGCCGAGGGCCAGTGTGGCGTAGTAGACGCGGGGGAAGTCCGCGACGTTCGGCACGAGCATCGCCACCTTCGCCCCCTCGGTCACGCCCCGCGCGCGGAGCGCCCCGGCGTAGGCCAGGGTCTGCGCCCACAGCTCGGCGTAGGTCGTGCGGACGTCGCCCACGATGACGGCGACGTCGTCCGGGTAGCGCGCCGCCGACTCGGCGAGGATGGCCGCGACCGACGCGGTCGCGCGGGTGGTGTGGGTGTCGTGCATGCCCGTCTCCGTCTTCGTCGACGACCTCGTCGTCGTCACAGCCGATCCTACGACCGACCCCGGAGCCGCGTCCGGCGACGACGTGTCGGTCTCACCCGGCAGCCGACGCCGACGCCGTCCGAGTCGCACCTACGGACCGACTCGCACGCTCCCTCGGCGACCTCCGCGACCTCGTCGACGAGATCACTACCAAAGGAGCCTCCGTCGAGTTCCTGAAGGAGCAACAGGCCGACAGTCGCGACACCGACGACGCGATCGGTCGTCTCATGCTCAACCTTCTCCGCGCATTCGCCGAGTTCGAACGCATCTCGATCCGCGAACGCCAACGCCAACGCATCCGGATCGCCAAGGCCGCCGGCAAGTACAAGGGCCGCACCCGCAGGCCCAACAACGACCAGGTCACTGAAGCACACCGCCTCATCGGTACTGGCGTCCCCAAGGTCATCGTCGCCCGGAACCTCGGCATCGACCGCACCACGTTGCAGCGGATGCTCGGTCGCCCCGCACCGCGCTCCCCCACCGGCGACGAGCACACCGTGAAGCACCGAGAACCATGTAGCGTTTAGCGCCCCTTCACCGGGCATTTTCGCGGGACAGGCGTACGGCAATACCCCAGATCAGGCAGCAGGAGGCACCGGGACCTGGCAAGGGCAACAGCTGTCGTGTAGCGGTGGACGACCGGCTATCGGGACGGGGTAGTTGTTGTGAGCTTCCTTGCTCGGGGGGCTGCTCTCTGTCAGCGTTGGCTCATGGACGACGAGGTGACCACGCTGCGTCGAGTGCCAGGTTTCCGCTCGTACTGGTCTGCTGCGACCGTGTCTTCGTTCGGATCAGCGGTGAGCGCGGTCGCCGTTCCGGTTCTCGTGGTCACGGTGCTTCACGCCAGTCCTTTCGAGGTGGGCCTGGTGAACGCCGCTCAGTTCCTCCCGTACGCACTGTTCGGTCTGATCGTCGGAGCGTACGTCGATCGCTTTCGCCGGAAGCCGCTGCTGATCTGGGCGAGCGTCGGTCGCGGCGTGTGCCTCGGCACGATCCCGGTCCTGTGGTTGACCGGGCTCTTGAGTCTCTGGGTGACGGCGGCGGCGCTGTTCGTGTTCGGCATCTTGTCCGTCGTGGGCTTCGCCGCCACGCAGTCCCTCCTGCCTCGGATCGTGCCGCGCCCTCTCCTCCTGGCGGCGAATGCTCGCGTGGATCAAAGTGACGCGGCAGCACAAACAGTCGGCCCGGCCCTCGGAGGCGTCCTGGTCAGCATCGTCACAGCGCCGGTCGCGATCGCCCTCGACGCGGTGAGCTACTTCGTCGACGCTGTCCTCATCGCCCGGGTCCGCGTCATCGAGCAGAAGCCAGCACGCCAGGCCGGCGCCCGGCTGCGAAGCGACATCGTTGACGGATTGCGGTGGACGTACGGTCATCCAACGCTGGCGCCACTAGCGCTGTCCACGCACCTCTGGTTCCTCGCCAACGCCGCCGCACTGACAGTGTTCGCAACCCTCGCGCTCCGCACGCTCGCGCTCCCCGCGGCCGTGTACGGAGCCATCCTCGCCGTCAGCGGCATCGCAATGCTCATCGGCGCAACCGCTGCTCCCCGCCTCGGAACACGCTTCGGTGCCGGCCGCACGATCATCGCCGCACGGGCTGCCTACCCGATCGCATGGGCGGCCATCACGCTCGCGACCGTTGGCATTGGTGTTGCAGCGCCAACGGCGACTGTCGTGGTCCTGTTCGTCGCGTTCGCTGTGCACGGCGCTGCTGCGGGGTGCGAGAACGCGAACGAGATGAGCCTCCGCCAGACCGTCACACCTGACGTGCTTCTGGGTCGGATGAACGGCACGATGCGCAGCGCGAACCGAACGCTCGCAGCTGCGGGAGCAGTGGGTGGTGGCGCTCTCATGACCGTTGCTGGAGATGGCGTTGCGCTGCTCGCGGTGACCCTAGTCTTCACCGGCGCCGTCCTGGTCGCTACGTGCTCTCCACTGCGGACACACGCCGTCCGGTAGCGGATCGGCTACCGGGCGGCCGCAGTCTGGTTACATCGATGCGCGCGCTCGAGATCTCCTCGGGCCGCACCCGCCGTCGCTACAGGAGAGGTGCTCTGCATGTTCAAGATGAAGGGAAACCTGGTTCCGCCGACCATCATCGGGTTGTTCGCGGTTGCTATCGGTGTCGTCACGCTACTTTCACCTAATCGCGCAGATATCAGCGTTGCCGTCTGGGGTGTCCTCGCAGGATTGTTTGGTCTCTATGTGCTGTGTGGCGTCGTAGTTTCGTGGCGCGCGCGACGATGACGTTTCGAAGCGCAGTAGACCACGACGCCCCTCCAGGCGCCCGGGAGTGTCCGGTGGCCGATCGTTGATTGGGACGCCTCGTCATCCAAGGCCGAGGCAGAACGCCATCACGGCTTGCTGCACCGGGAGGAGTCCGGCTTTGAAGTCGTGCCCGACGAATGCGGGGTGTTCAACCGCGTCGGCACTCACCTCACGGCCGCGGACGAACGGTGGGCACGGGTTGAAGCGAGCTCCTGCTGGCGCGAGGTCGAGGAGCGCCGCCGTGATCCGGTACGGCTCGAGGGCCTCAGCGTGCGCACCGGGACCGTCTGTGAGGATCACGTCCGCTGACCGCACAGCTGTCTCCAGGTCGTCAGTCCACGCAGCTCCCGGGGTTGCGAGTTCGGCCGGGCAGCTTTGGATCAGGTCGAGTTGCAGGACGCGAGCAGCTTCCTGCCATGCCCTGGCGATGTTGCCGTCGGCACCCACGAAGAGGAAGCGAAGCGACGAGATGTCCCCCTGCTGCCGTAAGGAGTAGAGGTCGGACAGCACCTCGCACGGGTGATTCTCGTCGGTCATGGCGTTCACCACCGGCATCGCGTGAGTCGCGGCCAACGCTTCGACCACGGCGAGGTCATGGTGGCGCACCACAAGGAGGTCGATCCAGTTGTCGAGGTACTGAGCGACATCTGGCAGCGCCTCTGTCTTGTCGAGCGTCGTGTTCGGAAACACGATCGGTTCAAGCCCCATCAGCGAAGCTCCCCGCTCGAAAGTGACCCTCGTGCGCAGACTCGTCGGCGGGAAGAACATCACCGCGGAGCCCTTCGCCATTGGTCCCCGGCCCTCTCGGTACGCGTCAGCCAGGTCGAAGACCGCACCGACGTCAGATGAAGACCAGTCATCGAGCTTGACGAGAGAACGCATCCCACCACCGTAGAGACTGCCCGGAGCAGGATCCTCAATCGAGTCTCGCTGCTCCTTCCGGCACGGTGCATGATGGGGCCGTGAGTGAAGAACCTGAGGAGAAGCCATCGTGGTCTCGTGGCACCACGATTCTCGTCGGGTCCTTGCTCGTTCTGTCTCAAGTACTCACGATCACGTCTCGCGTTCTCAACGGCGATAGCTTCCTCAGCCCGTGGGTCATTACCAGCGCCGCTCTCGCCGTCATCGGCGCCATCTTCGCCGGGATCGCATTGACCAGGACGAAGCGATCGCGTTGATCGCTGGTGCCGCTCGCTGACGTCCGGTAGCCGATCGGCTTGCGGGACAGCTCGAAGCAAGTGCGTCCCAGATTTGAGTAGCGTGGCCTGGGAACGGAAACGGAGCGCCGAATGTCTGGACAGCAGGTCGCGATGGTCATCACAGGGTGCTTCGTGATCGTCGCCTGTGGGGGCATAATAGCGACCTCACGCGGACTTTCACGCGCCATCTACGAGGCGTCCTGGGGCAGGCTCGGAGTACCGTTCCGGCCGCGACTTGCGCGCACTGGCATCATCGGTGCTGGCGCGATCGGAGTCTTGATCGGCGCGACCGTCATCGTTCTGGCACTCACAGTCGCCGCCTCCTGACAGGCGACCGTTTGACCATCGGCTATCGAGATGCCGAAGCGCTCCTTGCCATCTCTAGGATCGCGACATGGAGTATTACCGGATCAGTCAAGACACCCTGGCGCAACTGTCGCTTCACGACGCGATGGTCCGGTCATCAGTGGCCCGGAGGCGGCACTGGGCTCCGCTGGATGTACGAGCGGCGTTTCCTGGAGTGCCGGAGCACGAACTCGAGACGGCGCAACAGCAACTTGACGAGCTGGAGTCAGACGCGGCTCGGTGGGCTTGGTCGCTGCGCGAAGCGGGAGGCTTGACCGAGACCGAGGTACGCGACGCGCATCGTGGCCTCTATCCCGAGTTCTCGGACGTCGCGATCGGAGACCTGATCGGGCTCGCCATGGACATGCAACGCTGATCGCTACTCCTATCGGCGTCATCAAGCCGCGCCCGGTAGCGGATCGGCGATCGGGACACCATTCGCCAACCGAAGCTCGACGGGTAGTGTCGCGCCCATGACCGAGCTGACGCGACGAACTGCCCTCGAGCGACTCATCGGTAAGCCCCGCCCATGGGTTGTCTGGGCGTGGGCCGCTCTGGCCACCGTCTGGATCATTTTCGCCATCATCGATCCGTCCGGCTTCCACACCTTCATGGCAATCAGCTGGTCGGTCCTCGCTGCTATCCAACTCGGCGCGGCCTACTACGCCCGCCGGCAAGAACGGCGTCGCGTGCAGGCGGCTGAGGTGCACACGATCACCCACTGAGCTTCGCCTGACTGTGCCCGGCGAGGGATCGTCTACCGGACTGCATCCCACCCTGCGGGCAGCTGAGGGGCGACCCAGTTCGGTTGCGGCGTCCACTGGGTCCAATCCGCATCAAACGGGAACGAGCCGGCGTGCACAGCAGCGGTGGCTTTCTCGCCTGTGTGTTCGATCATCGAGCGGTCTGCTTCGGAGACCAGGCCCTTGTCTGCGTAGAAGGCGAGTTCGTCTTCGTCCTTGTACCGAACCGACCAGCGACCCTCGGCGTCTCGCCGTGCGACGACGTCGAGAGTCCAGTCCTGACTGTCGAAGCCCATCGAGGTTCGGACCCATGGCAGCTCGAGGTTGATGTACCAGTCCGGGAGCCACTGCGTCCCGTCGTGCCAGCGCCACACCGACCACGCTGTCCTCTTCGGGTGTACGCGAACCACGGGTGCTCCGAACCAGGCGTCCTCGACGTAGGAACCATCCCAGTCGGCGGGGAGGACGAGCCTTGCGTTCGGCCCGCTCCCGACGCCAGCGCGACGCCGGACCGCGGCGCCGAGCGGGCTTGCGACCACGGCGACGTCATCGTCGTCGATGAGCACTCGACCTGCGACCGCGAACGAAACTGCCCGGCCGCGGGATCCGAAGCTGTGCAGGCTCCGGAGAACTACGGACGCACCAGCACGGAACGGTTCGCTCCGCACGTCTTTTGCAACATCGTCGTGCATCCTGTGATGCTCGCACAGCAACACTGGCGCCTCACCCGTCCCGGTGGACGATCGGCTGTCGGACGGTCTAGCGATCGTGGTCGAATGGAGGATGGACCCCGTTGCGTCAGCTATCCGCTTCGTCCGGCAGCGCTCAGGCGCAGGTCGTTCCCTGCCCGATGCCAGCCGCGTGAGCCTGCACTTCCACCCGTACTCCCTGTTCGACGGTAGTTCCACCCTCTCGGCCATCCTCAGCGATCGGCGGTACCACTCACAGTTCCTCACCGGGACGAGCAATGGTGGGCTGACGGCGCATCGCGGCGGAGACAGATGGACTTGGGAAAGCCGCATCTTCGGAGGCGCTTACGACGACCACGAACCAGACCACCGACCCGTGTACGGCGCACTCGACGACTCAGCCGAGGCCGGGTCTTACGGGCCGGCACCTCGATTCGGATCGGCTCACTTCCGGCTCCGACCCAACCTCCTCTCTAGAACGACGTTCGCGTTCCCTGACAGCACGTTCGAACCAACGACGTTCGGGGTGAGCGACCGCATGCAGCTGCTCGGTCTCGCTCGAAACGCTCCGACCCCCGACCCTCTGGACCACTACGTGGAGGCCCACGTTCACGGAGGAGTGGCCGTACCCGACGACGTAGAAGCACTCGTCCTAGATCCGTCATTCCACGATGACGCCGTTCACGACCTCGCGGTCCGTTCCGGCCTGACGGTTGAGTGGCATCAGGGGTACCGGGTTCCGGTGGCGGTGATCGAGGCGCACCCCGGGTACCGAGGGACCGACGTCGTCGCCGTCGCCCGCCAGCTAGCGGACAAGCGCACGGGGCACCTCACGCCCGCGTCGTTGATGGACCGGCCGATTGGCGCTCGAATGCAGAACGTGAAGAAGGTCTGGCACTACATCGCCCGCTACGGACGCCAGTCGCCTCGCTGAGCCATCAGCTGCCGGACACCGCCGGGAACCGTCATCGTTGGTCCCATCGGGCCAGAGCGGTCAGGGCCGACGGAAGAGGCTGATTCCGGCGACGATTGCCCACACCTGTAGCGGGAACACTGTGATGCGTTCGGCGATCCCGATCCCAACGGGGCCGGTGGGGTCGGCGATGGCGATCGCCGTCAGCGCGAAGCCGAGGAGGCCCGTGATTCCGAGTGCGAAAGCCGAGCGGCGGACAACCGGTCGGTTCCGGGTCGAGCCGGAGCGCCCGGCAACGATGAGAGCGATGTTCCCGACGATGAAGATCGGGAGTGCTCCGATGGAGTGTCCGGTGATGCTGACGTCTTCGGGGATCAGGCCGACGATGATCCAGGACAACCCGGAGAGGACGACCATGACCTGCCAGGCCAGCTTCCGGCCGGTCTGCGCCCAAGCGGTGGATACGAGGATGGTCCCGAGCGCCAGGAGGATGCCTTGCGCGATGAACGCGGCGTTCATGCCGGCGTGGAGGGGTGAGCAGACGTCGTTGCCGAGGATTGGTGCGCAGTGCACTGCACCGAGGTCGCTGATGTAGTTGGTCCACCAGCTGTAGCGGGGCTGCTCCCATGCGCTCTGCACGACGAGGTGCATGACGAGGAACTGCACGGTCCCGAGAATGAGCAGGGCTGCGCCGAATCGGGTCCTGCCTGTGGCGCGGCGGGACTCAGGTGCGAGGGACGTCGTAGTGGGGGTGGTCATTCGGCGGGGTCCTTCGGGGAGATGAGTGTTGTCGCGACGGCGCCGGCGAGGAAGATCGCGCCGACCCAGCCGAACGCGGTCGTGTAGCTGTGGACGACGCTCGCGGCCTGGGTTGCGGCCTGGGCTGCGGGGTGGGCGGTGAGGTAGGTGGCTGCTGCGGTCGCGGCGACGGTGTTCAGGACGGCGACGCCGACGGAGCCGCCTACCTGCTGCGCCGCGTTGACGGTTGCAGCGGCCGCTCCCGCGTCGGCATCGGCGAGGCGGGCGGTGGCGGCACCGGTCGCGGTAGCGATGACGAGCCCGATGCCTGCGCCGATGAGGATCAAGCTCGGCAGCAGGTGAACCGCGTAGGCGCTGTGCAGCCCGATGCGGATCAAGAGCAGCGCGCCGACGCCGGCCACCGTCAAGCCGATCGGGACGACGAAGCGGGCTCCGATTCGTCGGGTGAGCGCAGGTCCGATGAATACGGCGGCGACGACGAGCGCCGCCGGGACGGGAAGGAACGCCAGACCGGTACTGACCTGGGAGTACCCCAGCGTGCTCTGGAGGTAGTAGGGCAGGAAGAGGAACGTCGTGAACAGCCCCGCCGAGGACAGCACGAGCGCGACCAGCGCACTCCCACGCCCGCGCTCGAGGATCACCCGCATCGGCAGCAGCGGTGTGCTGACACGGGTCTCCACAACGACGAACACCGCGAGCAGTGCCGCTGCGACGACGAGTAGCGCCAGGGTGAGCGGATGCGCCCAGCCCGCGCTCTCCGCGTTCGACGTCCCGAGGACGAGCGCGAACAGGCCGAGCGTGATCGTCGCCGCTCCGCCGAGGTCGAGTCGCTGCGCGGTGGTCCGCGATGTGTTCCGCACGAGGAGCGCGGCCCCGATGAGCGCTGGGATCGCGATTGCGGTGTTGATGAACATCGTCCATCGCCAGGACAGCACCTCGGTGAGGACCCCGCCGAGCAGCAGGCCCACGGTGGTCCCGACCATCGACACCGAACCGAAGACACCGAAGGCCCTGCCTCGTTCGGCGGGGTCGGTGAACGTCGTCGACACCAGTGCCAGCGCGGCCGGGGCCAGCAGTGCTGCGAACACGCCCTGACCGATCCGGGCTGCGACGAGCATCTCGACGGTCGGTGCTGCGCCGCCGACAGCGGATGCGATGCCGAAGCCGGCGAGACCGATCAGGAGTGCCCGTTTCCGGCCCCACCGGTCGGCGAGGCGTCCGCTGAGCAGGAGCAGGCTACCGAACGCGAGTGCGTACCCGGTAACGATCCACTGCCGTGCACTGTCCGCAAAGCCGAGGTCGGCCTGCGCGGACGGGAGCGCGATCGTGACCACGGTGGTGTCCAGTGCGATCATCAGTTGTGCGAGCGCGAGAGCGGCGAGCAGCCACCACCGCCTCGATGAGACATCGGTCGTCACGGGTGTTTCCTCCTTGTTCAGGGCGCGACGATCACCGGTGACCAGTCATCACCGGCGTCGTGCGGGTCGGTCAGGGGCGGCGCGCAGTCCAGATCGTGCGCGTCCCACGGACTCGAACCTCGTCGAGGAGCTCGTGTGCGCCGTTCAGGTCGGCGGTGAGACGGCGCAGCGCGGCGATGTCCTCGCTGGACAGGCGGGGCAGTGCGTGCTGTGCAAGGCGGCGGAGTTCGAGTGCTGCGTACGCGCCTCCCGGCCCGCCCGCGGGGAGTGTCTGGTCGCTCTCGACGGTCTGCGCGGTGACAGCCTCGAAGCCGGCAGCGGTGATGGCGGCGGACCAGTCCGGTGCAGGCCCGTCGGCGCCGGCGGCAGCGCGCAGCACTGACTCGAGCGATGTGTACGCCGCCGGGAGGACCGTGGGAGGCGCGTCCATCTCGCTGACGAAGAGCGCGCCTCCCGGCCGGAGCACGTGGAACGCCGTGTTGAGCGCGGCGGCCCAATCGGGTACCTCGTGCAGCGCGTTCGAGGACCAGACGAGATCCACACCGCGTACGTCGAGTACCCCACTCGTGACGTCAGCGCGAACGGTCTCGACCCGATCGGTGATCTGCCGTTCGTCGGCGCCACGGCGCACCGCGTGGAGCATGTCCTCGTCGACGTCGACGGCCGTCACCTGTGCGTCCGGGAACGCCTCGACGAGTGCAAGTGTCCCTGTTCCGGTGCCACTGCCGACGTCCACGATGAGGCGGGCGCCAGGAGCGAGTGCCCTTGCCACGGCAATCGACTGCCCTAGAACGTGCGCGTGCACGACAGCATCGAGTTCCAACAGGCGAGGCAGGAGCGTCGGGTCCGCGTGATCGTGCGCGTGCTGAGGCATGCTCCTACCGTAAGAGCACTATGCCCCTACGGCATACGCTCTTGCTCATGGAGCAAGAACCAGATGTGGATCGCCTCGTTCGACTGCGGATCCGCGCGCTGCGACGAGCGCGCGGATGGACGCTCGACACGCTCGCCGAGCGCAGCTTCCTCAGTGCGTCCAACCTGAGTCGGATCGAGACAGGCTCTCGCCGGATCGCGCTGGACCAGCTGGTCCCGATCGCCCGCGCTCTGGACACCGGCCTCGATCAGCTCATCGAACCGGTTGACGACGCCGATGTCGTCATCCGGCCGCATCAGGACGAGCGGCGCGGACTGACGATGTGGACGCTCGCGAGCAACCGCACCCCGGGCGGCCTCACGGTCGCGAAGATGCGCATCACGACACCGGCACCGCCCGAAGCCGAAGCGGGTGTGCACCCCGGACGGGACTGGTTCACGGTCCTCTCCGGTACGGCTGAGTTGCGACTGGGTGACCGCCTCATTCGCGTCGAGGCCGGGAGTGCAGCGGAGTTCTCGACCATGATCCCGCACGCCATCGGAGCAGCCGATGGCCAGCCCGTCGAGGTCCTCACCATCCTCACCACAGCTGGCGAGCACGCGCACATCGCGCCCTGATCGCCGAACGGTGCGCCGACCCTGTCGGGGCACCGCTGGCAACCAGCGACTCATCGGAAGACGACGGTGGTCCTGCGGCTGATCGGCTACCGGGCGTGCTGCTCGCTGCCCGTTCGCATCACTTCAAGAGCGCCTTCGACGCGGAGCTTCAAGGCCTGGTATGGCCGCTCCCCGGGTCCTGCTGTGTTCCGCTCGCCCTGCACCTGGCGCGGGTTGAGAAGCTTCTCCCCCGGTGCGAACTGGTCGTTCGTCAAGTCGAGTTCAATCCCGCCGGATGTGACGTTCCAGTAGTGAACGCCGGTCACCACGTCCTCGTATTCCACGTCAGCAACCATCAGGTCACCACCAAGAAGCCCTTGAACGACGAGGGCCGTCGTACCGCACTGACCGCGCGAAGGAAGCTCCGGCCGCAGGGCCATGTACTCGTCCGAAGCGAGGAACGTGTCCGGGCCCCAAGAGGAACGAACTGCGGTCTCAATATCGCTCAGGTGCAACGTCGCCATAGCGAGAACCCTCCCATAGGAGTCCGACATCCAGATCGACCGCGACCTCGCCTAAGTGGATAGATGAATCGAGCCCGCCTCGACCGGTCCGAAAGCCGATCGGCTACTGGAACACGCTGCGCCTGCGTCCCGTCGTCCAGTCGCTGTGTGCGGGGGCTGTGGCTAGAGCATCCGGTGGGGCGAGCGATTCGGGTCCGCGCACCCCACCGGATCAGAAGGCTTGAGCCCCTGACAACACCGGCTGGGTAAGCCGGTGATGTCAGGGTTCACGATACGGAGGACCACCTCGCTGGCGGAAGGGAATCACGACCGATTGCGCGAAGCCGCACGACCGCAGTGCTCCTCACGGCCGCCCTGCCATCCAATCCCTGTGCAGGGCGAGGCTGCGCAAGCCCTGGCCACGGCTACCCGTGCTCTGCCAGAAGACGACCTCGCCCCGGCCATCAGCGCTGATCGGTGCCCTGCACGAAATCACCTTCTCGCGCAACCCCTGTCGCTCGTCGGCGATGTGGTGGACGATGGGCACCAGCGGACCTTCCGCCGAAGCAGCGACCCGACTGGAGATGCTGCATGAACTGGCAAGAAGTCCTCAACAGCGGCAGAGCCGAGGCCGAAGCCCACCGCCAGCAAGCTGTCCTGGAACGAGCCAGCGCCGCTGGCTACACCCGGAAGGCGAAGACGGCAGCCGACACGGACAGCGGTCTGCTGTGGCTCATGCGCGCCATGCAGCAGCGCTCCGCAGCAGTCAGCAGCGACGCAGCATCGGAGATCAGCGACCGAATCGCCGACCACGCCGACCGCGTACTCCACCCCACCCCATAACTCCACCTCCTCCCCAGCAGTTGCCTGGTCGCCTGCGCGAAGATGAGGGTGTGCGCTGGAGAACCGGATACGAACCCGACGGTGACAACGATCCCGAAGAGGTCATCGTCGAAGCGTCCACATCGGCAGATGCGCTCCATCGGCTCCGTGAAGTCGTTGGCACCGACACCGACGTCATCTACGTCATCCCGGGGCCAGCCGACGCAGAAGCGCCCGATGTCGAGCCAGCACACATCGATACCGTCGCGCGAGCGCGGAAGCAGTGGAAAACCACCGGCGCGACCCAACGAGACTCCGACGGTGGCGACTTCCTCCGCGAGGACAGCCCCGAAGCAATCCGAGAACGACCGTGAGCTGACGTCCAGTCGAACGGGCACGTGCTTCGGTATGGGTATCGGTCCTCGTTGTCCTCCCAATTCGGACAAGTAGGTTTGCCGTCAGCGAGCCGCATCCGATCGCGTTTCCCTGGACGTGCAGGATGGCACAGGGCATCGACGCTCCGACCCTGGAACGTCCCCCTGCGTCCCCGTCGTAGCGCGATCGCTCGAATCGGCGACACCTAGCGCCCGTTCACGGATCGGCAATCGGGCGCTCGAGAGCAGTACGTTGATCGCATGGATGTGGTCAGCGCGAAGGTGCTTGGAACGGCGCTTTCGTCTTCGGACTGATTTTCATCGTGACGTCGGCTGTGCGCCTGTCTCGCGCGGACCTCGATGTCGTCCTCTTGATCCTGAACACCGCACTCGGCATCATCTTGCTCTACGCCGGCGTGAGACTGTGGCGCTTTGCTCTTCGCGGAGCGAAGCGCGACCGGTAGGGGATCCCCTACCGGTCAACGTTCCGGCGGGGTTAGCCTGCGATGGTGACAGCGGGTGCAACACGTTCAGCGCCGGCGGAGCAGCGGTTGCACGTGCGAGCTGCGCTCGTGGTGGCGGCGGTGTTGGCCTGGGTGCCTCCGGCCGCAGTCGTCACAGTTCGTCTGAGCTGGGAGACGGTTCCTTCCCGTGTGCCGGTGCACTGGTCTGGAGCGGGACCTGACGAGTGGGCCTCTGTAGGGTCTGCTTTCTGGTCGTGCCTCTTGCCCGGCTTCGTCGGAGCAGCGGTGTGCAGCCTGTTGGTAGTGCCCTTGACGTCAGATGTGTCGCGTCTAAGCGCGGCACTCACGATGGGAGCAGTCTCCGCGGGGACCGGGGCCATCGCGTTCTTGTGGGTCGCGATGGTGCTGACCGCTGCCGGAACTGAGGCACCGTTCCTGGTCGTCCTCGCCCCAGTCGGTTGGGGTGCGCTCGTGTCCGGAGTCGCGCTGCTCACGAGGGTACGAACTACCCGGTAGCGGATCGGGTTTCCGAAACAGCAAGCTCGCCTACCCAGATGCCGCACTGGATCGATACGAAGCTGTTCCCATCGAGCGCGACGCTCGCAGCACCGTGGGAGCTCCCTGTCGCGGAAGCAACGGCCACCGCCTGACGTCGTGTCACATCATCGTCAGGTCGTGTCCCGGCCCCTATGCTCGCGGACATGAGCGTCGAGACACGTCCTCCCCGAACCGCCGTCACAGGCGTCGCCTCCGGCCTGGTGCTGATGGCGGTCTTCTCGCTCTGGTGGGCGAGCGACACCTACACCGGGTGGCCGACTGCGGCAGGGACCGTCGTCATGGTCGTCAGCGCCGTCGCGGCCGTGGTGTTCCTCGTGCAGGCGGTCCGGCTGTTCGTCGCGGGACGTCGTCTTTCGACGGTCCTCAGCGCCTCCGACCAGGCCCGAAAGCCGAATAGTGCGTTGTTCGGTGCTGTGTTCGGCGCCGAGGGGGTCCTCATCGGGATCGCCGTCGGGGTCCTCGGAGCGAACGGCCTCGACCGGTTCATCGTGCCGACGATCGCGGTGATCGTGGGCCTCCACTTCTACCCGATGGCGCGCGTGTTCCGGCGGTCCATCGACAATTGGATCGCGACCTGGACGACCCTCGTGGGCGTCGCCGGCGTGGTCGCCATCATCGTCGACGCAGCGGGCTGGCCGCTTGCCTGGTCGTGGGTGGGGCTCGGTGCCGCGCTCGCGACGCTGTCGTACGGCGTCTACATGACCGGCCTCGGAGAGCGGCTCCTTGCGCGCGTCGCCGCCGGGTCGGCGGAGGTCGCCCCCACCGCGCACCCGACCGCCCAGGGCTGACCCGACTGCGAACCGTCACCGATGCGCCCGGCGACCCGGCCACCCGCCCCGGTCGTCGACCGAACGGGAGGGCGCCGCTAGAGGGTGCCCGGTAATGCATCGGCTATCGGGCACTTCGTCAGTGGCACGCGGGACACAGACGCCGGGGAGGGTGCGAGCGAGAGATGAGTTCGTGCCCTCCGTGGTGGTGGTGCTTCGGGGTCAGCTCCAGGCGGTTGGCGTCGGCGCGTCAGCGGGAGCGTTGAGCTGGCCTATGAGGCCGGCGAAGTCCTCGAGGTGCCAGGTGGTGATGATCTTCCCGTCGCGGACCTGGTGTACGTCGATGGTGCGCATCCGGATGCGCTTGCCAGTGGGCTCGTGTCCCATGAAGGCGCCTTGGTGCGTGCCGGAGACAGTGTTGCGCACGGCGACCTTGTCACCCTGGACGATGACGTCCTGGTGCTCGACGGTGTAATTCGGCATTGCGTGGCGGAACAGTGCGATCTGTGCTGCCATGCCGCCGGGGTCCTGCTCCTGCCCGGGGGCGAACGGGAGGTCGGTCCGCTCGCCGGTGATCAGGACGTCGTCGTGCTCGGCGTCCGTCGCCGTGTGCGCGTCGGACACCGACGTGACGTCGGACTCACGGGCGGCCGCTGCGTGCGTGGTGGTCCGGATGCAGCAGTCGCTCGGTGCGCCGAGGAGGACGAGGTGTCGGACGTCGGAGGAGCACCCCGGACGCCAGGGCGATCCCGAGCAGGACGACGAGTCCACCGACGGGCTCGTTCCACCGCACCCGCTCCCCCAGCACGAGCACACCGAGCGCCACCCCGACCACCGGCGTCAGGTACGTGACGGTGGAGGCGCGACCGGCGCCCCACGCCTGCACGAGCCGGGTGTTCCAGGCGTAGGCCAGCCCCGTGCCGACGCAACCGAGCGCGACCATCGCGGCCACGATCCTCCCGTCCAGCCGCACCGGACCGGTCGCGATGACGGGCGCGACCAGCAGGAGCATCCCGGAGGCCAGCGTCAGCTGGACCGTCGCCAGCGTGACCGGGTCGTACGCGCTCGCCACGGCCACCCGGCGCAGGTAGGCGAGCCCGATGCCGTAGGACGCGGTCATGCCGAGCAGTGCGACCTGCCCCGGAACGCTCGCCAGGACCTCCGGGTCGGTCAGGACGTCCCACGGGCCGACCAGCACGAGCACCCCGACGATGCCGAGCACGATCCCGAGCACCTGCCGTCCGCGCAGCCGCTCGGACGGCACGAGCACCGCGAGCGCGGCCAGCGTCATGATCGGGGTCGTCGCGTTGTAGATGCTCGCGAGCCCGGACGGCACCGTCTGCTCGGCCCACGCCATCAGCGACGACGGCACCGCGTTGAGGAACACCGCGACGACCGCCAGGTGTGCCCAGGTCCGCGGCTCCCGCGGCCACCGGCGCCGGGTGGCGAGCAGCACGACCACGAGCGTCACGGCGCCGAGCACCGTGCGCACGGTGGCGACCTGCTGCGGCGCGAGACCGTCGAGCCCGATCTTCGCGAAGAGGAAGCTCGAGCCCCAGGTGAGTGCGACGAGGGCGTAGAGGAGGGCGTTCACGTGGCCTAGTGTCGGACCATCGGACGACATGCGGCAAACGCATGTCGTTCATGCCGACATGAGGAGGACGCATGGCCGTCTCGGTCCAGCAACTGCGCGCGTTCGTCGCCACGCTCGACGCCGGGTCCTTCACCGCCGCGGCCGTGGCACTGGGCGTCGGCCAGTCCGCGGTGTCGCACGCCGTCGCCGGGCTCGAACGCGAGGTCGGCGGGCCCGTGGTGCGCCGTGGCCGCGGCACGGTCGCAGCTCCCACCCCGCTCGGCGACCGCCTGCTGGCGCACGCCCGCAGCGTGCTCGCCTCGGTCGAAGCCCTGGAGGCGGTGGTCCGGCCCGCCACGGCGCGCGGCACCGTGCGCCTCGCCGCCGTCCCCACCGTCTGCCAGGGCCTGCTGCCCCGGCTCCGCGAGCTGTGGGCGGTCACCCTGCCGGACGTCGACGTGCAGGTCTACGAGGGCGACGACGACGAGATGCCGGAGTGGCTCGAAGCCGGCACCGTCGACGCCGCCGTGCTCGTCGACCCGTCGCCGGCACCCGCCGGTGGCGTGGTCGTGGCGCGGGACGAGATGGCCGCCGTGATCCGCCGCGACCACCCCCTCGCCGAGCTGCCCGCACTCACCCTCGACGACCTGCACGAGGACGGTCTGGTGGCGGGCGGCGGCGGCTGCGAGTACCAGGTCCAGAAGCTCCACGAGCTCGACGGCCGTCCGTTCCGCTACGCCCACCGGGTGCGGGAGATGAGCACGATGTTCGGGATGATCCAGCGGGGCGAGGGCGTTTCGATCGTGCCGACCCTGGGCCGCGGGATGCTGCCGCCCGACCTCGTGATGATCCCGATGGCCCGGCGGCTCGAACGGACCCTGGTGCTGAGCGGGCCGTCGTCCCGTGCGTGGCACCCGTTGGCGCGGGCCCTGGTCGACGCGGTCTGAGACACGGGGCACCTCCGACCTTCGGCGGATCCGCTCGTCCCGACGGCTCCCTAGGCTCGGGGCATGACCTCGACCGCGCTCCCCGCCGTCCCCCTCGGGCAGCGCGTGTGGGCCCAGACGTGGCGTGTGGCCGTCGCGGCCCTGACCGGGCTGCTCACCGCGGGGCTCGTGTGGCCGTCGATGGACACCCGCGGGTGGAGCGACCTGCACGTCGGCGCACTGATCCTCGGGGACACGGGTGCCGGTCTGGCTGCCCTCGTCCTCCTGCCGTTCCGTCACCGGGCACCGCTGTTGATCGCGGTCGTCATCGCTGCCCTCAGCTCGGTCTCGACGTTGGCGGTCGGGGCGGCCGCGATCGCCACGGTGTCGCTCGCCACCCGACGCCGGGCCGTCGAGCTCGCCGTCGCCGGTGCGGTGCTGCTCGGTGCCACGGTGCTCTACGACGTCGTCCTGGCACCCCAGGACGACGCCATGCCGCTCTGGCAGATCCTCGTCGCCGGTGCCGTCGGCATCGCCCTGCTCGTCGCGATCGGCATCGGGATCGGCCAGCGCCGGGCGCTCCTGCTGTCCCTGCGCGAGCGCGCGGCCCTGCTCGAACGCGACCAGCAGCTGCGCGAGGACCGTGCCCGCGAGCAGGAGCGCGCCCACATCGCCCGCGAGATGCACGACGTCCTGGGCCACCGGCTGTCCCTGGTCGCGCTGCACGCCGGTGCACTCGAGTACCGCGGCCCGGGGCTCACCCCCGACGAGACCGCCGCGGCGGCCGGGGTCGTGCGGGCCGAGGCGCACTCCGCGCTCACCGACCTGCGCGACGTCCTCGGGGTGTTGCGCGACCCCGCGGCGAACGGCGGCGACGAGGTGACCGGCACCGCGCCTCCGCAGCCGACCCTCGTCGACCTGCCAACCCTGCTCGACCAGGCGCGTGCCGGCGGTGCGACCGTCCGGGCGCGCGTCGACGCCGACAGTGCGGCGGTACCGACCGCCGTGGGGCGACACGCCTACCGGATCGTGCAGGAGTCACTGACGAACGCCCGCAGGCACGCCCCAGGAGAGCCCGTCGACGTCGTGGTCGAGACCGTCCGCGGACCGGCGATCCGGGTGGTGGTGTCGAACACGCTGGCCGACGGACCTGCGCCCGCGGACGCCTCCGGGCACTCGGCCGGGCACGGCCTGCGCGGGCTCGCCGAGCGCGCCCGTCTCGTCGGCGGGAGCTTCCGCGCCGGCAGCGACGACGGACGCGTGCACGTGGTCGAGGCGGTGCTGCCGTGGACCCCGTGACCGCTCCCGTCCGCGTCGTCCTGGTCGACGACGACCAGCTCGTGCGCGTCGGACTCCGCATGCTGCTCAGCGGCGACGACGGCCTGGTGGTCGTGGGCGAAGCGGGCGACGGGCACGAAGCCGCGGGCGTCATCGCCGAGACCGCGCCCGACGTCGTGCTCATGGACATCCGGATGCCCCGGTGCGACGGGCTCGTCGCCACCGAACGGGAACTGCGCCGCCGACCCGACCTGGCCGTCCTGGTGCTGACGACCTTCGAGGGCGACGACCTCGTGCTCGGGGCACTGCAGGCCGGCGCCCGCGGGTTCCTGCTCAAGGACACCCCGCCGCACGAACTCGTGCAGGCCGTGCGGACCGTGGCGGCCGGGCGCTCGATCCTGTCCCCGTCCGTGCTCGACCGGGTCATCGCGTTCGCGGCCGGGCCCCGCTCGGGCCGGGCGGCCGGTGGTCCGGGCGGCACCGACGCGCGCCGGCTGCTCGCCCTGCTGACCGAGCGGGAGCGGGAGGTCGCGCTCGCCGTGGCGAACGGGGCGTCCAACGCGCAGATCGCCGCCGACCTGTACGTGGGACTCGCCACCGTGAAGACGCACGTCGGGCACGTCTACGAGAAGTTCGGCGTCGAGAACCGGGTGCAGCTGGCACTCGTGGTGCACGCGGCCCGGCGGGGAGAGCCCACCGCGTGACCGGGTGAGCGTCGGCTGAGCGGGCAACGGGTGCCCCTCGGCAGGATGGGCCGATGGCCGAGACGCACGTGAAGACCTTCACCACCGCGGACGAAGCGGCAGCCGAAGCCGGCGGGCTCGCCTGGCTCGCCGAGGCCGAGGACACCGGAGGCACCCGCATCGCCCGCGTGCTCGGGCGTCCGAGCCCGACCGTGCTCGACCTCGAGCTGATCTCCGAAGGCTCCCCCACCGCCGCCCAGGCCGAGCGGTTCGGCCGGTCCCTCGCGCACACGCACGCCGCCGGTGCCGACCACTGGGGCGCGCCGCCCGCCGGATGGACCCGCGGTGCGGCGCTGCGGATGGGCCGCTCGCGCACGCCGTTCATCGCGGCCGAGCAGGCACCGGCGACCTGGGGCGAGTTCTTCGCCGAGTACCGGATCCGCGACTTCGTCCGCCGCATCGTCGACGCCGGCGGGTTCGACCACGCCGAGGCCGCCGTGTTCGAACGGGTCGCCTCGCGCGTGCAGGACGGCACGCTCGGGTCGCCGCAGCCCGCGCTCGTCGGGGACGGACCCGCGCGCCTGCACGGCGACCTGTGGGCCGGCAACGTCCTCTGGCCGACGGACTCGTCCGAACCGACCGGCGCCGTGCTCATCGACCCGATCGCACACGGCGGGCACGCGGAGACCGACCTGGCACTGCTCGGGCTGTTCGGACTGCCCCGGCTCGAGACGGTGCTCGCCGCCTACGACCGGGAGTCACGGCTGGCCGACGGCTGGCAGGAGCGCGTCGAGCTCCACCAGCTCGCGCCGCTGCTGCTGCACGTGTTCCTGTTCGGCGGCTCGTACACCGGCGCCGCACTCCGGGCAGCACAGCGGTACGCCTGACCCCGCGCACCGAGCGTCCTTAGCCCGCACACAGCCGGCGCAGTGCAGCGGTCGGGGAACGCCCCGGATGCTCATCGACATGACCACGTACCCGGTACCCGTGACCGACCGACGCGACCCCGTGCTCCGTGCCGCGCGGGATCGGCGCCGCCCGCCCCTCGCCCGGCTGTTCCTCGGCGAGCGCGAGGACGCCCGCTGGCTCCGGCCGGCGTTCTGGGCGCTCCTGGCCGTGACCGCCGCGGTGTACCTCTGGGACCTCAGCGTCTCCGGGTACGCCAACAGCTTCTACGCCGCCGCCGTGCAGGCCGGCACGAAGTCGTGGGAGGCGTTCTTCTTCGGCTCCCTCGACTCGTCGAACTTCATCACGGTCGACAAACCACCCGCCTCGCTGTGGGTGATGGTGCTGTCGGCCCGGCTGTTCGGCTTCTCGAGCTTCAGTCTGCTGCTCCCCCAGGCGCTGATGGCCGTCGGTTCCGTCGCCCTGGTCTGGGGCACGGTCCGCCGCACCCTGGCCCGACTCGGCGCCACCACCGCGAACGTCGGCGCCCTGCTCGCGGGCTTCGTCGTCGCGGCGACCCCGGCGGCGGCGCTGATGTTCCGCTTCGACAACCCGGACGCCCTGCTCGTCCTGCTGATGACCGCCGGGGCGTACTGCACGGTGCGGGCACTGCCGAGGGGCAGCTGGAAGTGGATCGCGTTCGCCGGGGTCGCCCTGGGCTTCGCGTTCCTGACGAAGATGCTGCAGGGCCTGCTCGTCCTGCCCTCCTTCGGCCTCGTCTACCTGTTCGCCGCCCGCACCGGATGGGGCCGGCGTGTGGTCGGCCTGCTCGTCGCCGCCGGCTCCCTCGTGGTGGCCGCCGGCTGGTGGGTCGTCGCCGTGTGGCTCTGGCCCGCCGAGTCCCGCCCGTACATCGGCGGCTCGACGAACAACACCGTCCTCGACCTGGTCTTCGGGTACAACGGCCTCGGCCGGATCTTCGGGGGCTCGGGCAACGGCGGCGGAGGCGGCGGCATGACCGGCGGCACCGCCGGAGGCTCGTTCGGCGGCTCGACGGGTCTGAACCGCCTGTTCTCGTCCGAGATGGGGCTCGAGATCTCGTGGCTCCTGCCCGCGGCGCTCATCGCCCTGGTCGTCGGGCTGGTCGTCGTCGGCCGCCGGCACCTGGCCGATCCCGCACGCGCCGGGCTGGTCCTGTGGGGCGGGTGGCTCCTGGTCACCGGACTCGTGTTCTCGTACATGTCCGGCACGATCCACCCGTACTACACGGTCGCCCTCGCCCCGGCCATCGCCGGCCTCGTCGGTACCGGTGGCGCCCTGCTCTGGCACGCACGAGCCCGGTTCGTCGGCCGCCTCGGCCTCGCTGCGATGATCGGCGTCACCGCGTTCTGGGGCTGGTGCCTCCTCAACGAGAACCCGACCTGGCTGCCGTGGCTGCGCTGGGTGATGCTCGCCGGTGGGCTGCTGTCCGCAGCGCTGATCGTCATCGGCAGCGTGCCGTCGCTCCGTAGGCTCGTCACGGTCGGCGTCCTCGCCGGCACCCTGTTCGGGCTGTCCGGCACCACCGCCTACGCCCTCGCCACGACGACCGTCGGGCACTCCGGTTCGATCCCGAGCGTCGGTCCGGCGGGCAGTGGCTCCGGCGCGACGGGCGGCGGCGGCACCGGGGGTTTCCCGGGAGGCACGGGCGGACCGGGTGGGTCGGCCTCCGGCTCCGACGACGACGGCTCCGACAGCACGTCGGACACCCAGCAGGGTCCCGGCGGGACCCCGCCGGAGGGGGCATCCGGCGAGGCACCGGAGATGCCGGACGGCACGTCCGGCACCGCACCGGGCAGTGGACAGGACGACGCGACCTCCGAGGGTGGGTCGGGGACGGGCCTCCAGGCCGGGGCTGGTGGCGAGGGCGCGTCGACCTCGTCCGCCCTGCAGGAGCTGCTCGAGGCGTCCGACGCGAAGTGGGCGGCCGCGGTCAACGGATCCCAGTCGGCGGCGCAGCTCGAACTCGACACCGACACCGCGGTCATGGCGATCGGTGGCTGGTCGAGCGACCCGGCACCGACCCTCGCCGAGTTCAAGGCGTTCGTCGCCGCCGGTGACATCGGCTACTACGTCTCGTCGGGGTCCGGAGGCGGCGGGATGGGCGGCGGATCGTCGACCGCGTCGGCGATCCAGGAGTGGGTCGCGGCGAACTACGAGTCGACGACCGTCGGCGGCCAGACCGTCTACGACCTGAGCAGCACGGAGTGAACGGCGACGAGGGCGCGGTGGATAGGCTCCGGAGCATGGCCGGCCCCCCGCTGCAGCGCACCGACGGCTCCCCCGTCCGCGCCCTCGTCGTCGACGACGAGCACGCACTGGCCGAGGCCGTCGCCCTGGCGTTCGAGGGCGACGGCTGGGCCGTGCGGTCCGTGCACCGTGGGCGCGACGTGCTGTTCGCCGCCCGGGAGTTCCAGCCCGACGTCATCGTGCTCGATGTGATGCTGCCGGACATCGACGGGTTCGAGGTGCTCGAACGGCTCCGCGACGCCCGCGACGGCGTCCGGGTGCTGTTCCTCACCGCACGCGACGCCCCCGAGGACCGGCTCGCCGGGCTGACCGGCGGCGGCGACGACTACCTGACCAAGCCCTTCGGCATCGAGGAGCTGCTCGTCCGTGCCCGGATCCTGGCGCGTACCTCGACCCGGGTCGCCGCTTCCGGGGCGAGCGCCGAGGTCGTGGTCGGGGACCTCCGGCTCGACGAGGACGCCCGCTCGGTCAGCCGTGCCGGGGACCCCATCGAGCTCACGCCGACCGAGTACGAGCTGCTGCGGCACCTGGCCCGGAACGCGAACCGGGTGCTGTCCCGCGAGCAGCTGCTGGCGAGCGTCTGGGGCATGGACTTCGGCACGTCGTCGAACCTGGTGGACATGTACGTGTCCTACCTGCGGAAGAAGCTCGACGCCGGACGTGACCCGATGCTGCAGACCGTCCGTGGGGCGGGGTACGTGCTCCGGTCGGCGACGTGAGCCGGCCCGGGCGCACCGGGCGTGTGCCGTCGTTGCGCTGGCGGATCGTGGCGGCCGTGGCCCTGCTGCTCGTGGCGACGAACGTCGTCGTGGGGGCGGTGACCGTCGTCGCGTTCCGGGGCTACCTGGTCGACCGGCTCGACGCGGAGCTGTCGACGGCGGCGATGCGGACCGTCGGCGGACGGGACGGGGCCGAACCGCCGCCGGGGGCTTCCGGGCCGCCACCGGGGTCGTCGTCCTCGTCGTCCTCGTCGTCGTCCTCGTCGTCGGACTCGGACTCGGATGATCTGCCGGATCCCGACAACGCCTTCATCGGTGCGCCGGGGCAGTCTGCGGGCACGGTCATCGCCATCGTCCGCGACGGCGACGTGGTGCTCGGTGGCTACACCGACGGCGACGGCGACCAGCGCCGTCTGACCGCGGCGCAGCAGCGGACGCTCGCAGCGGTCCGCGCCGGCGGCGACCCGGTGACGGTCGAACTCGGCGCACTCGGCGACTACCGGGTGCAGGCAGTCGGCGACGACGACGTCTTCGTCACCGCGCTCCCCCTCGGCGACCTGGACGCCGCGATCGCCCGGTTGCTGCTCGTCATCGCGGTCGTCACGGTGCTCGGGCTCGCCGTCGCCGCGTGGGCCCTCACGGTACTCGTCCGTCGATCCCTCCGACCGCTCGAACGGGTCGCCTCGGTGGCGTCCGGCGTCACCGCACTCGATCTGGAACGTGGAGACCCGGACATCCCCGTCCGCGTGTCCGATGCCGATCTCCGTGCGAACCGCGAGGTCGCGCAGGTCGGCAACGCGCTGAACCGGCTACTGGGCCACGTCGCCCGGGCGCTCACGGTCCGTCGCGACGCCGAGGCCGGCATGCGGACGTTCGTCGCCGACGCCTCGCACGAGCTGCGGACGCCGATCGCCACCGTCCGGGCGTACGCCGAGCTGTCAGCCGCCTCGGACGACGTCGACGCCGTGCACCGCCACGTCGGACGGATCGGACGCGAGGCCGTGCGGATGGGCGACCTCGTCGACGAGCTGCTGCTGCTCGCACAGCTCGACGCCTCGGCCCTGGCGCCGGGGGCACCGGCGTCACAGGTCGTCCGCGAGCCGGTCGACCTGACGTCGCTCGTCGTCGAGGCCACCATGGACGCCCGCGCGACCGCGCCGGACCACCGGTGGACGCTGCAGATCGTGGACGACCAGCCGGTGACCGTGGCCGGCGACGAGGTGCAGCTCCGACGGGTGGTCACGAACCTGCTGACCAACGCGCGGACGCACACTCCGCCGGGGACGGCCGTGGTGGTGTCGTTGCAGTCGGTGCCCGACCCAGGGTCGGGTGCGTCGGCATCGGCGTCGGCGTCGGCGTCTGCGTCTGCGTCGGACGGTGCCGTCGTCCGCTTCGTCGTGGCGAACGACGGGCCACCGATCCCCGCCGAGTCCCTGCCGACGCTGTTCGACCGGTTCACCCGGGGCGAGGCCTCGCGTTCCCGGGAGCACGGCACGAGCGGCCTGGGACTCGCGATCGTCCGGGCCGTGGTCGTCGCGCACGGCGGCAGCGTGCGCGTGGCGTCGGAGCCCGGTCGGACGGCGTTCACGGTGGACCTGCCCGCCTCGGATGGGGCCGGGGGCGTGTCCACGGGAGTCGCTGCGGACGCTTCGTGAGCAGAAGACGTCGGGTGCCGCGACCACACTCGACATCTCCTGCTCACCGAGTGCCGCCCGGGTCGCATACTGGTCGGAGAACGTCGGACGAGGAGGCCCAGTGACGAACGCGTACGACAGGCTGCCGGGCCGCCCGGACCCCACCGACCTGGTGGTCGAGGTCCCGGCGTTCGAGGACGACCGCCCCCAGCCCGAACCCGCACCGCCCGCCGCGGCGCCGGAGCTCGTGGCCGCGACCGAGTTCGCGCGGTCCTCGCACGCACCGCCCACGATCCGTCGGACGCAGATGCGGGCGGGCGCGTGGATCGCGGGCGTGCCGATCGCGGCGCTCGTGGTCGTCGCGATCGTGCAGATCCTGCTGCCCCGCTGACCGAGAGCCCCACTGATATGTAGAGTGGTACGCCGTGGGGACGCGGTGGTGACGACAGCGACGGGCGGGTACCGAGAGGTCTTCGTCGATGAATCGAAGGTCAGGGACTACCTCCTCGTCGCCGTCTGCCTCGAACGCTCATCGACACGGGCCGCACGGTCGGCACTCACCGGACTCGTCCTCCGCGGGCAGTCGCGCCTGCACATGCGGAAGGAGAGCGACGCCCGTCGTCGGCTGATCCTCAGCACGATCGCGTCCTTGCCGGTCGAGGTCACGGTCTTCCGTGCCGTCAAGGACGGGCGATCTGACACGGCGCGCCGCGCCGCGTGCCTCAGACGACTCGTCACCGACACCGCGGTGTCCCCGCGCGTCAGCGTGTGCTTCGAACGGGACGAGACCCTCGTCCGCAAGGACCGACAGTGGATCGTCGAGGCGACGCGGGACTCGGGTGGCACCCGTCTGGTCCACCGCCACGAGACGGCTGCACACGAGCCGCTCCTGGCCCTGCCGGATGCAGTGGGGTGGGCGTGGGCGAAGGGCGGCGACTGGAGACGTCGTTGTCCACCGGAGATCACCGTGATCGACGCCTGAAACGCGCAGAACCCGAGCGCCCAACCGTCCGGATGGGTCTCGGGTCCACTTCTCGAAGCTCAACGCAACGAGCACGATCACGCTACCACTGTGCCATGTCACACGCCAGGACCGGCAGACGATGGCACGGCGATCGGGCGTCGTCCGGATCGTCAGACGATCGACCAACGCCGAGCCCCATCGCGTGCATCCGCGTCGGAGCGCACGCAGGCTGGGTCCTGTCCGAGCAAGACGACCCGAACGGGTCACCACTGCAGAGATGGGAAACACGATCATGAACTCGTTCAAGCGCAAGTCCGTGAAGCTCCTCGCCGGCACCGCCCTCGGTGGTGCCGTCATCGCCGGGGCGTTCGTCGCAGCCCCCGCGCAGGCCGCCGAGCCCGCGCCGCCCAGCACCTCGTCGTCCGTCGGCGGCAACGTCAACGTCAACCTCGACCCGGTCGCGATCGTCAACGCGATCAAGGACGCCGTCAACGACCAGAGCGATCGTGGCGGTGCCGTGCAGGCGGCGCTCGACGTCGGCTACTGGAACGCCGGCAACCCCGACCGCCTCACCGTCGCGGTGGTCAACAAGAACCAGGACATCACCGTCGAGGGCGACGTCGCGGACGCCCAGTCGATCGACATCAAGGGTGGCAACTACGTCATCTACTGGTTCAAGGGCCCCGGCAAGGTCACCAACAACGGTGACGGCGGCTGGCTGAACTGGGGTGCGTTCGGCAACATCGAGCGCATCGACAACGTCATCCACGTCAACGGCGGCTGACTCCTCCGTTCGTCGGCGACGCCCCCTGGGACCTCGGTCTCAGGGGGCGTCGCCGTGCTGTCAGCCTCAGGGAGCGGCGTCGTCCGCCCGCGCCGCTTCGATCGTCGACGGCCGGTTGCGTGCAGCCAGCCTGAAGTCCCTCCGAGACCGGATCCAACCCCGGACGAAGGCGACCGACACCAGCGCCGTCCGGTTCGGCGCGTTCCAGGACTTCATCAGCCGGCCGAGGTGCCAGGCGACGGCCTGCCGACTGTAGGCGGTCTCCTTGGCGATGGCGTCGTTCGAGAGCCCACGGGCGGCGAGCGCCAGCATCCGTTCCTCGGTCTCGTCCAGGCCGGGCGCCGATGCCACCAGGTCGATGTCGTCGGTGCCGAGTGCTGTCGTCGCGTCCACCGACGCCCCTCCCCGGTGCTGCGCCCAGGCCTCCGCCCAGCACGAGCCGAGTTCGTGCGCCACGAGCGATGCCCGGCTCATCGCGAGCATCGTCCGGCCGGCGTGGTCGATCGTCGTCGCGTGCTCGCGGGTGGCCGTGTGCATGACGAGGGCGAAGACACGGATCGCGGGCAGGGCGCCGCGGAGCACGACCGAGACGTCGACCTGCGGGTCGTCGGCGCTGGCGGCTGCGACCTCGCGGAGCCGGACCAGGCACTCCGGATCGAGTGGTTCCCCACGCTCGACCGCGCGCAGTGCCGCGGGGAGCACGAGCGGGACGATCTGCTCGTACCGACGCCGGAGCCAGTTCGTCGAGCGCCAGCCCCAGCCGCTCCCCGGGGAGCAGCACGGCCGTCCGTCGTGCGTCGTCGCGCTCGGTCGTCATCGTGCGTCGACCGTATCCGGACAACAGGTGTCGTGTCCGCTGCGTTCACGTGGTGTTCGTTCTTACCCGGGCCACAGCGCCCTGCCTCGGCCCCCGTAGCCCCGCTGCCGAGCATGAGCGGCATGACGGAGACGAACCAGCCCCTCGACATCGACATCGTCGTCCCCTGCTACAACGAGCAGGACACACTCGCCGCCCACGTCCGACGGCTCCACACCTTCTGCCGGACGTCGTTGCACCACTCGTGGCGGATCACGATCGCGGACAACGCCTCGACCGACGACACCGCCCGGATCGCCGACGACCTCGCCGCGATGCTCCCCGGCGTGCACGCGGTGCACCTGCCCGAGAAGGGCCGGGGGCGTGCGCTCAAGGAGGTGTGGTCACGGTCGCCGGCGACCGTGCTCGTCTACGTGGACGAGGACCTGTCCACCGACCTCGCCGCGCTCGAACCCCTCGTGGCACCCCTGCTGTCGGGACACTCGGACCTGGCGATCGGCACGCGGCTGGCGGGTTCGTCGCGCGTGGTGCGGGGCAGCAAGCGGGAGTTCATCTCGCGTTCGTACAACCTGCTGCTCCGGACGACGATGGGGGTGTCGTTTTCCGACGCGCAGTGCGGGTTCAAGGCCGTCACGAAGGCCGCCGCCGACCACCTGCTGCCGCTGTGCGAGGACGACGCCTGGTTCTTCGACACCGAGCTGCTCGTGCTGGCCGAACACGCGGGACTCCGCATCCACGAGGTCCCGGTCGACTGGGTCGACGACGTCAACTCCTCGGTGCACATCGCGTCGACCGCGACCGAGGACCTGAGGGGCATGTGGCGGGTGTCACGGAACATCGCCACCGGGCGGGTACCGATCAGTGCGGTGTACGAGATCATCGGTCGGCAGCCGTTCACCCCACCGAGCGTGGGGTTCCTGGGGCAGGTCCTGCGATTCGGGACGATCGGGGTGCTCTCGACCCTGGCGTTCGCCGCCCTGTACGCCCTGTTCCGACCGGCGATCGGCGCCCAGACCGCAGACTTCCTCGCGCTGCTGGTCACGGCGATCGGCAACACCGCACTGAACAGGCGGTTCACGTTCGGGGTGCGGGGCCGCGCGGGAGCGGGTCGCCACCACGTGCAGGGTCTGGTGGTGTTCGGCATCGCCTGGGCCATCACGTCGGGGTCGCTGGTCGTGTTGCACGCGTCGGCGCCCGGCGCTTCGCACGGTGCGGAGATCGCGGTGCTGACGGCGGCCAACCTGGTGGCGACCGGGGTGCGGTTCGTGCTGTTCAAGGCGTGGGTGTTCCGCGGTCGTCGACGCCCGGAGCTCGTCCGCCCCGGAACCACCCCGGCGGCCGACGCCACCACTGCGGTCACCGAACCGATCGCGACCCCCGAGCGCACCGGCGACCGCGCCGCCTGACACCGTGCCGGGTCCGACCCACGGGCGGGCGTGGCGGGCGCGAGCAGCACGGCACATGCCCGCCCCGTCGCCCATCCGGTGCGAGGTCGTCCACTCCGTGCGGCGCTGCGACCTCGCACCGAGTGATCAACCTCGCACCAGCCGGAGAACCCCGCGCCGCGCCCCGCAGCAGCCGTGTTGCACGGTCGGTATACCAAGCCGTAGCATCGCCCTACCGCACCACCACCCCACAGGGCCCGACTGCCACCATCGGTCTGCCCGCGGCGAGCGCTCCATCGATGCAGCCCGCGCCGTCCGATGCCGGCAACGCCCCACTGGACCCGCACGTGAACCCCACCTCTTTCGGTCTCTACGACCCTGCCCGCGAATCGAGCGATTGCGGCGTCGGTTTCATCACCCGTCTCGACGGGACGCCGAGCCACGACGTCATCCGCAAGGGCGACGAAGCGCTGTGTTCGATCCCGCACCGCGGCGGCAAGTCCGCCGAGGGTGTCGGTGACGGCGCGGGCGTCAGCATCGACCTGTCGGTGGAGTTCTTCAGCGCCATCACCGGCCAGCAGCTGCGCGCCGGGCACTTCGGCGTCGCGAACTGCTTCGTGCCGAACGAGGCAGGCCCGACCGGCGCCGCCGACCGTGCCAGCGCCGAGCTGACCGTCACGGACGCCATCGAGGCCGAGGGCTTCGAACTCCTGCTGGTCCGTGACGTGCCGGTGGACCACTCCGTCGCGCGCCCCGAGGCCGAGCAGTACCAGCTGCCGATCGTGCAGTGGGTCTTCCGGGCACCGTCCGACTGGGACCGCACCGAGGTCGACGCCGCCGCGAACCGCGCCCTGCTCGCCATCGAGGCTGTCTCCTACGCCCAGGCCGCCGCCGAGCGCGCCGAGCACGCCGCCCTGTACCCGCTGTCGCTCAGCGCCCGGACCCAGATCCTGAAGGGCCGGCTGAACTCCGGCGAGGTGATCGGGTACTTCACCGACCTGCGCGACCCCCGGCACTCGGTGCGGACGCTGTACTTCCACACCCGGTTCTCGACGAACACCGAGCCGCACCCGACGATGGCGCAGCCGTTCCGCCTGATGGCGCACAACGGCGAACTGAACACCGACCGCAAGAACCGGCTGTCGGACGAGGCGCTCGCGCGGGCCCGCACCCGGAGCATCGTCCGCCCGCCCGGGCAGTCGGACTCGAGCCGGCTCGACCAGACCCTGCAGAGCCGCGTGTTCGACGACGGGCTCGAGATCATCGAGGCCGTGGTCTCGCTCATGCCACCGGCGTGGGAGAACGACCGCACCCTGACCCCGGACGTCCGGGACATGCTCGAGTACTTCTCGCTGTACGAGGAGAAGAACGACGGTCCCGCCGCCGTGATCTTCAGCGACGGCGACGTCGTCGGCGCCCGCCTGGACCGCCTGGGCCTGCGGCCGCTGCGCACCGTCGAGACGGCCGAGTACCTGATGGTGTCGTCCGAGGCCGGCCAGGTCGAGTTCGACGCCGACGAGGTCGTGCACCGGGGCCGCATCGAGGCCGGCGGCATGCTCGTCGTCGACCACCGCACCGGCACCCGCATGCGCACGGGCGAGGTGCTGCGCATGCTCGCGGCCCGCCGTGACTACGGCACCCTGCTCGACGCCGCCCGCGTGAACCTGGACGACGTGCCCGCTCCGGACTACGAGCGCACGACGTCCACCCTGGGCTACGACGGTGATCTGTCGGTCGCGGGCCGGTACGTGGCGTACTCGCTGAACCAGGAGAGCTTCCGGTTCATGCTCGACCCGATGCTGCAGAACGGGTCGGAGCGCATCTCGGCGATGGGCTACGGCAACGCGATCAACGCCCTGAGCGACACCGAGGGCGGCATGGCGAAGTACTTCTCGCAGCGCTTCGCCCAGGTGACGAACCCGCCACTCGACTCGATCCGCGAGGCGGACGGGATGTCGATGCGCGTGGCACTCGGCGCGAAGCCGGACGGCACGGGCACCACGGGGCGTCAGCTCGTCGTGCAGTCGCCGATCCTCGGGCACCTCGACATGGTGCGGCTGCGCGAGCAGGACATCGTGCCGCTCGAGCGTTTCGACATGCTCTACGTGCCGGTGCCCGCCGACGAGCAGGCCAACGCCGACGCGATGCGCGGCGCGCTGGATGCCCTGTGCGACGCGATCGAGGCGTTCGCGGCGGGCGGTGGCGGGATCGCGGTCGTGACCGACCGCGAGGTGTCGTCGACCCACGCGCCCCTCCCGGTGATCCTGGCCGTGGCCGCCGTCAATCAGCGGCTCATCGAGACCGGTCTGCGCCTGCGGGTGTCCGTCGTCGCGGAGAGCGGTCAGCTGCCATCGTCACACCACGTCGCGACCGCGCTGGGCTTCGGTGCCGCCGCTGTGTACAGCTTGAGCGCTCGGCTGCGTGCGGAGGAGAAGTACCCCGCCGCACCTGCACCCGCTGGCGAGCTGACCGCGACCGACCTGGCACTCAAGCAGTTCCGCAAGGCCGCCGAGAAGGCCCTGGCGAAGACCATGGGCCGCGTCGGCCTGTGCACCGCCGAGAGCTACATCGGTGGCGAGTTCTTCGAGCCGAACTACCTCGACACCGGCGACGACGTGCTCGCGCGGATCTTCCCGCACATGCAGGCGCCGGTCGGCGGCGTCGGCTTCGCGCGCATCGCCCAGGCGGCGACGGACTGGCACGAGCGTGCCCGTTCGGTGGCGTCCGAGGGCCAGGTCCCGCTGCTCGGCCTGTTCAAGGAACGCTCCGACGGCGCCGGCCACTCGTTCGGTGTCGCGAGCGTCCGCGGGTTCGGCGGCATGACCGAGGAGCGCCCGGCCTTCGAACGCTCCGGCGACTCGGACGCGCTGCGCCTGCTCACGCTCGGCCAGCTCGACGACTCGTTCGGCATCACCGACGCCGCGTACCGGAACACCGGGTACGACCGGCTGAGCGATGCCGAGATCGACGCACACCGCATCACGCCGGGCTACGTCACGTTCCTGCAGACGACCCACGACGAGCGGTCCCGCCGCCCCGCCGCGCTCCGCGACGTGCTCGCGCTGCCCGCGGACGTCACCGGCATCGACACGGCCGAGGACTTCGCCCGCGAGCTCGGCCGCTTCTCGACGAGCGGCAACGCCAGCGTCACCGTGCGCGGGCTCTCCGGCTCGCGTCCGGCGTCCCCCGACGGGCTCCCGGGAGGCACGGCTCGCTTCTGCCTGGAGCTCACGTCGACGGGACCCACGGGTGCACTGCGCCACGCGGCCCTGGCGGACGGCCTCGCGCTGCTCCACCCGGGGCAGATCGACGTCGACGCCGTCGACGACACCGGGGTGACGCTCCGCGCCACCGGTGCGGCCGTCGCCCTGCTCGCGCTGCTGCAGAGCGCCCCGGCGAGCGTCGAGCTCGACGAGGTGCAGCCGGCCCACGAGATCACCCGGACCCTGGCGTCCGGTGCGATGAGCCACGGTGCGCTCGTCGCCACCGCCCACGAGGCCGTCGCGCACGGCACGAACATGGTCGGCGGCATGTCGAACAGCGGTGAGGGCGGCGAGCACCACTCCCGCTACGGCACCATCCGCGGCTCGCGCATCAAGCAGTTCGCCTCGGGCCGGTTCGGCATCTGGGCCGGCTACCTCGCCGACCCCATGCTCGAGGAGCTCGAGATCAAGATCGGCCAGGGCGCGAAGCCCGGCGAGGGTGGCCAGCTGCCCGCACCCAAGGTCACGGTGGACATCGCCGCCGCCCGTGGTGGCACGCCCGGCGTCGAGCTGATCTCGCCGCCGCCGCACCACGACACGTACTCGATCGAGGACCTCGCGCAGCTCATCCACGACTGCAAGGCCGCCCGCGTCCGGGTGATCGTGAAGCTGGTCTCGTCCGAGGGCATCGGCACCATCGCCGTCGGCGTCGCGAAGGCCGGCGCCGACGTCATCAACGTCGCGGGCAACACCGGCGGGACCGGTGCCGCAGCGGTCACGAGCCTGAAGTACGCCGGCCGCTCCGCGGAGATCGGCGTCGCCGAGGTGCACCAGGCCCTGGTCGCGAACGGTCTGCGCCAGAAGGTCACGCTCCGCTGCTCGGGTGCCCACCAGACCGGCAGCGACGTCGTCACGAGCGCCCTGCTCGGCGGCGACAGCTTCGAGTTCGGCACGACCGCGCTCATGATGCTCGGCTGCGTGATGGCGAAGAACTGCAACGTGAAGTGCCCGGCGGGCCTCACCACGAACGCCGAGGCGTTCGAGGGCGACCCCCGCGCGCTCGCGCAGTACCTGCTCAACATCGCCCACGACGTGCGGCAGATCCTCGCCCGCCTCGGCCTGCGCTCCCTGCGCGAGGCCCGCGGTCGCACCGACCTGCTCCAGCTCCTCGACCACCCGGCGAGCGTCGGTCGGCTCGACGCCCGCGCCCTGCTCGCCCAGGTGCCGGAGAAGGTCGTCGCGGACCCGGAGTACCTGGAGAAGGACTTCCACACCGACGACGCCCTGCTCGAGCGCGTCCGCACCGCCCTCGTCGACCACGCCCAGGAGCACGTGCTCGTGCACGGCGTGCTGCTCGGCAACGCCGACAAGTCGGTCGGCGGTCAGCTCGGCATCGACCTCGAGCGTCTGCTCAACCACGAGCTCGGGGCCGAGGACGTGCAGGGCCTGCCCGCCGTGACGACGGACGACCGCGGACGCCGCCGGCTGCTGGACGGCGCGGTCACGATCCGCACGCAGGGCTCCGCCGGGCAGTCCTACGGCGTCTTCAACAACGACGGCGTCGTGCTCGAGCACACCGGCACCGCGAACGACGGCGTCGGCAAGAGCCAGAGCGGCGGACGGATCATCGTCCGCGCCCCCGGCGGCGGCAGCGCCGAGCAGGGTGGCAACGTGCTGGTCGGCAACTTCGCGCTGTTCGGGGCGACCGGCGGCCGCACCTTCGTCGAGGGCGAGGCCGGCGACCGGTTCGCCGTCCGCAACTCCGGTGCGACGGCCGTCGTCGAGGGCCTCGGCGACTTCGGGTGCGAGTACATGACCGGCGGCGCCGTCTTCAACCTCGGCGCGTTCGGCAAGGGCCTCGGCAACGGCATGTCCGGCGGGTTCCTCTACCAGTACGACCCCTCCGGCCAGGTCGCCGAGCGTGCCAGCACGGACTCGCTCCTGGTGTTCCCGGTCACCGACACCGAGCGGGGTGCGTTCCACGAGGCCGCCGCCCGCCTGCTGCTCGAGTGGCACCTCGAGGCGACCGGTTCGGCCCTGGCCGAGCGGCTGCTCGCCGAGTGGGACACCGCCCGCGCACACGTGTACGTCGGCATGCCCCGTGCCCTGCTGCTCACGCAGGACGCCGGCGAGATCCTCGCGGCGGCGACCCGGCCCGAGCTCCTTGACGAGCTCGCGACCTCGATCGCCACCGACAAGCTCCGCGCGTTCAAGCTCGACTACCGCGACCAGCGCACGGTGCTCGACGGCCGTGCCCCGGCGCTCGGCGACCAGGGCGAGGACATGTTCTCCCTGCTGTCGTCGTACACCGTGCTCGGGGTCGCCCAGGACGTCGCCCTGGAGCGCGTCCCGGGTGCGTTCGGTGCCACCGACCCGCGGGTCGCCGAGGCCGTCAAGAACCTCGTGCTCACCGAGGACTTCTCCGTCAAGCAGCGCGTCGTGAAGTACCTGCGCGGCACGCTCGACCGGTTCGCCGACGACCAGCTCGCGACCCTCATCGCGATCAAGCGGCTCGACGACTACAAGCGCGCACTCACGCAGCGGAACAACCGCAGCATGGACGCGCCGGGCACCACGGGGTGGATCATGCACCAGAACGCCAAGAACGACGGCCGCGTCCGCGAGGCCCGCTTCGACGAGCTGCTCGCCACCGCGGCGCTCGAGGACATCGCCCGCCGTGCACCGCAGGCGCCGACCGAGGCGGTGACCGCGTGAGCCTGCTCCCCCCGACCGGGTCGCTCATCCCCGTCGACGCACCGTTCTCGGCCGCCCAGGAGTCCTGGCTCGCCGGGTTCATCGCCGGCATCGCCGCCGCCGGCAAGAAGGTCGCAGCCAGCGCGCCCACGACGACGATCGACGTGCTCTACGGCACCCAGACCGGCAACGCCGAGTTCCTGGCCGACGAGCTCGTCGCCGGCGCGAGGGCCCGCGGACTCGGCGGTCGTGCCAGTGCGCTCGACGCCGTCACCCCCGAGCAGCTCGCCGAGATGTCGCACGTGCTCGTCGTCACCTCGACCTACGGCGAGGGCGAGATGCCCGACAACGCCGGGCTGTTCTGGGACGCGATCCAGGCGAGCACCGTGCCGCGGCTCGAGGGGCTGCAGTACGCCGTCCTGGGCCTCGGCGACACGAGCTACGACGAGTTCTGCCAGGCCGGCAAGCTCCTCGACACCCGGTTCGAGCAGCTCGGCGCGACCCGGATCCACGACCGCGTCGACTGCGACGTCGACTTCGAGGACCCGGCCGCACTGTGGACCGCGGCGGTCCTCGACCGTCTCGCCGCCGAGGCCGGCGTGACGACTGCGCCCGGCGCGACCACGGGTGGTGGTGCCGGGGACGGTGCCGCCGCGAGCGGCGGGGCGGGCGCGAGCCGTGCCTCCCGGCCGGGGTCGCAGTGGAACAAGCGCAACCCGTACCCGTCGCGCCTGGTCGAGAACCGGCTGCTCTCCTCGCCGCGCAGCGCGAAGGAGATCCGGCACTACGAGTTCGACCTCGGCGACTCGGGCATCGAGTACGCGGCCGGCGACGCCCTGGCGGTCGTCCCGGTGAACGACGAGGTCTTCGTGGCGGACCTGCTCGAGCAGGTCGGCGCGAACGGCGGCGAGGCGTTGGACGGCCGGCCGATCACCGAGGTCCTGCGGACCGACCGTGAGATCCGGACGCCCTCGAAGGACCTCATCGCCGACCTGGTGCAGCGCGCGCCGTCGAGCGAGCTCGCGGCCGTCGTGGCGCACGGCGACAAGCACGAGCTGGACCGCTGGCTCTGGGGACGCGACGTCCTCGACCTGCTCCGCGACGCCGGGCCGGCCGCCCCGGGACTCGACGAGCTGCTGCCGAACCTGCGGCCGCTGCAGGCGCGGCAGTACTCGATCTCGTCGAGCCCCCTGGCGCACCCGGACCGCATCCACCTGACCATCGCGTCGGTGCGCTACGGCGACCCGCACCGGATGTACGCCGGTGTGGCGTCGACGTTCCTGGCCGACCGAGTCGACCCGGACGGCACCGTCGACGTCTACCTGCAGCCGAACGCGTCGTTCGGGGTGCCGGCGGACGAGTCGGCCCCGATGATCATGATCGGACCGGGCACGGGTGTCGCGCCGTTCCGCGGGTTCCTGCACGAGCGCGCGGTGTCCGGGGCGACGGGGCGCAACTGGCTGTTCTTCGGCGACCAGCACCGGGACACCGACTTCGTGTACCAGGACGAGCTCACCGAGCTGCAGGAACAGGGCGTGCTCGACCGCCTCGACCTGGCGTTCTCGCGCGACCAGGCCGAGAAGGTGTACGTGCAGACGCGGATGCTCGAGCGCTCGGCGGAGCTCTTCGCCTGGCTCGAGGACGGCGGCCACGTGTACGTGTGCGGCGACGCCTCACGGATGGCGAAGGACGTCGAGGCCGCGCTGCTCCAGGTCATCCGGACCGGACGCGGGCGCGGCGAGGACGACGCGCAGGCGTACCTGGCCGACATGCGACGCGCGAAGCGGTACGTGCGCGACGTCTACTGATCGACGCAGGCGGGGCGGCGGCGCCCTGCTCCCGTCTGGTGAGTCCGCCCCGGCCACGGAACCCGAATCCGGTGGCCGGGGCGGTCCCGGAGGAGCGCCGGTCGATGGGGGCGGACCGGCGAGCCCTGCAGCGTGACGCACGCATCACCGACGCGCGGCGTCGGTGACCCGAGCAGCGAGTCCCCTGATCCGGGACTCACGTCCCTCGCTCGTCTCGGCCACCGGTGGTTGGTCGGTACCGGACTCGCTGTACGTCGCGCGTTGTTCGGGTTCCCCTCCTGCCACGGAGACTGCCAGCACCGACGCCCGAACGGGCCGGTGCGGGGACGACAGCGAACCGCGGTACGGAAACCGTACGAGGTGCGGAGTTCGAGCGGAACCCGTTGACCGGGATCAGCGCACTGTGCTACTGCTCCCGGGATCAGCGCGCGGTGCTCCCGCTCGGTGTCCCCGAGGCGTCGTCCGCGTCGCCGGGCGCCACCGCACGCGACCACGCCGAGTCGGCCGCCGTACTGGTGTCCGGCGGCTCCGGCGTCAGCACGAGCCCGGACCCCGAGGTGGCCGAGGCGTAGAGGTCCTCGAGCCAGCTGCGGTTGATCGACGGCACCCGGCTGCCGGTGAACTTGAAGTGCAGGCTCACGTTGGGGTTCAGCCAGATCGTGCTGCGACCGTTGCCGTGGACGACGTCGTCCTTCCACGAGAACGCGAAGCGGTGGTCGCGTCGGAGCATGTTGACGATGACGATCTGCAGGTGCGTGAGCGCGCGGTCGTCGATCCGCAGATCGAGCGGTTGGCCGTCGTAGATGAGCTGCCCCATGGCTCCTTCTACTCCTGTGCTCCGGTGTGTTCGAGGTGCGATGCCCAGTTGGTGATGGTGCGGTCGAACCAGACGGCGTCGACGTTGCGCTCCCACGCGTGCTCGGCCGGCTCGCTGACCGCCAGGGTCACCGTGCCCGGGTGCGCATCCGCGAACTCCTGGCTGGCCGAGAACGGCACCGTGGTGTCGCCGGTGGAGTGGATGAGCAGGGTCGGTGGAAGCCGTCGCGGCGCACGCAACCAGGACAGCGCACGCACGTCGACCGGCGAGCGGAGCCCCACCAATCGGCAGAGGACCGGGGTCGCCATCGCCCCGAGGGCAGCGCCCACCACGGGGCCCGGCAGTCCTGCGCGGCGGGCCTGGGACCGCACGGTGACGGACCAGTCCAGCGCGGGGGCGACGAGCACGACGCCGGCCAGGCGTTCGCGGTGCGCCGAGCGGGCGAGGAGCTCGTGCGTGATCGTCGCGCCCATCGACCACCCCACGATGACGAGCCGTTCGGCGCCGTTCGCGACGGCGTGGTCGAGCGCCGCCTCGACGTCCGCCCACTCACGGGCGCCGAGGTGCGAGGCCCGGCCCTCCCACGGTGCCTCGCCGTCGCCGCGGAACGACGGGACGATCGAGGTCCAGCCGAGCTCGAGCGCTGCAGGCACGGTCCGGAGCGCGGTGACCCGGGTCGTCCGGATCCCGTGCACGTGGACGGCCCACGTGCGGACAGTCTCGGGGTCGGCACCCTGGACAGCCGCGCGGTCGGGAGACGGAGCGCGGTCGGCAGCGCCGCCCGGGCCCGGCCGCACCACCCACGCGGGTGCCGGCCCCACCGGCGTCGGCAGCGACTCCTCGGACCAGTCGACGTCCATCGCCGCCGGGTCCGGGTGCACGTGTCCGCTCCACCGCACCCGCGACGACACGGTCCCGGTGGTCCGCACCACGGCCCGCCGCACGAACCCGGCGGCTTCGTCCACCTCGAGCACCGGCCCGACGGTGGTGTGCCCGGCGCCGTCGTGCCACAGGCCGTACTCCCCCGGCCGCACGGTGTCGTCGGTGATCGGCAGCCGGACGGAATCGGCGTCGGACTCGATCACGGGCGTCCACCGGTCGCCGCCGGGCAGCACGATCCTGCCCACGACCTTCCGGAGCACGAGCAGGAACGCCGCCGCCAGCACCACGAGCGCTCCGAGCGCCCACCACACGATCGTCACGCCGTCATCCTCCGAGGCTCCGGGTCAGGGTCCGTTCGGCCGACCGCACCTGCGCGAGCTCGGCGTCGTCGAGGGTCCGTCCCTGCACCTCGGCGTCGCGGATCGCGATGACCAGGTCGTAGGTCCGGGCCTGCGGGTCCCCCGGCCGCTCGACTGCCCGCACCGCGTGCCGACGGGCGATCCGGCGCAGGCGTCGGTGGTGCCCGCGGTGGCGCAGGTCACGGCCCCACCGCCGGAACGTCAGCGAGGCCATCGCCACGACGATGAGCACGATGCCGAGGTAGAACGGCGGGTCGAAGGCCAGGCGCAGTCCGTCACGCACCCCGGCCGGGAACAGGCCGAAGTGGTCGGCCGTGAGCGAGGCGACCTCGTCGACGCTCGCCACGACGACCAGGGCGAGCCCGACGCGGAACACCACGAGCGCCACCGGGTTCTGCAGCACGCCACGTCGCAGCGTCGTCGCGGCGATCAGCCCGACGCCCACCATGTACACCGTCGCGTAGAGCCACATCGGGGTCTGCTCGATCTCGCGCACGATGAAGTGGAAGTCGGTCCCGCCGCGCTCCTCGACCAGCAGGAACGGCACCGTGAAGGCCACGACCACGACGAGCAGCGCCATCGGCCGTGCGAGCACCGGGCGCTCCGGCAGGTCGTCCGTGCTCGCCCGCAGCATCAGCCAGAACGCGACGGTGGCGCAGACGTTCTGCACCAGGTTGATGAGGTTCGAGCCGCCCAGGGCTCCGTCGAGCACGGGCTGCGGCACGACGCTGCCGAGGGTCAGGAGCCCGAGCGCCCCGACGCCGGTGGCACCCCAAGCCGCCCGACCGCGGGGGTTCCGCAGCACGTACGGCGTGCGGGCGAGGAAGATCAGCGCCGCGAACCAGAAGGCCGCGGCGTGCAGGGCACCCATCAGCCGTAGGCCCGCTCGTCCGCCCCGGTTGCCCCGGCGAGCAGGACCGTCGCGAGCTCGTAGGCGAACCGCTCGGCGAAGTGCTCGTCGTCGTCGGAGATGCTCACGAGCCCGGAGTCGGCATCGAGCGCGCGACGGCACACGTGGCCCCCGGCGGCGAACTCGGCGACGGACGACGGGCTCGGTGTGCCGACGTCGCCGTGCACCAGGTGCCCGAGCTCGTGCAGCACGCAGTGCATGCGGTAGAGCGGCGGTGCGTCCGCCGGCACGAGCACCAGGTTCTCGTGCTCGAACTGCGAGACGAGCGCGGTGAGCGGACCCCAGCTCGGCCCGTCGACGTCGACGACGCGCGTGGGCTTGCCGACCATCCGACCGACGCCGGTCACCACGTCGGACAGCTGCGGCGCACGGGGCAGGGTGGCGACGAGGGCACGGACGGCACCGGACGCACCCAGCTGCTCCGCCATCGCCCCTCCGATCTCCGCGGCAAGACTACCGGCAGGTCCCCCTTGTGGACGAGACCGGCCGGACGTAACCTACAACCAAATGGTTGTACGAATCGAACTGTCCGACGCCGAGGTCGACCGGGTGTTCCACGCACTGGCCGACACGACCCGTCGTGACATCGTCCGGCGCACGCTCGTCGGGTCGTCGTCCGTGAGCGAGCTCGCCGACGCCTACTCGATGTCGTTCGCCGCCGTCCAGAAGCACGTCGCCGTCCTCGAAGGAGCCGGACTCGTGAGCAAGGAGGCCCGCGGCCGCACCCGCATCGTGCGCGCCGAGCCGGAGCAGCTCGACCGGGTCCGTGCCCTCCTCGACGCCTACGGCCGCCTCTGGCACACCCGGATGGACCGCCTCGGCGACGTGCTCGACGGCGACGCGTCCGGACACCCAGCACCAGACGACACCCGACGACACCAGGAGCGATGATGCCCACCACGTCCGTCCACACCGATCCCGACACCCTCTCGATGACCCTCGTCGCCGAGTTCCCCGTCCCCGTCGAACGCCCCTGGGCCGCCTTCGCCGACCCGCGCCAGCTCGAGCGGTTCTGGGGACCGCCCGGGTTCCCCGCGACCTTCACGACGTTCGACCTGCGCCCCGGCGGCCGCGCCGACTACCGGATGACGTCTCCGCAGGGCGAGCAGTTCCACGCCGTCTGGCAGGTCACCGAGGTCGACCAGCACCGTCGCATCGTCTTCCGCGACCTGTTCACCGACCCGGAGGGCACGGTCGACGAGTCGCTCCCCACCAGCGAGACCGTGTTGTCGTTCGGGCCGGCAGACGACGGCTCGCGGGTCACCGTGGTGTCCTCGTTCGCCTCGACCGCCGACCTCGACGCGATGCTCGAGATGGGCATGCTCGAGGGCTACCAGCAGGCGTTCGGCCAGCTCGACCGGGTGCTCGCCGACCTGCGCGAGTGGGCCCTCGGTGCGGGCACCGAGACCGAGGTCCTCGACGACACCCGCGTCCGGATCACCCGGGCGTTCGCGGCGCCGCGGCACCTGCTGTGGCGGGCGCACACCGAGCCCGACCTGGTGCGCCGGTGGCTGCTCGGCCCCGACGGGTGGGAGATGACGGTGTACGAGAACGACCTGACCCCGGGCGGTGCGTTCCGGCAGGCCTGGGCGCCGACGGGTGACACCGAGGGCGAGCCCTTCGGGTTCGAGGGCGAGAACCTCGTCGTCGAACCGGAACGCCGGATGGTGTCGACGGAACGCATGACCGGGGCGCCCTTCCCGCCGAACACGAACGACCTGCAGTTCGACGAGGACGACGGCGTCACGCTCATGACGCTGCTCGTCACCTACCCGGACCGGGAGCAGCGGGACATGATCCTCGCGACCGGCATGACGGAGGGCATGGAGGCCAGCTACCAGCGGCTGGAACGCGAGGTCCTGTCCGTCTGCGGGTGTCCGGCCTAGGACGCCTCGTAGTGACGCGCACCGCCGCGCACACCCGCGAACCGGAACGGCGCGGTCGTGACGCGCGGACGCTCGACGTCCTCGCTGGTGGCGGCACCCGCGGCGTGCAGCGCGCGGTACGCGTCGACCGTCAGCGGGACCCGTGCCTCGAGCAGCGACCGCACGCGACCCGCACGACGGTGCTCGCGGTAGTCGGGCCGGACGATGCCGGTGATGAGCTCACCGACGCTGCCCGAGCCGTAGCTGAACAGGCCGAGTCGCTCCCCCGCCAGGTCGTCGTCCAGGTCGAGCAGCGCTGCGAGCCCGATCCAGAGCGACGCCGTGTAGGTGTTGCCGGTCTGCCGGTTGTAGGTGAACCCGATCGCCAGGTCGGCCTCGTCGAACGGTGCGCCGACGTGCTGCGTGAGCTTGCGGTGCGCCTTGATCGCCATCTTGGTGAAGGGCTGGTGGTGCACGAACCGGGCGATGTCGTCGTACGCCGGGCCGCCCTGTTCCGCCAGGTCGTCCCAGGCGCCGACGAACGCGTTGACGTACGCGCTCACCGACAGACGTCCGTCGACGAGCGCGGTGGAGCGGTCGTTCGGTCGCCAGAAGTCGTCGACGTCGGCGGTGTAGACCCCCGCGGCCGGCTCGATCTCGATCAGGTCGGGGTCGGCGGACACCAGGATCGCGGCGGCGCCGGCACCCTGCGTCGGCTCGGCCGGGGTGTCGACGTCGTACCGGGCGACGTCGGCGGCGATGACGAGCACCCGCTCGTGCGGGGCACGGGCGACGATGCCGAGCGCGAGCTGCACCGCGGCCATCCCGCCGTAGCAGGCCTGCTTCAGCTCGACCACGCGGACGGCCTTCGGCAGCCCGAGCAGGCCGTGCACGTACACGCCGGCGGCCTTCGACTGGTCGACCCCGGACTCGGTGGCGAACAGCACCGTGCGGATGCCGTCGACACCGTGCCGGTCGATGAGCTCCTTCGCGGCGGCGGCGCCCATCGTGACGATGTCCTCGTCGGGCGCGGGCACGCTGAAGGCGTCCTGCCCGATGCCGACGTGGTACTTCGCCGGGTCGACGCCGAGCCGCTCGGCCAGGTCGTCGAGCTCGAGCACGTGGTGCCCGGTCGCGATCGCGATGTCGTGGATGCCGACGCCGGTCATGCCGCACCCCCTGCCGGCTTCGCGCCGCGGCGTTCCATGGCGACGTGGGCGGCCATCAGCTCGCCCGGGTTGGTCTGTGCGGCGAGGAGCGAGAGCTCCCCGCACAGGACGGTCGCGGCGCACAGGGCGGCGAGGCGGCGGGCGTTCCCGCCCGGCTCACGCTCCTGTCGGCAGCCGAGGCGCACCAGCGCGTCCTCGACGACGGGCAGGTCACCGCCCTTGCCGTTGCCGACCGTGCCGACGATCAGGTGCGGCAGCGAGGTCGCGAAGTACAGGTCACCGTCGCGGTCCTCGGCGCTCGTGATGCCCTGCGAGCCCTCGACGATGTTGGCGGCGTCCTGCCCGGTGGCCAGGTAGAAGCCGAGCAGCATGTTCGCGTAGTGCGCGTTCGCCGAGCGGATGGCCCCGGCGATCGTCGACCCGATCAGGTTCTTCGCGATGTTCAGCTCGACGATGCGCGCGGTGCTCGACCGCAGGCGCTTCTCGACGACCTCGCCCGGGATCACGATCTCGGCGATGGTGTTGCGGCCGCGACCACGGATGCCGTTCACCGCGGTGGCCTTCTTGTCGGTGCAGAAGTTGCCCGACACCGAGACGTACCGCAGGCCCGGCTGCCACTCCAGGATCGCCGGCAGCAGCTTGTCCGCCGCCTGCGTGACCATGTTGTGCCCGGAGGCGTCGCCGGTGGTGAACGCGAAGCGCAGGAACAGCAGGTCGCCGACGATCTCCGGGTGCACCTCGATGAGCTTGGCGAACCGGCTCTGCCCGGAGACGATCGCAGCGAGCTCGTCCTGGCGCGCGAGGATCTGCCCCGCGGCGACGTGGGCCGCGGCGGCGCTGTCGGCACGGACCACGACGGAGCGGGTCATGCGCTCGTCGACGACGGTCGCGACGATGCCGTCCTCGACCATGCGCGAGATGCGTGCGCCGCGGCCGACGGACGGCCAGAGCGGCGACTCGTAGGTGGCGAGGGGGACCTCGTGCTCCCCCTGCACGGCGTTGCCGCTGACGCGGATCGGGCCGACCCACTTGGTGGGGATCGGTGTGAGCAGGTCACTCATCGAGGGCTCCTTCTGGTGCTCGCACCGCGACGCTGAGGTGTCTGATGTCGTGCGCCTCCCAGGCGCGGTGGATGCCGGCGGGGTCGGTGTCCGCCGGGACGAGCGCGATGCCGCAGTCGCCGCCGCCGGCCCCGGACGGCTTCGCCGCCCCGCCCGCGGCCTCGACGACGTCGCACAGGGTCGCGAGACGCTCGGTCTCGATCTGCGACCCGACGGACGCACCGAGGCGCTGCAGCAGCCCGCGGGCGCGTCGGAGGGCACCGAGCGTGCGCTCGGCGTCGCCGGTCTGGAGGCCCGTGGTCAGGTCGTCGACGGCGCTGCGGCTCTCGTCGAGGAACGCCTGGTACCCGCCGTTGCGGTGCCGCCGCACCACGTCGACGAGCTTCGTGGTGGACGCGGGCGATCCGGTCCAGCCGACGAGCAGCTGCAGGTTCTCGGGGGCGGGCAGCCGCTGGACGTCGAAGCCGTCCCACGCGTCGGCGTCGGTCAGGATCGCGGACACGGCGTGGTCGCCGAGCATCGCGGCGAGGCGCTCGCGGTCGGGGGCGCTGTAGCGCAGCCAGCCGCCGAACGTGCTCGCGGCGAGGTCGCCGCCGGAGGCCCGGGGGTTCACCCGGATGGTGGCGAGCAGCGCGACCTGGAAGCGCTGGCGCTGCGTCAGGCCGATGCCGTAGAACCGGTCGAGAGCGCCGACGGTGGCGACGGTGACCGCGGCCGAGGACCCGAGCCCGAACTTCCGGCCACTGGCATCGTCGAGCTGGCTCTCGATGCGCAGGTCGTGGAACCGCGGGGCGATGCCGTGCTCGGCGCGGAGCTTCTCGACCAGGTCGATCGTGGCCATCACGTAGTCGTACGGGTGGTGCTCACGGTCGAGCGCCAGGCCGTCCTCGGCACGGGTCCACGTGAGCGGCAGGTGCCCGTACTCCTCGGAGTGCACGCTGCCCGCGCCGTGGCCCTCGCGCACCTTCGCCGTGATGGCGCGGTCGAGGGCGATCAGGACGGACGGTTGGCCCGGCTCGACGACGGCGTACTCGCCGGCGACGAACAGCTTGCCGTGTGCACGGAACTCGATCACTGCGCGGACTCCTTCTGGTCGGGATTGCTCCCGATCTCTTCGGAGCGGAGCACCCGCGCGGCAGGTCCGGTGCCGGACTCGATGACGTCCCCCAGTGACGCGAGCGCCCCGGCGACCGCCGACCGGTCCTGCGGCTTCGTGAGCACGACGACGTTCGGGCCGGCATCGGCCGTGGCGTAGGCCTCGACCCCGCCGGCGCGCAGCTCGGCGACGGCGTCGAACACGGCGACGCTTCGGGCGTTCAGGTAGCGGATCGGCGGGAACGCGCCCTCGATCGTCGCGTGCATGCGCAGTGCGTTGCTCTCGGTGATCTCGCCGATGCGGGTGAAGTCACCGGCGGCACAGGCCGTGAGCATGTCGCCGACGGTCTCGGTGGTCGAGGTGACCCAGGCCGGGTAGAAGGGCGACGTCGCGATGGTGCGGCGCATGGCCTCGCGCGACCCGATCGGCTTCGGGCCGGCGTCGATCGTCACCACGACCATGGCCATCGGCGGCGCGGGGATCGGCTCGGCGAACGAGCCCTGGTCGTCGCCGGCGTGCCAGACGGCGACACCGCCGGGGATCGACCGCGTAGCCGACCCGGAGCCACGTCGGGCCAGGCGGGACAGGTCGCGCGGCGACAGGTCGAGGCCGTAGGCCGCGGCGGCCGCGGTCGCCAGGGCGGCGAAGCCGGACGCGCTCGAGGCCAGCCCGGCACCGGTCGGGACGGTGTTCTCCGACACCACCGATGCCCGCTCGGACGACCCCGCGAGCTCGCGCACCAGGTCGAGGAACCGCTGCACGCGCACCAGCGCACCGTCGTCGACGACGTGACCGTTCAGCGTGAACGCGTCACGGGCTTCCCGTCCGCCGTCCACCGTGACGGTGGTCGTCGTCGGGAACACGTCGAGCCCCATCGAGACGCTGCCCGTGGCGGGCAGCGCGAGCTGCGCGTCCGCCTTCCCCCAGTACTTGACGAGGGCGATGTTGGGGTGCGCGACGGCGGTGGCTGTCAGCAAGCGCGGGCTCCGATCGTGGTGGTCCAGGTGGCTGCGGCCCCTGCGCCGCGGAGTGCGGCCGCGATGCGGTCCGCGTGGTCGTCGTCCGCGGCGAGCACGAGGACGCACCCGCCCCGCCCGCCGCCGGTGAGCTTCGCGCCGAGGGCGTCCGCAGCGCGTGCGGCGTCGACGAGCCGGTCCAGGTCGGCACTCGACACGTCGAGTGTGCTGAGCAGGTCGTGCGCGGCGTCCATGGTGGCACCCAGAGCCTGGGCATCGCCGTCCTCGAGTGTCCCCCGTGCCCGCCGGGCGAGCGCGCCGATCCGGTCGATCACGGCGCGGACACCAGCCGGGTCCTGGTCGTGGCGGGCGCGGACGGCCGACACCGCCTGTCGGGTGTGCCCGGGGACGCCGGTGTCCGCGACGACGAAGGTGAACCGGGCGCCGAGCGCCACGGGTTCGATCCGGCCACCCTCGAACCAGACCGGCGCAGACGCGACGACGCCCCGGGCGTCGAGGCCGGACGGTCGTCCGTGGGCGACGCGCTCGCACTCCTGGATGAGCTCGTGGTGGGTCTCGACGTCGAGGGTCTGGCCCAGGGCATCGGCGACGGCGGCGGTCACGGCGGCGGCGACCGCGGCGCTCGAGCCCATGCCGCGGGCGGTCGGGACCTCGCTGTCGACCCGGACGTGGAAGTGGCGGTCGGTGACCCCGAAGTGGCGCAGGGTCGCGGTGACGGCGGTGACGGTCGGCATCACGGCCGCGGGTGCGAGGTCGAGGGGGCCGGTGTGCACGGTGGACTGCAGGCTGTGACCGGGCTGCTCGGCGTCGGCGGCGACCGGGGTGACCGTCGCCACGACCCGCGCGTCGAGCACCGGCAGGACGAGAGCGGGTGCGCCGTAGACCACGGCGTGCTCACCGATCAGGATCGTCTTGCCGTGGGACGACGCCGATCCGTTGCCGGGGGTCGTGGTGGTGTCGAGGTCGCTGCTGGTCATCGTGGGTCACGTCAGCCTAACCGTCCGGGCCGTCGGCGTGTTCGTCGTGCGCTGCGGGCGGACCTGGGACGCCGTTCCGGGAGCGCGGCGCACCATCGGGGTCCGCCCACGACGAGGAGCCGCGATGCCGCATGCCCTACGACCGGCCCGACCGCGCCCGGTCCGGCTCGACGAGCTCGCCCGAGCACTCGGTGTCGACGGTCCCGGCGGGGGTGCCGGGCCCTTCGCGGGTGCCGGTGGCGGTGAGGGCCCCGGCGCCGTCCCGGTGACCGGCCTGGCGCTCGCCACCGACGAGCTCCGGCCGGGGATGCTGTTCGCCGCGCTCCCCGGTCGCGTCGCACACGGCGCGCAGTACGCCGAGGCGGCGCGCGACGCCGGTGCTGCCGCGGTGCTGACGGACCCGCACGGCCAGGCCGCGGCGCGACGGAGCGGGCTGCCGGTCCTCGTCGTGCCGGACGTCCGCGCACACCTGGGAGCCGTCGCACAGCTCCTCGCCGGCACGGAGTCGCTGCCGTTCCCGCTGTTCGGGGTGACCGGCACGAACGGCAAGACCTCGACGGTCCACCTGCTCGATGCTCTGATGCGCCGGCTGGGGTGGCGGTCGGCGATCAGCAGCACGGTCGAGCGCCGTGTCGACGACGAGTCGCTGCCGAGCGCGCTGACGACACCGGAGGCGCCCGAACTGCACGCGTTCCTGGCGCGCGCCGCTGAACGCGGGGTGGACGGCGCGGCGCTCGAGGTGAGTGCGCAGGGGCTGTCCCGGCACCGCACCGACGGCGTCCGGTTCGACGTGGCGGGATTCACGAACCTGTCGCACGACCACCTCGACGACTACGCCGACATGGACGAGTACCTGGCGGCCAAGGCCCTGCTGTTCACGCCGGCTCGGTCGCGCGCCGGTGTGGTGTCACTCGACTCACCCGCCGGCCGACGGATCGTCGAGCGGGCGACGGTCCCGGTGACGACGATCTCGACCGCCCCCGCGGCCGGGGCCGACTGGACCGTCCTGGTGTGGGAGCAGCGGCCCGACGGCACCCGGTCGACCCTGACCGCACCGGACGGCACGACGTTCGCCCTCGACCTCCCGCTGCTCGGCGTGCACATGGCGGCGAACGCCGGGCTGGCGGTGGCGATGCTCGCGACCGCCGGGGTGCCCGTCGCGGCCCTGCTCGACGCGACCGAGGGTCGTCTCGACGTCGTCGTCCCCGGGCGGATGGCGGACGCATCGGCCGCGACCGGGCCCCGTGTCTTCGTGGACTTCGCGCACACCCCGGACGCCTTCGCGAAGAGCCTGCAGGCGGTGCGGGCGTTCGCACCGGGCCGGGTCGGGATCGTCCTCGGGGCGGACGGCGACCGGGACCCGAGCAAGCGGGCGGCGATGGGAGTGGTGGCGGCCGAGGCCGCCGACGTCGTCGTCGTGGCCGACCACCACCCGCGGTTCGAGGACCCGGCCCCGATCCGGGCGGCCATCGTCGACGGTGCGCGCACGAGCGGGCACGACGCGTTGGTGGTCGAGGAGCCGGACCCGGCGAGGGCGATCCGCCGGGCGATCGCCGAGGTCGGTGACGACGGGGTCGTGTACTGGGCCGGTCCGGGCCTGACCGACTACCGGGACGTCCGCGGGGTGCACGTGCCCTACTCGTCGTTCCGGGATGCCCAGGCCGCACTCGCCGAGGCGGGGCACCTGCCCGGCGCTCGCTGTGAGCTCGCCTGCGAACCGTCGATGTAGGTTGCACACAACTCAGTTGCGTGGCAGTGTGAACACATGCCCGTGACCGACGAGATGGTGTGCTTCTCCCTCTACGCGGCGTCTCGCGCCACCACGCAGGCGTACCGCACGATGCTCGAACCCTGGGGCCTGACGTACCCGCAGTACCTGGTGCTCGTGACCCTGTGGGTCGAGGGCGACCAGACCGTCTCGGGCCTCGGCGAACACCTGCAGCTCGACTCCGGCACCCTCTCGCCACTGCTCCGCCGCATGGAGCAGAGGGACCTGGTCCGCCGCGAGCGCCGCAGCACCGACGAGCGCGTCGTCACGGTGGCCGTCGGTGACCGCGGCCGCGAACTGCGGTCCGAGCTGAGCGGCATCCCCGCACGCATCGCCGCCGGGATGGGCCTGTCCGACGAACGTGCCGCCGCCGAGCTCATCGCGACGCTGCACCGGCTGACCGAGACGATGCACGCCGCGGCCGTTCCCGAGCCCGACTCCGCCGTTTCGCGCTGAGCGACGCCGCACGCCCACGTGCGCCCGTGAACTGTCGCTGAGCGCGAGAGCACGCCGCACGTCAACTTCACGATCCGCCCCACAAGGAAGGAACACCATGGAAGCCCTCTACACCGCCGAGGCACTGGCCACCGGCGAAGGCCGCAACGGCCACGTCGCCACGAGCGACGGCACGGTCGAGTTCGACCTCGCCATCCCGAAGGAGATGGGTGGCTCCGGCAACGGCGCCAACCCCGAGCAGCTCTTCGCCGCCGGGTACGCCGCGTGCTTCCACTCCGCACTGCAGGGCGTCGCCCGCAGCCAGAAGGTGAAGATCACCGACTCCTCCGTCGGCGGCCGCGTGTCGATCGGCCCGAACGGCAACGGCGGCTACCAGCTCGCCGTCATGCTCGAGGTCGTCATCCCCGGCCTGGAGCACGACCAGGCCCAGGCCCTCGCCGACGCGGCCCACCAGGTCTGCCCGTACTCGAACGCGACCCGCGGCAACATCGACGTCACCATCGTCGTCTCGGAGGACTGACCCATGAGCACCACCACCCCCACCACCATGGGCGCCGTCGTCCACGAGACGTTCGCCGAGCCCGCCGACGTCCTCGAGGTGCAGGAGCGCCCCGTCCCGACCCCCGGCGCCGGCGAGGTCCTCGTGCGCACCGTCCTCTCCCCCATCCACAACCACGACCTGTGGACCGTCCGCGGCACCTACGGCTTCAAGCCGGAGCTGCCCGCCGCCTCGGGCACCGAAGCACTCGGCGTCGTCGAGGCACTCGGCGAGGGCGTCACGAACCTGCAGGTCGGCCAGCGCGTCGCCGGTGGTGCCTTCGGCGTCTGGGCCGAGTACTACACCGCGAACGCGGCCGGGCTCGTCCCGGTGCCGGACGCGATGACCGACGAGGCCGCCGCGCAGCTCGTCTCGATGCCGTTCAGCGCCATCAGCCTGCTGCACTCGCTCGACCTGCACGAGGGCGACTGGATCATCCAGAACGCCGCCAACGGTGCGGTCGGTCGCATGGTCGCCCAGCTCGGCGCCGCCCGTGGCATCAACGTCATCGGACTCGTCCGTCGCGCGGCCGGTGTCGACGAGCTCCGCGAGCAGGGCATCGAGCGCATCGTCGCCACCGACGCCGACGACTGGCAGGACCAGGTCGCCGCGATCACCGGTGGCGCACCGATCATCGCCGGTGTCGAGTCCGTCGGCGGCAAGGCCGCCGGCGACATCGCCTCGGTGCTGGGCGAGAACGCCACCCTCGTCGTCTTCGGCGCGATGGCGTCGCCGACGCTCGAGATCCCGTCGGGCAAGGTCATCTTCGGCCAGCTCACGGTGAAGGGCTTCTGGGGCTCCGTCGTCAGCAGGACGATGCCGGCCGAGACGAAGGGGCAGCTCTTCGGTGAGCTCATCACCCGCGTGCTCGACGGCTCGCTGACGCTCCCCGTCGCCGAGACCTTCGCCTTCGAGCAGGTCCGCGACGCCGTGCGCGCCAGCGACACCGCGGGCCGCGTCGGCAAGGTGCTCCTGCGCCCGTAGACGCAACGGCATGACGAACGGGAGGCCCGTGGCGGATCCGCCACGGGCCTCCCGTTCGTTCGCTGGTCCGTCACATGGCCTCCTTGATCCCCCGACGAACCAGCCACACGTTCACGGGGTACGAGCAGACGAAGCCCGCAACCATCGCCAGCTGCATCGCCACCCAGAACTCGGGCGAGAAGACGCTCGCGCGTCCGCCGACGAGTGCCGGGAACACGACCAGCTGCCACAGCGCCATCAGGCCGTACATGCCGACCTGCCACGCGATGATCGACAGCGTGTCGGCCTTGAGCGCTGCGACGAGCCCGGCCCGGACGCCGAGGCCCCGCATCGGCGCGATGGCGAAGTACTGGAACGCGATGCCGAGCACGAACGCGATGACGAAGTCGACGATCCACCCGGCGACCATCCGGTCCTGGTAGAGCGTGCCCAGGCCGACCGCCACCCCGACCACCGGGAACGCCGCGAGCCCGAACTCCCCGATCAGGTCACCGAGTGCGCAGCCGGCACCGCAGTGACTCGTGTCGATCGCGTTGCCTACCCACCGTCCGTGGCCAGGCGCGGTGGCCCGACCCCGGCGCAGGTAGAAGACGAGCCACACGACGCTGCCGAACAGCATCGTGAGCGGCCACACGAACGCCATCACGCGCATCTGCGGCGGGCGGCGCACGACGTCGACCGCCACGAACGCCGCGCAGCCCACGGCGATCACGAGCAGCGCGGCGCAGACCAGGGTGACCGGCACCGGGAACGCACCGGCGCCGAGTGCTTCCACGTCAGCCGCCGATCACGTGGATGCCGTACGCCGCGAAGAACCCGAGGACAGCGATGAGGCCCGTCCAGGGCCCGGTCTTCCGGAAGGCCTCGGGCAGCATGGTGTCCGCGAGCATCGCCAGGATGGCTCCGGCGGCGACAGCGGTCACGGCGCTCTGCACCCCGGCCGGTGCCTGCCCGAGGATCGCGTACCCGCCGAGCGCCGAGAGGGCGCACGCGAGGGCGATGGCGCCCCAGACGGAGAACACGTACCGCGCTCCCCGACCGTTCTCCTTCATGTCGGACGTGCTGGACAGCCCCTCCGGCAGGTTCGAGATGACGACCGCGGCCACGACCGCGATCGACAGCGAGCCGCCCGCGGCGAGCCCGACTCCCTGCACCGCCGTCTCCGGGATGCCGTCGAGCAACGCGCCGAGGGCGATGCCGAGCCCGGTGCCGGAGCCGGGCGACCCGGCCCCGCTGCGCTTCTTCCGCGCACCGCGCCGTTCCAGCAGCACGTCGAGGCCGACGTAGACGACCGCGCCGCCCAGGAACCCGGCCATCGCCGTCCAGAACGTGCCGGACCGGGTGGCCTCGGCGACGAGGTCGAAGGAGAGCGCCGAGAGGAGGACGCCGGCGCCGAAGGCGGTGATCGTCGCCACGACCGTCCGCGGCACACGGACGAACCAGGCGATCGCGGCACCGACGACGAGGGCGAGACCGGAGGCCAGACCGGCGCCGGTCGCCAGGAGGAGGGGATGCACGGGTCGAGTGTAGGAACCCGCCGATCCGTGGGCACCAAGGTCGCCCGGACACGATTGCGCGCCCATGGTGAGCAGAAGACGTCGGGTGCCCTGAGGCGACCCGACGTCTTCTGCTCACTCGGTACAGCGCGGTGTGGACTAGCGGCGCGACGCCTTCTCCGGGACGGTGAAGATGTTGCCGGTCGTGACGCCCTCCTCGACCTCTTCGAGGGTGCGGCCGCGGCTCTCCGGCACGAACTTCCAGATGAAGAACAGTGCCAGCAGCCCGACGACCCCGAAGCCGAAGAAGGTCCCGGTGATGCCGGTCGCGGCGACGATCGTCGGGAAGTACAGCCCGAGGAACGCGTTCGCGATCCAGAGGCAGAACACCGAGATGCCCATGCCGAGTGCACGGATCTGGGTCGGGAAGATCTCGGACAGGACGACCCACACGGCGATGTTGAGGAAGGTCTGCATCGAGCCGACGAAGGCGACGACCAGGAACAGGATGACCCACGGACGAGCCGGGTTGCCGTCCGGCAGCGCCACCGAGGCGATGCCGATGAGGAAGTGGCAGACGGTCGTCAGCGAGAACCCGATGATCAGGGTCGTGCGGCGGTTGATCTTCTCCATGTTGGAGATGGCGATGATGCCACCGATCACGGCGATGACGCCGGGCGCGATGTTGGCGATGAGCGCTGCCGACTGCTCGAAGCCCGACTCGATCAGCACGGTCTGGCCGTAGTACATGATCGAGTTGATTCCGGTGAGCTGCTGCGCGACCCCGAGCCCGGCACCGATGAGCACGATGCGGATGAGCCACTTGTTGCCGAGCAGGGTGCGCCAGCCGCTGACCTTCTGCAGCTTCGCCTCGAGGTCGTTGGTGCGCTTGATGTCGTCGAGCTCGGCGTTCGCCCGCTCGGTCGTGCGGATCTGCCCGAGGACCGAGAGTGCCTCGTCGTTGCGGCCCTTCGACGCGAGCCAGCGCGGCGACTCCGGCACGCGGAGCATGCCGACGAACAGCGCGATCGCGGGGAGCGCACAGACGGCCAGCATGACGCGCCACACGCCGTTGCCCTCACCCCACACGGTGCCGATGAAGGCGTTGACCACGAACGCAGCGAGCTGGCCGATCACGATCATGAGCTCGTTGCGGCCGGACAGCGACCCGCGGATCTCGTACGGCGCGAGTTCGGCGAGGAACACCGGCACCACCGTGGAGGCGCCACCCACCGCGAGCCCGAGGAGCACACGACCGACGACGATGACCTCGAACGTCGGCGCGAACACGCAGATCAGCGTGCCGACGAAGAACGTGACGGCCAGCAGGATGATGGTCTTGCGGCGACCCCAGCCGTCGGCGATGCGGCCGCCGAGCATGGCACCGATCGCGGCGCCGAAGAGCAGCGAGCTGGTGACCACGCCCTCGGTGAAGTTCGTGAGGCCGAGCTCCGCCTTCATCGGGTTCAGGGCACCGTTGATGACACCGGTGTCGTACCCGAAGAGCAACCCGCCGAACGTGGCGACGAGGGCCAGCACGCCGAGTCGTCGGCGGTGCGGCCCGGTCCCCAACGGGGGCAGTGCGACAGTCGGGGCTGTCGGTTTGATGTCGACCATTCGGTGACTCCTTCGTCGGTGATCGCGCTTCATCGCGTGGACCGATCGTAACCCGATTCCATGTCCTGTCAATTGGACATTCTGTCGTCAGGCTATTTGGATCGGTCCACATAACGCCTGATGAGGACGGGAGCGGTCCAATGCGCGGGTCGGGCCTAGCGCTCGTCGTCGACGGGGCCCTCGCCCAGGACGTCCCCCAACGAGGCCATGTCGGCGCCGTGGTCGGTGTAGCGGCGTACGGTCCGGCGGGCGGCGGCAGTCGCGGCACCGGACAGGGCGGGGTTGCGCCGGGCCGCGTCGGCGACGCGTCCGGCGTGCCCCGCGGTGGAGAGCAGTACGTTCGCGAGCGCGCGGGCGTCGCCACGTTCGGGGACCCCGGTCACGGTCCAGGCCGTGCGGACCTGGGCGTCGGGGGTGACGCCGCGACGGGTGCCCATCCGGTGCCAGTCCGACAGCACGCCCTCGGTGCGCGAGGCCGCTCGGTCTGCCTCGCCTGCGCGTCGGCGTGCGGCGTCGCGGGCGTCGGACTCGCCGTCCGAGCCCTCGACGGTGTCGTACCGGTCGGTGAGCCCGTCGGCCCGTCGTCGGACGCTGTCGGCCCGTTCACGCGCTGCGACGTCGTCACCACCGGCCGCTGCGATGCGGGCGGCGTGCGCGGCAGCAGCCGCGGCGAGGATCTCCGAACGCTCCATGCCCTCGACCGTAGCCGCTCCGACGGACATCACCCCGCCGCCGGGGCGGCCGGACTGCACCCCGGGACACACTCCCGCGGTCGCTGACGATCGCGCACCCGCAGTCGCGTTACCCTCGACGTAAGGGGGGATCATGAAACGGACCGGCGGAATCGCCATCGTGCTGGCGGCCGGCGTGGTGCTGTCCGGCTGCTCGCTGCTGCGGGGACCGGACGGCGCCCTGCCCACTCCCTCCACTCCGCCGGCGTCCAGCCCGACGGCGAGCGAGACCCCGGCCGCGACCCCGACCGGTGAGTCCGCATCGGACCTGATCGAGGCGTCGGCGAACCCGCGCACACCGACCCCGGTGCCGACGGAGGCCGCCGCACCCGCACCGACGCTGACACCGATCCCCGCCGGGACCGTTCTGGCCCAGGGCGACGTGGCCTCGCCGAAGGGCAGCGTCCACTTCCACTTCCGGGTGGTCGCGGACGGCGACGACACGTTCACCGCGCAGTACTCCGGGATCACCTCGACGCTGCCGGTGCCGATCGGCGTCGCGTTGTTCGACCTGCCCCGAGCGGTGGGTGACGGCCTGACCTACCCCGGTGTCGGTGACCGGACCCTCGGCGGCCCGACCAGCGGGGCGATCGCCACCGACGTTCCGTTGGACGGATCCGGGGTCGACCCGTCCCACCTCGGCACCCTCGTGACCTACTCCGCTGCGGCCGCCGGGCAGGACGTCCCCGTCGAGATCTCCGCCGGCAAGGTCCTCGCGGTGTCCTCCGTCCGGTGGTCCGTCCCCGCGCGGCAGACGAACGTGCACCCGAAGGACGCCGGACGACGGGCCAACGCGACCGGTACCGTCACCGCGACCACGGCCGCCGGCGCTCCGAGGTCCTACGGCGTCGCACCGGACGACCTGATAGGGGAAGTCGCGGCGCGGTTCGGCATCACCGTCCGCGACCTGGTCTGGCTCAACGAGGGCGTCCAGGTGTTCGGCGAGGACCAGCACCTGTACGAGGGCACGTCCCTCAACCTCGACCCGCTCGCCCGCTGACCTGCGGCGCGGCAGGCGGCGTTTCGCGCTGGGCGACACCTCACGGGCCAGCGCGCGCGTGAGGTGTCGCTGAGCGCGAAACCAACCCGGCGTCCGCCCCGCGGCCAGCGCACGCACACGACGGACGGGAGGCCCGTGGCGGATCCGCCACGGGCCTCCCGTCCGTCAGGTGGGGGCGTCCGCTACTTCCGCAGCTCCAGGTACTTCGCGATGAGCGCCTTGGTCGACGGGTCCTGCGCGTCGAGCGCAGCCTGGTCGCCCTCGACGGCAGGCGTGACCTGCAGCGCCAGCTGCTTGCCGAGCTCCACACCCCACTGGTCGAACGAGTCGATGCCCCAGATCGTGCCCTCGGTGAACACGATGTGCTCGTACAGGGCGATGAGCTGGCCGAGGACGCTCGGGGTGAGCTCCGGCGCGATGATCGACGTGGTCGGCTTGTTGCCGGGGAACGTGCGCGCCGCGACGATGCCAGCGTCGGTGGTGCCCTCGGCGCGGACCTCGTCGGCGCTCTTGCCGAACGCGAGCGCCTTGGTCTGCGCGAAGAAGTTCGCCAGGAACAGCGTGTGCACGTCGGTGCCGGGCGCGACGCCCTTGCCGTCTCCGGTCTCGTCCTTCAGCGGACGGGCCGGGTTGGCGACCGTGATGAAGTCGGCCGGGATCAGGCGGGTGCCCTGGTGGATGAGCTGGTAGAACGCGTGCTGGCCGTTCGTGCCGGGCTCACCCCAGAAGACCTCGCCGGTCTCGGTGGTGACGGGCGAGCCGTCCCAGCGGACGCGCTTGCCGTTCGACTCCATCGTGAGCTGCTGCAGGTACGCGGCGAAGCGGTGCAGGTACTGCGTGTACGGCAGGACCGCGTGGCTCTGCGCACCGAGGAAGTTCGTGTACCAGACGTTGAGCAGGCCCATCAGGACGGGGACGTTCTGCTCCAACGGCGTGGTGCGGACGTGCTCGTCGATCGCGTGGAAACCGGCGAGGAACTGCTCCCAGTTCTCCTTGCCGATCGCGATGACGACGCTCGTGCCGATGGCCGAGTCGACCGAGTAGCGGCCGCCCACCCAGTCCCAGAAGCCGAACGCGTTCTCGGGGTCGATGCCGAACGCCTCGACCTTGTCGAGCGCGGTGGAGACGGCGACGAAGTGCTTGGCGACGGCGTTCTTCTTCTCGTCGTCGGCGGCGTCGGTCAGGCCGAGCTCCTCCCACAGCCACTGGCGGGCGAGGCGCGCGTTCGTCAGGGTCTCGAGCGTGCCGAAGGTCTTCGACGCGACGATGAAGAGCGTGGTCTCGGGGTCCAGGTCGGCGGTCTTCTCGTAGATGTCCGCAGGGTCGATGTTCGAGACGAAGCGGGCCTCGAGGCCGGGCTGGACATAGGGCTTGAGCGCCTCGTAGACCATGACCGGGCCGAGGTCGGACCCACCGATGCCGATGTTGACGACGGTCTCGATGCGCTTGCCGGTGACGCCGGTCCAGGCGCCGCTGCGGACCTGCTCGGCGAAGCCGTAGACCTTGTCGAGCGTGGCGTGCACGTCGGCGTCGACGTCCTGGCCGTCGACGGTCAGCGGGGCCGCCGGCACGAGGCCCTCGGTCGCCTTCGGACGTCGGAGCGCGGTGTGCAGGACGGCGCGGTCCTCGGTGACGTTGATGTGCTCACCGGCGAGCATCGCCTGGAAGCGCTCGGCCACGCCGGTGTCCTTCGCGACCTGCAGCAGCGCGGCGAGGATCTCGTCGGTCACCAGGCCCTTGGACAGGTCGACGGTCAGGTCGGCCGCCTGGAAGGTGTACTGCTCGGCACGACCGGGGTCGCTGTCGAACCACCCTCGCAGGTCCGGGGTGAAGTCGGCAGCGATGCTGTCGAGCTTCTTCCAGCCTTCGGTCGATGTGGGGTCGACGGGAGCGGATTCGGTCACTTCGGTCCTCCTGGGGATCACGTTCAAGACGTACAGCCCGCGGGTCACGCAGCGCTGCGTCGCGGACCGTCTTCGAGCGTAGTGCGCTCCGGCAGGTGGTGCGCACAGTCGGCCGGGAGGCGCGGCTCGCGTTCGCTCCACGCGTCACGCCCCGGGGCCGGTCGCGTTCAGGGCCGCGGTCGGCTTGCCGGGTTCACGGCTGCGGTGCGAAGCGACGCAGGCGCAGGCTGTTGGTCACGACGAAGACCGACGAGAACGCCATCGCCGCACCCGCGAGCACCGGGTTGAGCAGCCCCGCCATCGCGAGCGGGATCGCCGCGACGTTGTACGCGAACGCCCAGAACAGGTTGCCCTTGATGACGCCGAGCGTGGCGCGCGACAGCCGGATGGCGTCGGCCACCACGGGGAGCCGACCGCTCACCACCGTGATGTCGCTCGCCGCGATGGCCGCATCGGTGCCGGCCCCCATGGCGATGCCGAGGTCGGCCGCGGCGAGCGCGGCGGCGTCGTTCACGCCGTCGCCGACCATCGCGACGCTCCGCCCCTCGGACTGCAGCCGGCGGACGGTCTCGAGCTTCGACGCCGGGGTCGCGCGAGCGTGCACCTCGTCGATGCCGACACGGGCGGCGACCGCGTGTGCGGCACCCTCGTTGTCGCCGGTGAGCAGGACCGGGTGCAGGCCGAGCGCCTGGAACCGGGCGATCGCGTCGGCGGCCTCGGGCTTGACGGTGTCCCCGACGACGACCACGCCCAGGGCGGTGCCGTTCCGGGCGACGACGACCGCGGTTGCCCCGTCGGCCTCGGCGCGCTCGACGTCGTCGGACAGAACCGTCGGCAGGGCGATCGACCACGAGTCGGCGAGCCAGCGGGTCGTGCCGACGAGCACGACGTCGCCGTCCACGACGGCCCGCACCCCGGCACCCGCGGTCGCGGTGAACTGCTCGGCCTCGGGCAGGTCGGCACCTCGGGCACGGGCCGCGGTGGTCACGGCACGGGCCACGGGGTGTTCCGAGCCGTCCTCGACCGCGGCGGCGAGGCGCAGGACGAAGTCCTCGGTCTCGTCGACGGCGGTCACCGACCGCAGGGTCATCGACCCCGTGGTGACGGTGCCGGTCTTGTCGAGCACGACGGTGTCGACGCCGCGGGTGCGCTCGAGCACCTGCGGGCCGCCGATCAGGATGCCGAGCTGCGAGCCTCGACCGGTCCCGACCAGCAGCGCGGTGGGCGTGGCGAGTCCGAGGGCGCACGGGCAGGCGATGATCAGGGTGGCGACGGCCGCGGTGAAGGCCGCGGTGACCGAGCCGCCGAACACGAGCCAGCCAACGAAGGCCAGCACGGCGAGCGCGATGACGATCGGCACGAAGAGCCCGGACACGCGGTCGGCCAGGCGCTGCACCTCGGCCTTGCCGGTCTGGGCGTCCTCGACCAGGCGACCCATGCGGGCGAGCTCGGTGTCGGCGCCGACGCGCGTGATCGAGACGACGAGCCGGCCGCCGACGTTGATCGTGGCGCCGGTGACCCGGTCGCCCGGGCCGACCTCGACCGGCACGGACTCGCCGGTGAGCATGCTGAGGTCGACGGCCGAGGAGCCGTCCTGCACCAGGCCGTCGCTCGGGATCCGCTCGCCGGGTCGCACCACGACGACGTCGCCGACGACGAGTGACGAGGCCGGCGCGCGGTGTTCGGCACCGTCGCGCAGGACGGTGGCGTCCTTCGCACCGAGTTCGAGCAGCGCCCGGAGTGCGGCACCGGACTGCGTCTTCGCGCGGGCCTCCATGTACCGGCCGGCGAGGATGAACACCGTCACGGCCGTCGCGACCTCGAGGTACAGGTCGGTGGCCTCGGGGTCCGTGGCGAACCACGAGAACGTCATGTGCATGCCGGTCGTGCCGGCGTCGCCGAAGAACAGGGCGTACAGCGACCACCCGAAGGCAGCGAGGACCCCGACGCTCACCAGGGTGTCCATGGTGGCGGCTCCGTGGCGGGCGTTGACCCACGCGGCACGGTGGAACGGGAGCGCACCCCAGACCGCGACGGGCGCGGCGAGCGTCAGGGCGAGCCACTGCCAGTTCGGGAACTGCAGGGCCGGCACCATCGAGAGCACCACGACGGGCACCGCGAGCACGGCGGACACGACCAGGCGTCGGCGCAGCGGGTCCGACGGGCCGGCATCAGCCGCGGGTTCGGCGTCAGCGGCGGCGGGCGGTGCCGGCACCGTGGCGCCGTACCCGGCCGACTCCACCGCGGCGATCAGCGCCTCGGGGTCGGCGGTGCCGTCCGCGGCGACCTGCACCTGCGCCTTCTCGGTGGCGTAGTTGACGGTGGCGGTGACCCCGGGCAGCTTGCCGAGCTTCCGCTCGATGCGGTTCGCACACGAGGCGCAGGTCATCCCGGTGATGTCGAGTTCGACGGTGCGGTCCGTCACGAGCGCACGACCTCGTACCCCGCCTCGGCGACCGCGGCGCGGAGGGCGTCCGCGTCGACGGGTGCCGCAGAGCTGACGGTGACCTCGGACGATCCGCCGGGGACGAGTCGGACGTCGACGCCGGACACCCCGTCGACCTCGGTGAGCTCCTCGGTGACGCTCATCACGCAGTGGTCGCAGGTCATGCCCTCGACGAGCAGCGTTTCGGTGGTCATGGTGTCTCCTTCTCGGTGATGGGTGGTCAGGAGCGGACGAGCCGGGCGATCGCCTGGCTGGCCTCGCGCACCTTCTCGTCGGCGGCGTCCCCGCCCTCGGCGACGGCCTCGGCGACGCAGTGCGCCAGGTGGTCCTCGAGCAGCGACAGCGCGACGCGTTCGAGCGCCCGGTTCGCCGCCGAGATCTGGGTCAGGACGTCGATGCAGTACGTCTCGTCCTCGACCATCCGCGCGATGCCGCGCACCTGCCCCTCGGCGCGACGGAGTCGCTTGAGCAGGTCGTCCTTGTCGCCGATGTACCCGACGTGTTCGTGCATGTCCGCCTCCACCGTTCTCAATACGGTACCCCCCTAGGGTATCCCGTTCCGGTCTCGCCGCAACCGGTGGCATGATCTGCGGATGGACCCCTCGACGACGAACGGATTCCGCCGACTGCGGTTCTCCGACGGCGCGGGCTCCGACTACTCGGACATCTTCGCGGCCGAGTACGGCGGCTCGGACTTCGCCTCCGAGACCTTCGCCACCGACGACGCCCGGTACGAGTACACGGTCGTGGGCGACGACGACCTGACGCTCCGCACCATGCGGGCCGAGGGCGGTCGGCGCGGCGGTGTCATCGGGGTGCGGGACGACCACGTGGTGTTCTGGCTGACCAAGGGTCGGCTCGAGATGCACTTCGCTGACCGCACCCGCGTCGTCGAACCGGGCAGCCCGTACATCGCCTCGGCGTCCGAGGCCTACCGGTTCGAGTCCGACGGCACCGTCTACAACGGCGTGCACGTGTCCGACCGGTTCCTGCGCAGCGTCGGCCGCGACCTCGGCTACCGCCTACCCGACGGCCCACTGTTGTTCGACCAGCAGGACGAGGTCGTCGCCCGGCGTGAACCGCTGCGACACCTGATCCGTGAACTCGGGCCGGCCCTGGTCGACGACCGCGTGCTCGGACCGACGCGGACCGCGCTGAACCGCCGACTGGCCGTCGTCATCCTGGACACGTTCCCCATCCGCAACCGCGGCGACGACGTCCCCGTGGCGAACCGGCTCCGCGACGCGATCCGGTTCATCGAGCTGCACGCCGCCGAACGCCCCTCGGTCCCCACGATCGCCGCCGCCTGCGGACTGAGCCAGCGCGGGCTGCAGGACGTCTTCACCCGCACCCTCGACACCACCCCGCACCGGTTCCTCCGCGACCACCGTCTGGACCGGGTGCGCGAGGAACTGCTGCGTGCGGACCGCGCCGGGGGTACGAAGGGACCGACGGGCATCTCCGCGATCGCCCGACGTTGGGGCTTCACCAACCCCGGGCGCTTCGCCGAGACCTACCGCGACCGCTTCGGAGAGGACCCGGCCACGACGAAGCGTGCGTCGCTCTCGGCGCAGCCGGAGGTCGGCAAGGCCTCGTGGCGGGTCCGGCGCGCGGTCTCGTTCATCGAGCAGCACCTCGACGACGCCCTCACGCTGGACGACATCGCCGCCGCTGCAGGTGTGCTCCCCCGCCGGTTGCAGCAGCTCTTCCGCGAGGAGCGCGGCGAGTCCCCGATGGCCTGCGTGCGGTCGATGCGGGTCGCCGCAGAACGCAACAGCGCGGCCGGAAACAGCGCTTCCGACTGACGGAACACCCCGGGGGTACACGCAGATCCCCGGATTTCCGGGGATCCCTGGATCTTCCCCGAATCCCGGAAGTCGTGTGTGACGAATCTCTTCCACAGCCCGTCTCATCCGTGAACAGCAACCGCTGGGAACGCCCGGCGGGTCAACGGAAGGAACGAACATGGCTGACACCATCACCCCCACCCCGGCCACCACGGCGACCCGTGCCACCTCGCACGCCGGCACCAGCGGCGTCACCGGCAAGACCGTCATCGACGACACCGTCGTGTCGAAGGTCGCCGGCATCGCCGCCCGCGAGGTCAACGGCGTGCACTCCCTCGGCAACGGCGCAGCCCGTGCCATCGGCGCCCTCCGCGACGCCATCGGCCAGCGCGACTTCGGTCAGGGAGTCAAGGTCGAGGTCGGCGAGAAGCAGGTCGCCGCGGACATCGTGATCGTCGCCGAGTACCCGGTGTCGCTCCAGCAGGTCGCCGACGGCGTCCGTGCCGGTGTCGCCCGTGCCCTCGAGCAGATCGTCGGCATGGAGGTCGCCGAGGTCAACGTGACCGTCCAGGACGTCTTCATCCCGGGCGACGACGACGACAACGAGGACGAGAAGAAGGAAGCCCGAGTCGCATGAGCAACACGCTGATCGGCGCCCTCATAGGCGCAGTCCTCGCCGTCGTGGCACTGCAGTTCGGGTTCTGGGGCTTCGTGCTCGTGATCGTGTTCGGTGCGATCGGGGCCCTCGTGGCCGCGCTCGCCACCGGGCGCATCGACCGCGGTGCCCTGACCGACGTGCTGACCGGACGCCGGAGCTCCCGGTGAACGCCGGCCCGGACGTCCCGGGCCGCGTCGAGATCACCGCACGCGCGCTCACCTCGCTGGCGCGGGCCGTCGCAGCCGAAGGGCTCGGCGCCCCCGCCAAGCGGGTGCGCGTCGGACTCGGCGACGCGTCGGGAGCACTGTCGCTCGACATCACCGGGCCGATCGCCGCGAGCGACGACATCGTCTCCGGGTCGATGCGGATCGCGGACCAGGTCAAGGGCCGCGTGAGCGACCTGACCGGGCGCCGCGTCGGCAGTGCCCACATCGAACTGACCGGGATCGTGCGCGAGCACGAGTCCCGTGCCCGCTAGGAGGCCATCATGAGCAACGGTTCCGTCGAACGACGCATCCGTCGTCGGAGCGTCCACCGTTCCCGCTCCACGGCAGTGGCGGTGGCCCTGGTGGTCCTCGCGCTGGTGGCCGCCTGGATCGGCACCGAGTCGGTGCTCAGCGCAATCGGACGCCCACCGCTGGTCGCTGACCCGCAGACGGTCGTCGACACGGCGCTCCGCCCGGACGCCGCGTTCGTCACCATCGTCGAGGTCATCGCGGGTGCACTCGTCGTCCTCGGCGTCGTGTTGGTCGTCCTGGCGCTCAAGCCCGGTCGCCAGCACCGATCGGTCGTCGAGCACGACCGCGGTGCGGTCGTCATCGACGCCCGCATCGTCGCCTCCACCGCGGCGAACGCCGCCGGCATGGCGGCCGGTGTCCCCGAGGGGAACGCCTCCGCCACCGCCCGTGGCCGTTCCACCGAGGTCCGCATCGTCCCCGTCACCGGCGTACCGGTCGACGAGGCGAGCGTCCGCGCCGCAGTCGTGGAGCGCCTGAGCGGTCTCGACGAGCGCTTCGGCCGACACGTCCGCGTCCGGGCCGAGGAGAAGGGAACCCTCGCATGACCAAGAGCAACCGGACCCTCAACCGGATCATCCTGTTCGTCCTCGGTCTCGTCGCCGTCGTCGTCGGGATCGCGATGGGGGCGGGCGTGCTGCCCGCCGTCCAGGACGCGGTCAAGCCGTACGTCGACCTCCCCCGCAGCCTCGACGTCCCCGCGTCCGCGCTGTGGATCGTCGCCGGGGCCGCGGCCCTCGTGATCGTCCTGTCACTCGTGTGGGTGTCCACCCGCGGTGGTGGCGGCACGTCCGTCGCCGTCCGGGAGCGCTCGGGCGACGACGCCGTCACGATCAACGTCGCACTCGTGCGGGACGTCGTCGAACACGAACTCGCGGGTGTCCGCGACGTGGTCGGCTCCCGTGTCGACACCTACCTCGTCCGCCGGCAGCGCGCCGCACGGATCCGTGTCGCGGTCCGCCGCGGCGGGGACGCCGTCACCGTGCTCGACGCCGTCGACCGAGCCGTCGCGGTCCTCGACCGCACCCTCGGCCGTCCGGTCCCGGTGCTCGTGCACCTGACCGGCGGTACCCGCTCCGCGCTCGCGAAGTCGACCCGCGTCCACTGACACCCGTCAGCCGGACGCACCCCGGGCCTCCCGGCCCACCACCACACCAGCGGGCGCACCGCCCACCCACGAAAGGACCCGTCATGGGACTCGACGACAAGATCAAGAACGCCGCTCAGGACCTCGCCGGCAAGGCGAAGGAGGCCGTCGGCAACCTGACCAACGACGACTCCAAGGTCGCCGAAGGCAAGAAGGACCAGGCAGCTGCGAGCGCGAAGCAGACCGGCGAAGACGTCAAGGACGTCTTCAAGAAGTAGGTCGCACGACCGCATCGGGACACCCGTCGAACGGGTGCCCCGATGCGTCCCGCGCAGATCCCGAACGAGGAGGAACCATGCAGCACGACCCCCGTGCGAACACGCAGGTCACCGAGGTGGCCCTGCCCGCAGAACTGACGGAGCCGCTGCCCGACGACGCGAGCACCGCGACGATCATCGCGCGCACCGCGGCGGAGACAGCGCTCGGCGTGCCCGGTGTGCACCACCTCGGCGGGATCGCGGCCCGGGCCGCCGATCAGCTGCGGAAGCAGCTCGGCCGCTCGGCGGGCACCGCCGGCGTGCAGGTCGACGAGCAGGACGGCGCCCTCGAGGTGCAGGTCGCGGTCGTCGTCAGCTACCCGCACCCGGTGCTGGACGTCGCCGCCGAGGTCCGGCAGCAGGTCACCGCAGCGACGCGGCAGCTGTCCGACCTCCGCACCACCGTCGACGTCCGCGTCCTCGACGTGCACGGCCCGTTCGACGACGAGCAGTCCCCGCTCGGCCGCGTCGCCGAGCAGGCGACCGATGTGGTCGAGCAGGCGGCGGAGGCCACCGGCGAGGCCGTCAAGCTTGCCGCCGATGCCACGGCCGACACGACGAAGCGTGCCGTCGACGCCACCGTCGAGACGGGCGAGCGTGTGCGCGACTCCGCCTCGGAGTCGCTCGCCCTGGCATCGGAGCAGGCCGCCGACGCGGCATCGTCCGCGAAGGACGCCGCCGAGCAGGCCCGGGACGTCGTCGTCGGCGCTGCCGGCAGGACCCGTGACCGGGCCGCCGACGCTGCAGGTGCCGCGGCCGACGCGGCCGACGACGCCGCCGTCGCTGCGGATGCGGCACTGGACGCCGCCACGGCTCCGCGGCACCGGGACCAGCCGTGACCACCGCGTGGTCCGGGGGGCGCCGGACCCGTGTCCGGCGCCCCCGACCGCGCGGCGTCTGGATCGCCGGCGGCATCGGTGTCGTCCTGGTGCTCGCCATCGCGATCGGCGGCTTCCTGCCCCTGGTCGGGTTCCTCGGCGGGGTCACCGCCACCACCGCGGGCCTCGTGCCGTTCCCGTTCGTCCGCGTCACCCTGATCGCCCTGCTCGGTGGGGTCGTGGTGCTCGCCCTGCTCGTGCTCGCCCTGACCCGCCGGCACACCGCCGCCGCGACGACGGCCGTCGTGCTCGCCGTCCTGGTGAGCGTGGCAGTCACCCTGGTCCCCGTCGTCCTGGTCGCCGTCGGATCCGCCGACCGTGCGGGCGACGTCTGGCCGATCGTCACCGAGCTCTGGACCCGCTTCACCGGCTGACGTCGTACGCACGGTCCCGGCCTGGAGGCCCGCCCCAGCCGACCACGTCGGCCCACGCGGGTGGTCCTCCGGTCCACTGCCCGTCCGCTAGCCTCGCGACGTGAAGCGTCTCTCCCCCGGCCAGCGCTGGGTCATCGGTCTCGGCGCGTTCGCGCTCGTCTGTCTCGTCGTCGGCGTCATCGGGCTGGTGGTCGGGGTCACGAACCGGTACGAATGCCTGTCCGGATCCGAGGTCTGGCCGCAGTCCAGCTGTCTCCGGCACGAATCCGGGATCTTCTGGGGCAGCGCCCTCGGCATCATCGGCCTGCTGCACCTCGGCCTGACGGGCCTGGCCGGTGCGCTCGTCTGGACCTCGACCCCGGCGATCGCTCGGCGTCCCGTGAAGCGTCCGACGCCGCGCCCCGGTGAGACGCACCGGGTGTTCTCGTACGGCACGCTCCAGCAGCCCCTCGTGCAGGAGTCACTGTTCGGCGACCACGTCCCCACCACCCCGGACTCCCTGCCCGGCTGGCGGCTCGACTGGGTGACGATCACCGACCCGGACGTCATCCGGACGAGCGGGTCCGACCGACACCCGATCCTGCGCCGCGGCACGAAGGACGACGTCGTCGAGGGTGTGGCCCTGACGCTCGGGTACGAGTGGCAACTCCGCGCGGTGGATGACTACGAGGTCGCCGACTACCAGCGCATCCGGGTCACGCTGGCATCGGGCTGGACGGCCTGGGTCTACGTGGCCGCCGACGAGGCCTGAGCCGCCGCCAGACGCTCGAGCCCCTCGTCGATCGACACCGACGGGGTCCACCGCAGGTCGCGCCGGGTCCGCCGCTGGTCGAACCAGTGCGCCGTCGAGAGCTGTTCGGCCAGGAACCGGGTCATCGGTGGCTCGTCCTCGCCCGGTCGGACGCGCCAGACGGCCTCGACCGCGGAACCGGCGACCCGGGCGACCGCTGCGGGTACGTGCCACTGCGGCGGTCGGACGCCCGACGCCGTGCAGATGCCGGCGAGCAGGTCGGCGACCGGGCGGGGCTCACCGTTCGTGACGACGTAGGCGTTGCCGTGCACGCCGTCGTCCTTGACGTGTTCGAGCGCCGCGACCATGGCCGTCGCGGCGTTGTCGACGTAGAGCGTGTCGATGAGCGCGGCACCGGAGTCGAGCAGCGGGAGCCGTCCGGCCCGAGCACGCTCGACGATCCGTCCGACGAGCTGCGTGTCACCCGGACCCCACACCAGGTGCGGCCGGACCGCCACGACGGCGAAGTCCGGGGCGTCGGCGTCGAGTGCCAGGAGCTCCGCCGCGGCCTTGGTGCGGGCGTAGTCGCCACGCGCACGGGACGGTTCGGCCGCACCGGCATCGGCGCCGACGAGCGACGAGCCGGTGTGCGCGACCGACGGTGACGACACGAAGACGAAGCGCCCGACCCCGGCTGCACGGGCGGCCTGCAGCAGCGAGCGCGTGCCCTCGATGTTGACCCGGGCGAAGTCGGCCGGGTCCCCGGCGAGCGACACCTTCGCGGCCAGGTGCACGATGGCGTCGACCCCGTCGACCGCTCGGGCGATCGCGGCGTCGTCGGTCATCGTCCCGGCGACGTCCTGGACGCCCGGCACCCCGGAGGGACGGCGCTGGAAGGTCCGGACCTCGTGCCCGGCGTCCCGCACGGCTGCGGCCGCGGCCTGCCCGAGGAACCCGCTGGCCCCGGTGACCAGGACCCTCACGGGCGCGCCATCCGGCCGCCGGACAACACCGAGCCGGCCCAGCGGGACAGCCGGGTGCGGTCGACCTTGGAGTTGTGCCGGATGTCGGTCGGCAGCACGGGCACGACGAGCACCGCGGCGACCGGCACCCCGGCGGCGGCACGGACCGCCGCGGCGAGCTGCGGTGACGCAAGCCCCGGCCGGCGCACAGCGGGGTCCGTCTCGACGACGGCCACCAGCTGCTGCGTGCCGACCGGACCGATGCCCGCGACACCGGCGCGTCCGACACCGTCGACGCCCTCGATGCGCTGCTCCGGCCCCACCGGCGTGACGACCCCGTCCGGGGTGGTGAGCACGTGCTGCAGTCGCCCTTCGACCCAGACCCGTCCGTCGGCGTCGAGGTGCCCGACGTCGCCGGTGCGGTGTCCGCGCGGGTCGTCGACTCCGAGGCGCGAGTCCCGGTCGGTGCGCCAGAGCCGGTCGTAGTGGTCGCGCACGTGGGGCGCCGCGACGACGATCTCGCCGGTGACCCCGGGCTCGTCCGTCAGGGCTCCGGTCGAGCGCCCGGAACCGTCGAGCGGCGCGATGCGGACGCGGACGTTCGCTGCCGGCACCCCGACGCAGATCCCCTCGTCATCGGACCGGCCGGCGGCACGGACCCCGTTCAGGTCGACGTCGGTCATGAGCAGCCCCTCGGTCATGCCGTAGGGGGTGTGCGCGCTGGCGTTCGGCATCAGCTCGGTCGCCGCGGTGAGCAGCGCAGCCGAGACGGGAGCCCCGGCCGACAGGAACAGCCGCACGCCCTGCAGTGCCTGGCGGTCGGCTTCGGTGAGCTCCGACGAGGTCGCGACGACGTTCGCCAGTGCTGCCGGCGACAGGAACACCACGGTGGCGTCAGCCGCGGCGACCGAGGCCGCGACCGCCTTCGCCGTCAGGGTCCGGGGCGCGGTGACGTCCATGTCGGGTGCGACCGACCGTGCCCCGAGGGCCGGGCCGAGCAGCGCGAACGGTGCGAAGCCGGCGACGAGCCCGGTGCCGACACCGACGTCGTACTGGGTGGCCAGGGCGTCCCGGACGGCGCTGAGCTGCCCGTGCGTGTACACGACGCCCTTCGCCGGCCCGGTCGATCCCGAGGTGAAGAGCACGGCAGCGGGTGCGTCCGACGACGGGGCCGCCGGCAGCGCGGTGCCGTGGGCGAGACGGCGGGCACCACGTCGGGCGACGTCGACGAGCGTGTGCTCCACCCGCAGCGCCTTCCGTGCCGGCGCGGGCAGCGAGACCGTCGCGATGCGTCGCCCCGGCCAGCCGAGGGCACGCGCGGCACCGAGCCCGGGCAGCGCGCCGATGATCCAGTCCGGTCGGGCTCCGCGGACGGCCCGGGTCAGGCCGCCGAGTCCGAGTCCGGCGTCCGCGACGACGACGACCGCCCCGATCCGCACGCAGGCGTACAGGACGGCGGTCAGGTCGGCACCGGGGGTCACCAGGAGCGAGACACGGTCGCCGCTGCGGACGCCCAGGTCGTCGAGTCCTGCGGCGATCTCGTCGACCCGCCGGGCGAGCAGCCGCCACGTGATCGTGCGGGGGCCACCGGCGGCGGCCATCTCGACCAGCGCGGGTTCGTCGCGCTCGCGCAGTTCGTCGAGCCGCGCCCAGAGCGGCGGAGTCGCCTGTGCGGGCTGGCCCGGGTCCACGACGTCGGACTGGAGGCCCGTGGGGGCCTGAGCAGCACGGCCTCCGTCCGGCAGGCGGTCACCGAGCCAGTCGAACACCGCGCCCGCCACGTCGGCGTCATCAGGCAGCAGGTGCCCGGCGCCCTCGAACCGGTGGACGTCGGCGTGCGGCACGCGTTCGGTCAGGTCGTCCAGGTAGCGCTCGAGGAACACCGGGTCGCGCGGCCCCCAGAGCAGGAGCACCGGCACGTCGAGCGCGGCGACCCCGGCGGCGATGCGGTCGAGTTCGGGTGCGCTCCGGTGCCGGGCGTCGACGGGGATGTCGGCGACGAAGCCGCCGATTCCCCCGCGTCGGGCAGCACCGCGGTAGGGCGCCCGGTAGCTGTCGGCCACGGCCCGCTCGAGCTTCGGGTGCGCGATGGCCAGGGTGGTCTCGAGGAACGCCGGGGTCACGACCGTCGCGCGGCCGAGCATCCCCGGCCCGAGCGCCAGCCGCAGCGGTGCGGGGATCGGCACGTCGTCGGGCTGGTGCACGGCGGTGTTGCACGTCATCGCGGCGGCCAGGACGTCCGGGTGGTCGACCGCCCAACCGAGCGACACCACACCGCCCCAGTCGTGGCCGAGGGTGACGACCGGTCCGGTCAGCCCGAGTTCGTCGGTCAGGGCACCGAGGTCCGCGACGCGCTGCGCCAGTCCGCGCTCGACGCCGGTGCGCTCCGAGAAGCCCATGTCGAGCTGGTCGACGGCGACCACGCGCCAGGCCGGGCCGCCGGCCCGGGCGACCTCGAGCGAGGTGCGGAGCACCGACCGCCACAGGTACGACCACGTCGGGTTGCCGTGCACGCAGAGGATCGTGCCGACCGGTTCCACGCCGAGCGCGGCCAGGGAGCCGGCCGTGTCGAGGAGGTGCCAGGTGCGCGCGGCGCGATCCGTTCCTCCTGGACGACTCTCGGACCGTTCCGGGACCGTGACCAGACGCGACCAGGCCGGGTCGAGGCCGGGCAGGGAGGGCGGCTGCGTCGCCGGAGCCGTGCTCGCGGCGACGCGGGGCAGCCGGGACCTCACCAGTGGAGTTCCATCATCGCCGTGTTGATGCCGGAGCCGACGCCGCCCAGGAACACACGGTCACCGCGACGGATCCCACCGGAGGCGACCTCGTCGGCCAGGGTGATCGGGATCGACGCAGGGCCGACGTTGCCGAAGCGCTGGTACGTGGTGGGCACCTTGTCGCGCGGGATGCCGATCGCCTCGACGAAGGCGTTCGTGTGGACGTCGGAGACCTGGTGCAGCACGTAGCGGTCCATGTCGGCCCAGTCGAAGTGTGCGCGGGCCTCGGTCCAGGCGGCGACGACGAGTTCCATGCCGCCCTTGAGCAGCATCTTCGCGTCCGTGAACATGCCGTCGACGCTGCCGACGCACAGGTCGTACCACTGGGTCGCCGCGCGGGTGACGCCGCCGACGATCCGGTGTCCTTCGGGGTGCAGGTCCGCCGGGCCGAGCACGGCCGCCGCAGCACCGGACCCGAGAGTCAGGCTGGCGAACTCACTCATGAAGTCCTTGCGGTTCCGGCCGCCCTGGTTCAGGCGGTCGATGGTGTTGAGCTGCACCTGGTCGGCGTCCTCGCCGTCGACGACGAGCGCGTACTTGATCTGCCCGGAGTCGATCATGCCCGCGGCGACGCTCATGGCGTTGACGAACCCCAGGCAGGCGTTCGCGATGTCGAAGTTGATCGCGGACGACGGCAGCCCGAGGCCGTGGTGCAGGCGGACGGCCACCGACGGCTCGAGGTGCGGGCGCGTCACCGAGGTGTTGATGAGCAGCCCGATCTCGTCCGGACGGACACCGGCCTCGGCCATGGCGCGGTGGCCGGCGTCGATCGCGGCGTCCTGGAAGGTCTGGTCCTCGCCCCAGTTGCGACGTTCGATGACCCCGGCGACGCGCTCGAGCAGCCCCATCGGCAGACGGAGTCGACGGAGGACTCCGCGCAGGCGGGCCTCGATGTCGGCCGAGGTCGTCACACGCTCCGCAGTGGTCGTCGCAACCGACAGCAGCGAGACGTTCCGGTGCTTCGCCGTGGCGTTGCCGGGCTGCTCCGGTTCACTGCTCGATGCCTGGTCGACCGGCCGTTCCGTCATGATCGTCACCGACACATACTTCCGCATTCGTGCTGAGTGCGCGATCCGGATGCGCTGGGCGGCCCGTTTCAGACGTCCTTCGGCAGCTTCCGAACCTTCGCACGACGCTTGCGGCGCTCCGGGATCATCGAGCGCATCTCCTCGAGCTTGCCGAAGCAGAGCAGGCGGTCGCCGGGCTCGAGGGCGACGCCACTGCGCGGGTTCGGGATGACGTTCGAGCCGCGGTGCAGGGTGAGGACCGTGATGTCGCGGTCCCAGAGCCCGGACTCCTTGATCGTCTTGCCCACCAGGTCGGCGTTGGTGTGCACGAGGAGCTCGGCGACCCCGTAGCCGGTCGAGACGGAGAGCCGCTGGCGGACGTCGATCTCGGGGAACGCGACCTGGTTCGCGATGAAGTCGACGATCGCACCGGCGATGTCGAGGCCGGTGGCACGCTCGACGCCCTCGAGCCCTGGTGAGGAGTTGACCTCCATCACGAGGGGCCCGTCGTTGCCCTCGAGCATGTCGACGCCGGCGACCTTGAGACCCATGATCTGCGCCGAGCGCACGGCCACGGCCTCGTACTCGGGCGAGAGCGTGACCTTCTCGACGGTGCCGCCGCGGTGCACGTTCGAGCGGAACTCGTCACCCGACGCGGTCCGGCGCATCGCCGCCACGACCCGGTCACCGACGACGAGGGCCCGGATGTCACGACCCCGGCTCTCCGCGATGAACCGCTGGATCAGGACGTTCTGCTTGGTGGAGTGCAGGGTCTCGACGATCGACTCGGCCACCTTCGCTTCGGGTGCCAGGATCACACCGATACCCTGCGTGCCCTCGAGGAGCTTGATGACGACGGGCGCGCCACCGACCCGTTCGATCGCCCCGCGCACGTCGTTGCGGCCGGCCACGAAGGTCGTCGCCGGCATGCCGATGTCGTGCCGCGACAGGATCTGGTTCGCCCGGAGCTTGTCCCGCGAGTTCGTGATGCCGTTCGCCGTGTTCGGCGTGTAGACGTCCATCTGCTCGAACTGGCGCACGACGGCGGTGCCGTAGTACGTGATCGAGTTGCCGATGCGCGGCAGCACGGCGTCGTAGTCGCTCAGCAGCTTGCCGCGGTAGAGCAGGTCCGGGTCGTCGCCGGACAGGTCGATCGCGAAGCGCAGGGTGTTGAGCACCTTGACCTCGTGACCGCGGTCGAGTGCCGCTGCGCGGAGGCGCTGGGTCGAGTACGCCTGGGGCGCGCGCGACAGGATGGCGAGTTTCATCGAGGGGTTCTCCGCTGGGTCGGATCGACGGCGACACCCCATCAAAGCATGCGGACGTGGCCGCGGAGCATGCGACAGGATGGGCACATGGCCCGAGCTCCGAAGTCCTCCGACAGCGGGCTCGTCGTCGCCGGGTGGCGGGAGTGGGCGGGGCTGCCGGACCTCGGCGTGCCGTGGATCAAGGTGAAGCTCGACACCGGTGCCCGGAGCTCCGCGCTGCACGCGTTCGACCTCGAGGAACTGGCCGGCGAGCGGGTTCGGTTCTCGCTCCACCCCTGGCAGGACACCGATGCCGACGCCACCACCATCGAGTGCGACGTGCACGACCGCCGCATCGTCCGCAGCTCGACCGGGCACACCCAGGAGCGCATCGTCGTCCGCACGCCGATCGCGTTGGCCGGGCAGGTCGTCGACTCCGAGGTCACCTTGAGCAACCGGGACCAGATGGGATTCCGGATGCTCGTCGGACGCGAGGCGCTCCGGCAGGGCTTCCTCGTCGATCCTGCGCGGTCCTTCCTGGCCGGGCGGGCTCCGAAGGAGATCCGGCGCCGCAACCGCGGTCGCGCCTGAGCGCTCCTGGTCACGCGACATCGGCCGGGGGCGATCGGTCGACGGCCTGGAGGCGCGGTGCGGGGCCGCCACGGGCCTCCCGTCCGCCTCGACGCGCGTCCCGGGCGCGGGTCGGGTCAGGCCCGGGGCACCGTTCCGTCTGGGGTGGTGTGTTCCCGGATGAGGGACGCGGCGACGGTCCGTGCCGTCGTCGTGTCGAGCGCGGGGTCGCGCAACCGCATCGCGAGGGAGCCGGAGACGATGAGGAGCAGCTGGTCGGCGAGGGCGTCGGCACGGGGACCGACCACCGGCACCGCCTGTGCGAGGAGCCGCCGTCGCAACGTGGTGGTCTCGAGGTCCAGGACCTGTCGGACCTCGGCGGGGGCGTCGGCGTACTCGGCGGCGGTGCCGAGGAAGGCGCACCAGCGGGAGCCCGTGGGCGTCGAGCGGTAGTCGTCGAGGGCGTCGAACACCGCCAGGAGTCGGCCCAGGTCGTCCCGTTCGGCGGCGACCGCACGGTCCCAGGTGGCGATCCAGTCCTCGTGGCGACGGGTGAGGGCCGCTGCGACGAGCGACTCCTTGCTCGCGTAACCGCGGTACAGGGTGGCCGTCGAGACCCCGGCCCGTTCGAGGACGGCGTCGATCGGCGTGGCGGCGATGCCCTGCGAGAAGAAGAGCTCCTCGGCGGCGTCGAGCAGCCGTTGCTCGGTCCCTGGGCGCATCACCATGAGAGCACCCTAGGCTCTGGAAAGTGAAACGATCGTTTTCGTTACGACATCGACTGCTCCTGGTGAGCGGACTCGGCCTGATCGGCGCCACCTACGGCCTGGTGCGCCTGGCGTACGGGCTGTTCCTGCCCGACGTGCAGCGCGACCTGGGGCTGCGGTCCGATGCCGCCGGGTGGGTCTCATCGGGTGCCTCGGCGCTGTACTGCGTCGGTGCGGTGGCCGGGTTCCTGCTCGCCGCACGGATGCCCCGGGTGCTCGTCGCGGTCGCCACCCTGGTGGCGGGAGTCGGTGCGATCGCCATGGCGACGGCCGGCGGCTCGCTGGCGTTCGGCGTCAGCGCCGTGCTCGCGTCGGCGGGTGCCGGACTCGCGTCCCCCGCCCTCGTCCGGATCGTCGCCGAGCAGGTGCCGTCGGCGCTGCTCGGTCGAGCGCAGGCGATCGTCAACGCCGGCACCGGCCCCGGGCTCGTGGGCGCCGGGGTGCTCGCACTCGTGCTGCTGCCCGACTGGCGGACGGCCTGGGCGGTGTCCGGGGTGTTCGCCCTGGCCGTCGGAGCCCTGCTGCTCGTGGTGTCCCGCGGTGGGGCTGCTGCATCCCGGTCACCGCTGCCCGGTGCTCAGTGGTTCACGGCACACCGTGGGGTCTTCGTGCTGGCGCTGCTGTTCGGGGCGGGGTCCGCCGTCGTCTGGACCTACGGTCGTTCGGCGCTGGTGGACGCCGGCGCGTCGGTCGTGGTCTCGGTGTCCGCCTGGATCGCGCTCGGGATCGGCGGAGCCGCCGTCGTGGTCACCGCGCGCTGGACGAACGGGTTGCGCGCCCGGACACTCTGGGCGGTCACGGCGGGCTCGGTCGCCGTCGCCGTCGTCGTGCTGGGGGCAGCGCCGCAGTCGACGGTCGCGGCACTGCTGGCCTGTGCCGTGTTCGGCTGGGGCTACACGGCGGCGACCGGGGCGCTGATCACGTGGACGACCGAGATCGATGCCGAGCGGTCGTCGGCGGGTACGTCGATGCTCTTCGTGGCACTCGTGCTCGGGCAGGCCGTCGGCGCTGCGGGTGCCGGAGCGCTCGTCGGTGCGATCGGCTTCGTCGCGACGTTCGTGGTCGGGGCAGGCGTGACCGCGGCGAGCGCCGTGCCCGCGGTGGTCCGTCGGCCGGGTGGCGTCCGTGCCGTCAGAGCAGCGGGCGGAGCTCGATCTTCCGGTTGCACGCCTGCGACGCCTGGTGCGCCACCCGGGCCGCCGTCTCGGCGTCCGGGAGGTCCATGACCCAGAACCCGGCGACGTACTCGTCGGTGTTCGTCGCGGGTCCGGTCGTCGCAGGCCCGGTCCTCGTGTCGGACGCGTCCCCGCGGGCGTCGACCACGGTGGCGTCAGCGGGTGCGGAGACCCCGGCGGCGAACACGATCGCGTCGGCCATCCGTTCGTTGAAGGCGTCGACCGCGGCGGCTTCGGCGTCGGTCGCGGAGTACGTGTTGCCGACGGCGGCGGCCTGGCCGTCGTCGATGACGTTGACGAGGAACTGCATGGCGTCTCCCCTGCTCGTTGGCGGGAGGCTACTCCTGACCGGGGGCACCCAGTAGCGTTTCCTGCATGGGGACGACGGCGGAGTGGTCGCGACTGCCGGTGGGACGGCACGAGTACCGGCAGGACACGGTGCTCGCGGTGGTGCTGGCCGGTGGGCTCGCCGTCACGACGTTCTTGTACGGGTCGGCCGGTACGTACGGTGACGACCAGGCCGAGTGGTGGGTCTCCGCGCTGATGATCGTCGCGAACGCTGCCCCGATCGCGTTCCGCCGACGGTTCCCGATGTCGGTGGCCCTGGTGTCGGCGGTGGCGTTCGCCGCGACGCAGCTGCTCCAGGTGCCCGAGGTCTTCCTCGTCAACTTCACGCTCTTCATCGCGCTGTACACGGTGGGTGCGTGGTGCTCCGACCGGGTGCGGGCCGAAGCGGTGCGCTGGGTCGTCATCGGCGGCATGTTCGCCTGGCTGTTCGTCGCGATCTCGTTCGGGTGGGCGTCCCCGAACGCCCTGCCGAACGACACGGACTCCCCCGTGGCGCCCTACGTCGCGATCTCGCTGCTCAACATCGTCATCAACGTGATCTACTTCGGCGCCGCCTGGTACGCCGGCAACCGGGCCTGGGCCTCCGCGGTCGCACGACACGAGCTCGCCGAACGCACCGCCGAACTCGCCGCCGAGCGGGAGCGGTCCGCGGCACAGGCCGTCACGATCGAGCGGGTGCGGATCGCCCGCGAGCTGCACGACGTGGTCGCCCACCACGTCTCGCTGATGGGCGTGCAGGCGGGTGCTGCACGGCGCGTGATCGACCGCGACCCCGCGCAGGCGTCGGCATCACTCGGGGTGGTCGAGGAGAGCGCCCGCACCGCGGTGGAGGAACTCCGGCGGATGCTCGGCACCCTGCGCTCTGACGACGACGCGGACGGCCTCGGGACGGCCGGTGGCGACGGCCCGAGCACCGAGGGCATCACGCGGATCGCCGAACTGACCGAGTCCGCCCGGGTGGCGGGCCACCCCGCCGAGTACGTCGTCGTGGGTGACGAGCGACCGGTGCCGCCGACGGTGGCCGCGGTGGCGTACCGGATCGTGCAGGAGGCCGTGACGAACATCCTCAAACACGCCGGCCCCACCGCCCGCGCCGACGTCCGGCTGCGGTACCTGGACGACGGCGTCGAGGTCGAGGTCACGGACAACGGGCTCGGTGCCCGCGCCGCCCGGAGCACCTCCGGCAGCGGCCTCGGACACGTCGGGATGCGGGAACGCGTCGCCGCCGTGGACGGACGGATCGAGATCGGGCCACGAGCCCGAGGAGGCTACCTGGTGCGCGCATGGCTGCCGACGACCTGACCATCGTGCTGGCCGACGACCAGGAGCTCGTCCGCGCCGGGTTCCGGGTCATCCTGGAGTCCGAGCCGGGGTTCCGTGTGGTCGGCGAGGCCGCGGACGGCGCGCGGGCGGTCGAGGCCGTGCAGGAGCTGGGCCCCGACGTGGTGTGCCTCGACGTGCAGATGCCCGGCGTCGACGGGCTCGAGGCGGCACGGCGGATCGCGGCGCTGCCGCACCCGCCGGCGGTGCTCATCCTCACGACGTTCGACAGCGACGACGCGCTGTTCCAGGCGCTCGAGGCGGGGGCGAGCGGGTTCCTGCTGAAGAACGCCTCCCCCGAGCGGCTGATCGACGCGGTCCGGACCGTCGCCGCCGGGGACGCCCTGCTCGCGCCGGACGTCACACGCCGGGTGATCAGCCGGGCGACGGCGGCGATTGCGGCCGAGCCCTCGGCGACCACCACGACCGCGACGACTGCGACACCTGCCACGACGGGCGAGGACGCACTCGCCGCCGCCGGACTCACCGAGCGGGAGACCGAGGTGCTGCGGCTGCTCGCCCGAGGGCTGAGCAACGCGGAGATCGCCGCCGAGCTCTACGTCGGGGACGCCACCGTGAAGACCCACGTGTCGAACGTGCTCCAGAAGCTCGCACTGCGCGACCGGATCCAGGCCGTCGTCTGGGCGTTCGAGCACGGCGTCGCCGGCTGACCGAGCCGGGCCGACGCGCCCTCCTCCCCCGCGCGGTGGAGCCGACCACCCACCCGAGTCCCCCCTGGCGGCGGAGGCGGGGCGTGCCTCCCGGCCAATAGCGTCGGACGCAGCGACGACCAGCGTCGCGACGAAGGGGAACGACATGCTCACCATCGAAGGGGTGACCAAGCACTTCGGTGACCGCCGGGTGCTCGACGACGTGGGGTTCACGGTCGGCAGCGGCCGCCTCACCGGGTTCGTCGGCGGCAACGGCGCCGGCAAGACCACCACCATGCGCATCATGCTCGGTGTCCTGCAGGCCGACGCCGGCACGGTATCGATCGACGGCACCGCGGTCCGTCCCGCCGACCGCCGCCGTTTCGGCTACATGCCCGAGGAACGCGGCCTGTACCCGAAGATGCCCGTGGCCGAGCAGATCACCTACCTGGCCCGGCTGCACGGCGTCGACAAGCGCGCCGCGACGAGCCGCACCGGCGAGCTGCTCGAACGTCTCGAACTCGCCGCACACGCCGGCGACCCCGTCGAGAAGCTCTCGCTCGGCAACCAGCAGCGCGTGCAGATCGCGGCGGCGCTCGCCCACGACCCCGAGGTGCTCGTGCTCGACGAGCCGTTCTCGGGCCTCGACCCGATGGCCGTCGACACGGTGCTCGGCGTCCTGCGCGAGACCGCTGCCCGGGGCGTCCCGGTGCTGTTCTCGAGCCACCAGCTCGACGTGGTCGAGCGGCTCTGCGACGACGTCGTGGTCATCGCCGGTGGCACGATCCGCGCCGCAGGTCCGCAGGAGGAGCTCCGCAAGCAGGCAGGCCCCGCCGCGTGGGAGCTGCTGGTCGACGGTGACGTCGCCTGGCTCCGCGACGAGCCGGGTGTGGCCGTCCGCGAGTTCGACGGCGGCTACGCCGTCTTCGAGGCCGACGCCGCCACCGCGCAGCGCGTCCTGCAGCGGGCCGTCCAGCACGGCACCGTCGGGTCGTTCTCACCGCGGGTGCCGCGGCTCAGCGAGGTCTTCCGGGAGGTCGTCCGATGAACAACTCCTTCGTGCAGGCTGTGCGGCTCGTCTCCGCACGCGAGATCCAGGCACGCATCCGCAGCAAGGCCTTCGTGGTCTCGGCGCTCATCCTGATCGGCATGGTCGTCGCATCGATCGTCGTCAGCGGGATCGTGAGCAAGGCCACCGCCGACGACACCACCCCGGTCGCGGTCGTCGACGGGGTCTCGCTGCCGACCACCAGTGGGCTCGACGTCACGACGTCGGCATCGGTCGACGACGCCGAACGGCTCGTGACCAAGGGCGACGTCGACGCCGCGATCGTGCCGTCGGACGACCCGCTCGGCTACGAGGTCGTCGGACTCGACGAGGCCCCGTCCGAGGTCGTCTCGGCGTTGAGCGTCACTCCGCGCATCGAGCTGCTCGACCCGGACGCGCTGCCCGGTGGCCTGGTCTACCTCATCGCCATCGCGTTCGGCGTCGTGTACTTCGCGTCGGCGGTGACGTTCGGCCAGTCGATCGCGCAGAGCGTGGTCGAGGAGAAGTCGACGAGGGTGGTCGAGATCCTGATGTCCGCGATCCCGGCCAGGGCGCTGCTCGCCGGCAAGGTGCTCGGCAACAGCATCATGGCGTTCGCACAGATCGTCGCGGTGGCGGTCGCCGCCATCGTCACGCTGGCGGTGACCGGGCAGGACAACATGTTCGCGATGCTCGGCCCGAGCATCCTGTGGTTCATCGGCTTCTTCGCGATCGGGTTCGTGCTGCTGGCGTCGCTGTTCGCCGCGGCGGCCGTGCTGGTGTCACGCCAGGAGGACGTCGGCAGCGTCACCACCCCGGTGATGATGCTGGTGATGATCCCGTACTTCCTGATCATCGTCGCGTACGACAACCCCACGATCCTCGGCATCATGTCGTACGTGCCGTTCAGCGCCCCCATCGGCATGCCCATGCGGATCTTCCTCGGCACGGCCGAGTGGTGGGAGCCGATCCTGTCGCTCGTCATCGTCGCCGCTTCGGTCGTCGCGGTCGTGGTCATCGGCGCCCGCGTCTACGAGAACGCCCTGCTCCGCACCGGCAGTCGCGTGAAGCTGTCGGAGGCGCTGCGCGGCTGACGCCGGCAGACCCGGCCAGGAGGCCCGCCCCGCGTGAGCAGATCCGCTCACGTCGGGCGGGCCTTCTTCAGAGCAGACCGAAGGCCGCCTGCATGCCCAGGCTCGTCCCCGCCACCAGGACCCAGAGCGCGATGCCGAGCAGCATCGGCCGGAACCCGGCACGGCGGAGCGCGACGAAGTCCGTCGAGCAGCCGATCGCGGCGAGCGCCACCGTGATGAGGAACGAGGCGGCCGTCGCGAACCCCGGTGCCACGGACGCGGGCAGGGCCCCGACCGTCCGGAGCAGCACCACCACGAGGAACCCGATCAGGAACCACGGCACCAACCGGAACACACGGAACCCGCGACCCGGCCCCGAGGCGGGGGCGAGCTGCTCGCGGGAGGCGCGGCGGGCCTCCAGTCCGGCCAGCCCGATGACGATCGGGATGATCATCAGGGTGCGCACAAGCTTCACGACGACCGCGGTGTCGGTCGCCTGGCGGCCGTAGACCGTCGCCGTGGCGACGACGGACGACGTGTCGTTCACGGCGGTGCCCGCGAAGACGCCGAAGGCATGCTGACTGAGGCCCAGAGCGTGCCCGAGCAGCGGGAAGGCGAAGACGGCCGCGATGTTGCAGAGGAAGATCGTCGACATCGCGTAGGCGACGTCCGCACTGACCGCGCCGATGACCGGTGTCACGGCGGCGATCGCCGAGGCACCGCAGATGCCGGTCCCGACGCCGATCAGGGTGCGGAGTGCGCCCGAGACCCGGAGCAGTCGGCCGATCCCCCACGCCGCCACCAGGCAGACGACGAGCGTCGCGAGCATCACCGGCAGGGTCTCACCGCCGATGCGCAGGACCTCACCGATGGACAGCTGCGCGCCGAGCAGGACCACCGCGAACTGCAGCACCCGGCTGGACGAGAACTTCACACCGGGAGCCAGCGCGGCGAGCGGGCCACCGGTGCGACGCCGGACGAGCCATCCCACGACGGCACCGATCAGGACGGCGGGGACGGGACCACCGACCACCGGGACGACCCGCCCGACGAGGGTGGCGACGATGCCGATCGCCACGGCGAGGGCGACACCGGGTGCGGCGGCACGGACGGACTGCATGGGAACAGCATGTCGCGCTCGCGGACGATCTGTGGCCGTGACAGGCAGGATGGCACGGTGGAGTACTCCGGGGAACGGTGGGTGCAGCGGCTGCGCGACGGGGAGATGCCGAAGCGGGGGCCGGTACTGCTCGCGGCGGTCGTCACCACGGGGGTGGGGCTCGCCGCGCTCGTCGCCGAGTTCACGTTCCCGGACTTCCTGCGCGGCATCGACAGTGCCCGGACACAGTGGTCGTTCGTCTTGTGGCCGACGGTGGTCGCCGGGTTCGGGCTGCTGCTGGCCGTGTCGACGCTGTCCTCCGGGCGAGGCGACCGCCGGACGCTCGCGCACATCGGAGCGGGCCGGGCACCTCGGTTCCACCTGCCCGTGCTGACGTCCGGCCTGCGCACCTCCGACGACTTCCCGAAGCCCCGCCCCGAGGTCTGGACCGTCGACGAGTTCGGCCTGCACGCGTGGGCACCGTCACGAGACGCGCCGGTGTTCGACCTGCCGTGGGCGCGCATACGACGGTTCTCCGTCGCGACCAAGGACTCCCGCGGCCAGCGCGCCGACTTCGGAGTCTGGATCACCACGACCGTCGGTGACGACGTGGTCGTGCAGCCGCGGTCGGCCCTCGGACGTGGGTTCGAGGCCGGACCGGACCAGCTCGCCACCCTCGTGCGGGTCCTCCGCACGCTGCAGCGGGAACTGGGCGTGGAACCCACGGCGTCGGACCGTCACTGAGCGGTTGGGGTGTCCCCCGTCATGTCGACCCGGCTGGTCTCGTCGTTCCAGGTGAAGGTGGCGATGGCGCGGCCGGAGGGTGCCGCGTTCGGTTCGCCCGCCTTCGCGAACCGGTAGGTCACCGTCACGGCCGACTCGCTCTGTCGTTCGATGGTCGGCTCGAAAGCGTACTGCTCGGCAGTCGCTGTGCCGAGGTACCGGCCTTCGTGGAACAGCAGGATCGCGTACGGAGAGCCAGCCGTGGCGAACTCGGGTTCGACGACGGACCAGGACAATGGTGCGCAGGCGTCGTAGCCGGAGTAGTCGGCGTTCGCAGCGTCCCACTTCGCTTCCTCGAGTCCGGCGGGCAGCGGCAGGGCCGCGATGCCCTCGGCCGCAGCCGCGGCACCGCTCGACGGCCCACAGGTCGGGGTCGGGGTCGGGGTCGGTGTCGGTGTCGGCGTCGGCGTCGGCGTGCTCGCCGGGTCGGAGGGCGGGGCAGTGACGGTCTCGGTCACGGTCGGGGTCGCCGCACCGCCGTCCGCTCCGTCCGCGCCGGAACACCCCGTCAGCAGCGCTGCCAGGGTCGCAGTGGTCAGGATCAGGGCGGTTCTCGTCAGGCGCATCCCTCCACGCTGCCTGCGCCGCCGAGCGGTCGCGCGCATCGTTACCGGGCTGTGTCACTCCCGACGCTGGAAAAGTATGCCTATTCAAGCGACGGGAGGGTGGCTCCCGCCAGGGTGCTGCAACACTGCTCCCATGCGGGGGTTGCACCAGGACACGATCGAGGTCGCGGACGACAGGATCGACGGACCACACGGACCGGTCCCGGTCCGGCGGTACCGACCGTCGGACCGGAGCGGCGGCACGGGATCGCCGACGCTGGTCTGGGTGCACGGCGGCGGGTTCTTCCGGGGCGACCTCGACCTGCCGGAGTCCGATGCGGTCGCACGGGCACTCGCCGAGCGCGGGCTGCCGGTCGTGACCGTCGACTACCGCCTCGGACCGCTGCCCGGACTGCCGTGGCTCGGCCGGAGGGGAGCACGTGGGCGACGACGGGCACCGCACGCGAGGGACGAGATCGTCGCAGCGCTCCGGCACCTGCAGGACGAGGCGCCCTCCGGCCTGCTGCTCGGCGGGGCGAGCGCGGGTGCGTGCCTGGCGGCCTCCGCGGTCGCGACCGCCCCGCCGCTGGTCGGCGTCGTGCTGACGTACGGGTTCTTCCACGCCCGACTCCCCCGTGACCCGGCGGTGCGGCGACTCGTTCGAGGGCACCGGCGCCTCACGCACGCGCCGCTGCTGCTCGACTTGAGCAACCGGTCGTACGCGGGCGGCCTCCCCACCGCGGTCTACCCGGCGTCCGGCGACCTCGGCGGCTTCCCCCGCGCACTGGTGGTCGACGCCGAGCGGGACGTGATGCGCGCCTCGGGCGAACGCTTCGCGACCGAGCTCGAGACAGCCGGCGTCGAGGTCGAACGACACGTCCTGCCGGACAGCCGTCACGCGTTCCTCAACCGCCCCGGCACGAGGGACTTCGACGATGCGATCGAGCGCATCGCGGGGTGGGTGGACAGGACGCCCATCCGTTGAACGCTCATCCGCCTGCGAACGGCGGACATCGGGGAGCGGCACGCCCGAGGCGGACGTACTCTGGAAACGGAAGCAACGGCGGTTCCGAATCCCCTCCGCCACGCTCCCTGCCGTGGCGTCTCACCACCGTGACGAAGAGTTCCATCGTGACCGAACACCTCATCGAGTACGTCGCCCGCGACCGCACGGGCATCACCGCCGTCGTGACACCGACCGGTGTCATCGACGTGGACACCGTGATCCAGCACATCCGCGCCGGCCACGCGGGGTACTACGTGGCTGCCGACTCGTGGAAGCGCACGCCGGTCCGGAGCATGTCGTTCATCGGCGGGACCTACCTGTTCGCGAACTGGGACGGATCGAAGCGGAACATGCTGCACGACCTGGCGTTCCGCTCGCCGACCCGCTCGATCGAGACCAGTCACGAGCCGGAGTCGCGGTTCTCGCGGTTCCTCGACGCGCTGTTCGGCAGGCGCACACCGCAGCTCTGAGCCAAGCCACCCCTGCCCGTCACGGCGCCCGCGCAGATGGGCACGTGCGGTGGAGGTGACCGTCCGGAGGCGCGGCGTGCGTCGCGGACGCCAGTCGCACCTCCAGGCGGTCACGTCGGTCAGCGGACCGACTTGATGGGCAGGATCACCAGGGCGCCGAGGATGACGGCGACGCCGGCACCCCAGAGCATGAGCGTGTAGTTCTGGCCACCACCGATGCCGAGCAGGAACAGGCCGACGGCGGGAGCGAGCGACTGCGGCAGGGCGTTCGCGATGTTGATGACACCGAGGTCCTTGCCGGGGCGCTCCGGGTCGGGCAGCACGTCGACGACCAGGGCGGTGTCGATGGCGGCGTAGATGCCGAAGGCGAAGCCGAGGACGATCTCGGCGAAGTAGAACCCGCCGACGCTGTTGACGTGGGCCAGAATCACCAGGCCGACGGCGGTCATGGCCGTCGAACCCCAGACGAAGACCTTGCGACGCCGGATCCGGTCGGACACCCAGCCGGAGACGGCCGCACTGACGAGCAGGGCGATCGTGTACAGGAGCACGCCGAACGCGACGACCCCGACCGCTTCGCCCTGCCGGAGCCCGATGCGGTCCTGCATGTAGAGGAGCCGGTACGTCGTGAACATGAACGTGCCGAAGGTGATGAGGAACCGGCCCCACCAGGCGAGCCCGAAGTCGCGGTGCTTGATCGGGTTCGTCCAGAACGAGCTGATGAGGTTGATCCAGCTGAAGGGCTTGACCGGCGTCGTCGGCAGGTCGTCGCGGGCGACGAACGAGTAGACGAGGACCGCGATGATCGCCAGGACGCCCGGTGCGATGAACAGGACCGGCAGGTTGCCGACCAGGTACACGGCCAGGTAGAGCCCGGCCAGGATCGCGATGTTCTGCGCCAGGGCGATGACGCTCGACGCCTTGCCGCGCTGGAACTCCGGCACGTTGTCGGCGAAGCTCGCCGTCAGCGTGGACAGGACGGCGTTGGCGGAGACCTGCGCCAGCACCCAGGCCAGGGTGAGCTGGAGCACGTCGGGCGAGAACGCGAGCCAGGCGAGGGAACCGACGAAGACGACGACACCGCCGACCATCCAGGGGCGGCGACGACCCCACCGCGTGCGGGTGCGGTCGGAGAGCGCGCCGAACAGGGGGTTGGCGAACAGGGCGCCGAGCGCTCCGAACGGCAGGACCGAGCCGACGACGGTCTCGGGGCTCGTCGGGTTCAGCTCCGTCGCCTTGATCGACATGCTCACGAAGACCGGGGTGAGCAGGGCGACGAACAGGCCGAACTGGGCGAAGCTCAGGCCCCAGAGGTACCCGCGGCCCACCCGGACGGTGCTGACGGACTGCGTGATGCCCTCGACCGAGAACGCCCGGGACGCCGCTGCGTCCGTGGCGGTGGCTCCGGCGGCTGCGGTGACCGCTGGGGACGCGGTCCCGGCGATGCCCCGCGTGGGTACTTCCTTCGACGTCGGTGTCGACATGACTCCTCCTTGAGTCACAGGGGGGCTTCGGCGCCCGCTGAATCCCTAGTGCTGCTAGGTGATCGGGACTGTAGCACCGGAAACCTCCTGCCGGAAGGTTTTGTCGCGCAGGTTTCGTCGGGTGCCGACGGAGGGGTGCAGACGCAGAACGACACCGCCGCTGTCGAGGACAACGACGGTGTCGTTCTGCATCGACCCGCGGGCCGGACGGAGCGCCTACTGCTCGCCGTCCTCTTCCGGGTTGAAGTGCGAGTCGTCACCCGCGTGACCGGCGGCGAGCCCGTCGGGGTTGTTGGGGATGGTGTTGTCGTTGCCGAGGCCGCCCGGCTTCTCGGTGCCCTCCGGGTCGTTCGCCGGGGTGCCGTGGGTGTTGTCGCTGTCGGTCATGATCTGCTCCAGTGGAGTGGTCGATCCGGAGGCGCTGCCCCCGGTGTTGCTGAGGACTCGGACAGTACGTGCCGCCCCTCGGAACGAGCCGTCCGGCACAGGTGACACGGACCGGCGCACTCGCTAGATTGTTCAACAACCCGCGAGGACAGGGAGCACCCGTGACGACGATCGACCTGAACAGCGACCTCGGCGAGGGGCTCGGCGCCTGGGCCATGGGCGACGACACCGCGATGCTGGACCTCGTCTCGAGCGCCAACGTGGCCTGCGGGTTCCACGCCGGCGACCCGACGATCATGCTCGCCACCGCCCGCGCCGCCGCCGAACGTGGTGTGGCGATCGGCGCACACGTGGCCTACCGCGACCTGATCGGCTTCGGCCGCCGACCCGTGCACGTCACGCCCGACGAGCTGTACGCCGACGTCGTGCACCAGCTCGGCGCGATGGCCGCCACGGCGCTCGTCGTCGGTTCAGCCGTCACCTACGTCAAGCCGCACGGCGCCCTGTACAACACCGCCTGCGCCGACCCGGTGCAGGCCGAGGCCGTCGTCCGCGCCGTCGCCGACGTCGACCCGTCCCTCGCCGTGCTCGCGCTGCCCGGGTCGGAACTGCTGCTGGCGGCCGAGCGGCACGGGCTCCGCGCGGTGAGCGAGTCCTTCGCAGACCGCGCCTACGAACCCGACGGCTCGTTGGTGTCACGGAAGCAGCCGGGGTCGGTGCTGCACGACCCGGATGAGGTCGCGGCCCGGGTGCTCCGCATGGTCACCGACGGCGTCGCGACCGCCGTCGACGGGTCCGAGATCGCGGTGCGTGCCGACTCGGTCTGCGTGCACGGCGACTCCCCCGACGCCGTCGCGATGGCCCGTGCCGTCCGAGCGCTGCTGACCGAGCACGGCGTGACGATCGCGCCGTTCGCACCGCTCGCGCCGTGACGGGTCCCGACGTCCGCTCCGTTGGCGGCACCGCACTCCTCGCCACGTTCGACTCCCTCGCCGACGTCGTCGCCTTCCGCGCCGGGCTCGCACAGGCCACCGTGCCCGGGCTGACCGAGGTCGTCTCCGGCGCCCGGACGCTGCTGCTCCGGTTCGACCCGACGACGACGGACGCCGGGCGGCTCCGCTCGGAGCTCACGCACGTCGCCCCGGTCAGCGGCACGCTCGATGCACACGACTCCGAGCCGCTCGTCATCCCCGTGACCTACGACGGCGACGACCTCGACACCGTCACCGAACTGACCGGCATGCGGCACGACGAGCTCGTGGCGTGGCACACCGGGCAGCTCTGGACGAGCGCGTTCTGCGGCTTCGCACCGGGCTTCAGCTACCTCACCGGCAGTGATCGACCGCTCGACCTGCCTCGCCGCAACACCGCCCGGACGGCCGTCCCGAGCGGGGCCGTCGCGGTGGCCGGCGAGTTCAGCGCCGTCTACCCGCGGACATCGCCCGGCGGCTGGCAGCTCATCGGCCGCACCGACGTCCCGATGTGGTCGCTCGACCGCACGCCTCCGGCACTCGCCCCCGCAGGCACGCTCGTCCGCTTCGTCGTGGCGGGTGCGGCATGACCGCGCTGACCGTCGTGCAGGTCGGGTACGGCGCGACCACGCAGGACCTCGGGCGCCCGGGCTTCAGCGACATGGGCCTCGGCGCCGCCGGGGCAGCCGACCGCGGCTCCGCGGCGCTCGCCAACCGGCTGGTCGGCAACCGTCCCGACGCGGCCGTCCTGGAGGCCCTGCTCGGCTCCGTCACGCTCCGTGCCGACGCGTACGTGGTCGCGGCCACCACCGGCGCGGCCTGCCCCGTCGAGGTCGAGCGGGCAGACGGATCGGTCCGCGGTGCGGCCTCGCACGAGGTGCTGCTGCTGGCCCCGGGCGACACGCTCCGGATCGGTACCGCGACCGTGGGCCTGCGCGTCTACGTCGCGGTCCTCGGGGGCTTCGCGGTCTCCGCGGTGCTCGGCAGCCGCTCGTGGGACTCCCTCGCGCGCCTCGGCCCGCCGCCGCTGTCGGTCGGCGACGTCCTGCCCGTCGGCGACGCCCGGGTGTCGTGGCCGATCGTCGACGCGGTGCCGCAGCCCGAACCGCGGTGGCCCGACGAGCCGGTCGTGCTCGACGTCGTGCCTGGTCCGCGCGACGACTGGTTCACCCCGGAGTGGCGTGCGACCCTGACCGGTCAGGACTTCTCCGTCAGTGCGGACAGCGACCGCGTGGGGGTCCGCACCACCGCCCGGACGCCGCTGGCCCGCTCCGTGGCACGCGAGCTGCCGAGCGAGGGCGTCGAGACCGGTTCGCTGCAGGTGCCGCCCGAGGGCTTCCCCGTGCTGTTCCTCGCCGACCACCCGGTGACCGGCGGGTACCCGGTCGTCGCGGTCCTGACACCGTCGTCGACCGACCTCGCTGCGCAGCTCCGTCCGGGCGATCCGCTCCGGTTCCGCATCGTCGACTGACCGACCCGGAACAAGCGCAGGGGGTCAGGGGTTGGCTTGGACACCGCTGACGAAAGGTCCCCCATGTCGATGACCGTCCTGCTCGAGGTCCAGTTCCAGAGCGATGCCCCCGAAGACGCACTTCACGGTGCGATCCGCGAGACGCTCGAACAGACGGCGTCGTTCCACGGCCTGGAGTCACTCGAGGTCTTGGTCGACGACGAGGATCCGGCGCGCATGGTCGTCGTCGAGTCGTGGACGACCACCGAGGACCACGACACCTACGTGACCTGGCGCGCGACGCCGGAGGGCGCTCCGGCGATGGCACCGTTCCTCGCCGCCGCTCCGGTCACCCGCACCTTCGCGAGGACCCTCCCGCTCGACTGAGCGGACACCGACACCGACGCCGACGCCGGAGCCACGGCGCGATCGCTCAGATCGTGTCGTCGTCGGTGTCGAGCGGCACCGGTCGGTCGTCGTCGGGGAGCAGTTCGTCGTCCGCGTCGTCGACCACCGGCAGGTCGTCGGGGTCGAGCACGGTCGGCTCCGGTTCGTAGTCGGTCTCCTGCGCCTCGCGGAAGTCGTCGAGGGTCTCGTCGTCCTTCGGATCGCTCATGGCCCCGAAGGTACCTCCGGATCCTCGTTGTGTCCGGAGACGACCGACCTTCCGCGAACGATCAGCGAGCAGCGTGCTCGCGTGCCTCCATGGCATCCCAGGCGAAGCTCGCCAGCCAGTGGGTGGAGTAGTACTCCTCGCCCACGCTCGCTGCGAGCCCCGAAGCCAGCAGCCGGTCGGCCGCGTCGTCGAGCAGGTCGGCGATGCCGGTGCCGGAGTCATCCGGACCGCCGGTGCCGGAGTCGTCCGGACCGCCGGCGCGGAGTGCGTCCGCGATGCGCCGGGCCGACCCCGCCCGCGACAGGTCGAGCCCGAACAGGTGCACCTGCTGCGGGTCGTTCTCGTCACGGACCACCGTCGACCGCAGGATCGCGTCGCCCGGCTGCACCGCGGCGAAGAAACCGCGCGCCCACGTGGCGAACTCCGTGGCGGGCAGCACCGCGCGCATCAGGTCGGCTTCGGCGAGGCCCGCGGACAGGAAGTCGTGCCCGCTCCGCTCCCAGGCGAACGGCCACCCGGCGTCCGCGCCGAACCAGTCCTTCGCAGCCCCCTCGACCGCAGCCGCCAGGGCCGGACGGTCGAGCGACCGGGCGGCCTCGAGCACGAGCAGCAACCCGAACGCCGAGTTCGAGTGCACGCCGTGCCGGACCGGGTGCGCGGCGCCGTCGATCCACCGGACGACCAGGTCTTCGAGGACGTCGACGACGGGCGCGAACCCCGGTGCCAGCGCCCGGACCGCGGGCGCCTCGGACGCTGACACCTCAGCGGCGAGCCGTGCGAGCCAGGCCCAGCCGTAGGGGCGCTCGTAGTGCGGCGTCTCACGCAGGTAGGCCGCCTCGGTCGCGAGGTGATCCGTCGTGAGGTGCGCCTGCAGGATCGAGGTGAGCCGGGCCTCCAGGTCGGTGGGCAGGCCATGCGCGACCAGGCGCGCCGCGAGCCAGTGCATGTGCACCGACGAGTGCCAGTCGTACGACGTGGCGAAGGCGGGGTGGAGCTCGACGGGCAGGGCTCGGTCGTCCGGTCCGGACGTCGCGTGGTGCGCGGCGTAGGGGTACTCGCGGGTCGTGTTGTCCGCGGCGACGGCCGCGAAGCGGTCGGCCCAGGCGGCCCGGGTCAGGTCGATCGGGGCGGCATCAGAATGCGACAAGGTACATGACTCCCATGTTGACGACGAGCAGGATGGCGGCGGTGGGGATCTGCGCCTTGATCGGGCCGTACTTGTCCCGCATCTCGAGCAGGGCGGCCGGCACCAGGTTGAAGTTCGCCGCCATCGGGGTGACGAGCGTGCCGCAGAAGCCGGCGAGCATGCCGATCGCGAAGATCGCGGCGGGGTTGCCGTCGAAGCCCTGCACCAGGACGGGCCAGCCGATCGCGGCCGTCATGATCGGGAAGGCGGCGAAGGCGTTGCCCATGATGATCGTGAACAGGGCCATGCCCAGGCAGTAGATGACCACGGCGGCGAGCAGCGAGCCGTCGGGCAGGACCGACTTGATGATCGTGCCGACGGCGTCACCGACCCCCGCCTGGGTGAAGACGATGCCGAGCGTCGAGAGCATCTGCGGCAGCAGCGCCGCCCAGCCGATCGCCTGCAGCAGGCGACCGCCCTCGCGGATCGGAGTGGCGATCTTCGGCGGGCGCAGGACGAACACGGCCACGACGACGGCGAGCACCGAACCGATGCCCAGGCCGGTCAGGGTCGCGCTGCCCTCGGCGAGCAGCGGTTGGCCGCCGAACGAGACGAGCGGGCCGAGCGTCGCGACCAGCACTGCGACCACCGGCACCACGAGGGCCGGGATGAAGAGCCGGTTGCCGTACTTCGTCGCGAACGCGGCGCGCTCGTCCGGGCTGGTGGTGGCCAGCACGCTGCCGCTGCCGCTTCCGGCGTTCGTGATCTTCTGCGTCACCCCGGTGGGCTCGGCGGGGCCGGTCTCGGCACCCGTGCCCGCGCCGGGGACGCTCGCGACCCGGGTGCGGCTCGTCGTGCCCGTGAAGCCGAGTCCGGCGAGCGCGACCATGACGAGGACGGCGATCCCGAGCGTCCAGGCCGGCACGGTGCCGGCGGCGACGAAGGTGCCGTAGAAGAACGACAGGCCCAGGATGCCCCAGAACGCCGCGTTGCCCAGGCGCTTCGCGTGCGCGGTGTCGGTGACGATCAGGACGGCGACGGCGATGAAGAACGCGCCGATGAGCCAGTAGAGCCATTCGCTGGTGATCACGCTGCTGCCCCCAGGGTCGGGGCGTCGGCACGGGCGTCCGCCGCCATCTTGTCGAGTCGGCGGTCGAACAGCAGCAGGCGTCCGCCGTGCACGATGAGCGCCGCGATGCCCGTCGGGATCGCCCACAGGGCCAGGTCGATCGGTTCGAGCGACAGCCCGTAGGTCGAGTCGACGAACGTCGTGATGAGCAGGATCGAGCCGACCGCGACGAAGACGTCCTCGCCGAAGAACACGCCGACGGTGTCGGACGAGGCCGAGTAGCCCTTGATCTTCTCGCGCATCCGGTCGTCGATCCGCCCGTACTTCTTGGTCGCCGCACCCTCGGCCATCGGGTACACCAGCGGGCGGACGGTCTGCGCCGGGCCACCGATGCTGGTCAGGCCGACCGCCGCGGTGACCTGGCGGATCACCAGGTAGCCCGCGAGCAGACGACCCGTCGTGAGCTTGTCGAGCTTCGCGATCAGACGCTTCGCCTGGTCCTGCAGGCCGTAGCGCTCGATCAGGCCGATGACGGGCAGGACGAGCGCGAAGGTCGTGACGGAACGACTCGAGGCGAACCCGTTGCCGAACGCGTCGAGGATGCCGACGGGACCGATCCCGCCGATGGCCGCGGTCACGATGCCCGCGACCGTGACGACGAGGAGCGCGTTGATGCGCAGCGCGAAGCCGACGATGACGACGGCGACGCCGATGAGGACGAACATGCGGGACAGTCTGGACCGCATTGTTCAACAATCGCAAGAGCCGGTTCTGCTCTGTAACACGCCCTTCACAAACGCCACCCGTGCCAGGATCGGTGCCATGACCCGAACCGTCGGCGGCGCTGACTCCACGGCCACTCGGTTGCGCACGATGATCGCGTCGGGTGGGTTCTCCCCCGGGGCGCAGCTGTCCGAGGAACGGTTGAGCGACCAGCTCGGGGTGTCACGGAACACCCTGCGCGAGGCCTTCCGACTGCTCGCCCGGGACCGCCTGGTCGAGCACGTGTTCAACCGCGGGGTGTTCGTCCGACGACTCTCCGCCGCCGACGTCGCCGATCTCTACGCGGCTCGGCGGGTGCTCGAGGAGGCGGCCGTCCGCGCCTGCACCCCCGACGCACCGGCACTCGCCGAGGCCGCCGCAGCGGTCGCCGACGCCCGGGCAGCAGCGTCCGCGGGCGAGTGGGGTGCGGTCGGCACCGCCGACATCCGCTTCCACGCCGAGCTCGTGCGCGCGGTGCCGAGCGAGCGGATCCACGCACTGATGGACGGGCTGCTCGCCGAGATGCGACTCGCCTTCCTGACCACCGACGACCCGGCCTCCTTCCACGCCGACTTCGTCGAACGCAACGACGCGATCGTGTCCGCGTTGCGCGGTGGCGACCAGGACGCCGCCTCGGCACTGCTCGCCGACTACCTCGACGACGCGGAGCGGACGCTGCGGGTCGCCGCCGGCGCAGCCGACTGAGGGGCGGCCAGGAGGCCCGGTGCGGCCCCGTCCCGCACGCTCGGTCCCAGCGCCCTCACGCTGGTGCTCGCGGACCCCTCGGTCAGGACTTCCCGCCGAGCAGGGCGGCGACCGCGTCCACCACGCCCTGGCGACGCCGCGGCGGCGTCACGGCCTGCACCAGCGGCTCGTACTCCGGAGCGGTCGCGCTCCAGAACGCCGCGGTGTGCAGCACGAGCCCGAGTAGTACTGCCGGACGGAACGCCCGCGGCAGGACCCCGGCACGCTGGGCGTGCTCAACCTCGGCCACGGCGTCGGCGTAGCTCGTCGCGACGGACTCGAGCGGGACGTCGGCGCGCTCGAGTCGGTGCCAGGTCGCGAGCCGCTGGGCCCAGGGGCGACGGACGTAGGAGTCGTGCACCCGGCCGGCCCAGGCGGCGAGGTCGGCGGTGTCGAGCGGGGCCTCGGCGAACGTCTCGGTCACTGTGTCCGCGACGAGGGCGTCGAACAACCCCTCCTTGCTGCCGAAGTAGTGGAAGACCTGCGCCTTGTTGCTCGACGCTGCGGCACCGATCCGCTCGACCCTGCCGCTGGCCAGTCCGACCGCGGCGAACTCGTCCCGCGCGGCGAGCAGGAGCCGGGCGCGCATCGCGTCAGCGGCTGGGGGAGTGAATCGGGCCATGGCGACCACCGTACCGATCACGCGGCCCGCAGAGCTGGAGTGCACCGCAGCAGCTTCAGGTCCGCTCTCTCCGCACAGCGCTCCAGAGGACCAGCGCGAGCGTCAGCAGGGCGCCGGCGACCACGGACCCCTGGACGAGGTCGGCGAAGCCGCGCTGCAGATCGTCACCCGTGACAAGGATCGCGACGGCCAACGCCGCCGTCACCGCGAGCACGATCGACCGGGCTCGCAGGCTTCCGTCGGAGCGACTCACGGCGGCATGGATCGCCACGAACGGGACCGGGAAGAGCGCGGCGAAGGCAGCCGAGCCGTCGAACAAGATGAGTCCGACGATCAGCCCTGCCCCGAGACCGGTCGACAGCACCACCCAGTCCGACGTGGAGGTCCTGGCCCACGCAGGGCCTCTGAGCCGACGCCGAACGAGCAAGAGCGACAGGGCGCAGACGGCGCCACCGATGAGCAGGAACGAGCCTGCCTCCCACGACGCCTCGTTCGAAGCGCTCAGCATCGAGGCCCCGAGCGCCATGCTGGCGAACAGGATCGCCCGGACCCCGCTCCGCCTCACATGCACAACCGCCCGCCGCTGATGTTCCACATCTCCACTCTAATGACCCAGCCCTCCTTCCGCTGAAATACAGATTGCTTGTTCTACGTTCTGGAAGATCAGTAGCGTGGGATCCTCGGCACGAGCCGGGACTGACCTGGGGAGATGACGTTGTCCCGCAAATTCATTGGAAGATCTTCGGTAGCGCTCGGAGCGTGTTTGCTCTTCGTGGCAGCTCTTGCCTCGCCAGCAACGGCGGCACCGAACGTCGCGGAGCCAGTCGCCGACGCGGACGTGCACGAACAGGCACGGCAACTCGCTGACCTTTCGCACGCCTACGACTCGAATCAGGCCGGCGGGGGCAACACGGTCAACGGTGGGTTCGCGACGTCACCAGTTGCGTCCTTCCGCTGGAGCTACCGAGGCGTGACGATCGTCGTACCAGCGGGGTGCTTCCTCAACATGTCCGTTCGAGGTTCGGGGCTGCGGGTCACGGGGTCGACGACCGCGGTCGAGTGCTATGGCCTCGCTGCGGTCGTCCCGGGCATGTTCTGCAACTGGAGCGGCGTCTACCGTTTCAAGGACGTCAACGGGCGGCAGTACGCGCAGGAAACGACGTCGGTGCGTTCAGGCTGCGGACAAGCCGTCTTCAACATCCCCAGCGTCAAGAAGCACACGTTGCGTCCGGGGAGCATGTGCGTCGACTTCCGGAACAACGGCGAAGTACGTGGCCGAACGTGTATGGCGATCTACCGTTGACCGTTCCGGAGCGAGCAGCGCCGGCTCGTCTCCGCCGCGGGCTCAGCAGGGTGCTCGCAACGTGCGCGGTCTTGCTCGGCGTCGCTTGCGTCGTGCTCGTCGTCAATGGATGGCCGCTCTCGGTCGCAATGGGAGCAGCTGGCCTGAGTGCCTCGGGCTTTGCTGGCATGGTGCACCCGAAGAGCAGGACAGCACCCGTTGCGTTCCTGATCTGCGTCGCAGCGATCGGCGCCGCGCTCGTCCTCAACCAGGTACTCGCGTAGTCCGACCGCGCGACGACCGGTCCGTCCGCCGGACGGGAGGCACGGTGCGGGCCCGCACCGCGCCTCCCGCCCGCCCATGCGCTCATGCGTCCGTCCGTCCGTCCGTCCGTCCGTCCGATGGTCACCTCCGGCGCTTGTCGGACAGTGGACGCAAGGAGGTCGCGACACCGGACCGCGCCATGGCCGCACGAACCGTGCGCGCAGCAGTCGGATACCGGCGCGAGCACCACGACGACGCACGATTCCACCGCAGATGGGCAACTTTGCGTCCCCCGAACTTCCCTAGGCTCGAGACGATCCGGTAACGCGCACCACTCGTCCGCAGATGCGCGGCCGACACCAGTGACGGGAGGTTCGACATGTCCCAGTTCGTCCAGAAGACCTCGCAGGACGCCATCGTCGGAGAGCCTGAGGTCGTCGAGGACCACCTGTCCGTGCGTGCGATCGCCGCCCACCCCGCCTGGCTCCGACTCAAGCGCGCGGTGATCGCCCTGCAGGCGCTGCAGACACGGGACGGCTCCGTCCCCGAACCGTCCGACCACCCCGCTGCCGCCGGTCACGTCGCGGTGATCGTGCCGGCCGTCGCCGAGCTCGCGCCGCACTTCCCGCACGACGCCGCGTTCCTGCAGGTGCTGCAGCACGACTTCGCACGCTGGCAGGAGCACGGGTTCGGGGTCCCCGACTTCCTCGACTCGCTCACCGCGTTCCAGCCGCAGCAGCACCGCGTCGACGGGCTCGGCCACCTGGTCGTGTTCCCGATGGTCACGCAGAACGGCAGCACTTCACGGTTCGTCGAGGCCGTCCTGGTCGAGGTCATCTGGCCGGAGTTCATCGCCGAGCTCGAGGCCGGCGACCACGGCAACGCGTTGTTCGTCGCGCTGCGGTTCGTCGACTTCACCCCGGGGTACGACACGAACTCGGCGGTGCTGTTCCCCGAGACCGTCGCGATGCGCGAGATCCCGACGTTCACGTGGGGGGCGATCTTCCAGGACCGCGAGGCCGCCCGCTACCGCCGGGTCGTCCGTGCCGCCGCCGACGTCACCAAGCTCGAGCTGCCGGCCGAGGCCGCTGCGATGCTCGACGACCAGCAGCTGACCGAGCGGGTCTTCGTGATGTGGGACATCATCCACGACCGGTCGCACATGCGCGGGGACCTGCCCTTCGACCCGTTCATGATCAAGCAGCGGATGCCGTTCTTCCTCTACTCGCTCGAGGAGCTCCGCTGCGACCTGACCGCGTTCCGCGAGTCCGTGCGTCTGGAACGCCAGCTGTCCGCCGGACCCGACGCGGGCCTCCAGGATGCGCAGCGCGCCATCCGCGACCACGCGCGCCTGGTGCAGTACGCGGTCGTCTTCGACCGCATCTTCCGCTTCGCGATCACCGGCAGCCGCGTCCGCAACTACGACGGACTCGGCGGCCAGCTGCTGTTCGCCTGGATGCACCAGCACGGCGTCCTGCACTGGACGGACACGCAGTTGACGATCGACTGGCCCGAGGTACCGGACGTGATCATCGCCCTGAGCGACGAGATCAACGAGCTCTACCGGCGCTCGATCGACCGGCCGAAGTCGGCGCACTGGCTCGCCGCGTACGAGATGCTCACCCGCACACTCACGCCGCACCCGGCGTCGAAGTGGGCCCGCGGACTGCCGGACGAGACCCTCGCCGGGCCGCCGCGCGGCTACACCGATGCGGTGCTGGACGACGAGTTCCCGCTGTCGATGTTCTACGAGGCCCTCGACAAGAAGATGGCGACCGTCATCGCGTCCACGGCCGGCATCACCGGCACCACGGACGCCGAGCTCGTCGCCGAGGCCGCCGCGTGACCGACGCCTCGGTGGCCGGTCGCCTGGTACTGATCGCCGGTGCGACCAGTGCCAGCGGCGTGGCCGTCGCACGCGCACTCACCGCCGCCGGTGCGGCCGTCGTCGCGGTCGGCACCAGACCCGACGCCCTGGAGGCCCTGCGCGCGTCCGTCCCGGGCGTCACGGCCCGCACGTGCGACCTGTCGGACCTCGGTGCGGTCACCGCGTTGGCCGACGACGTCCACGCGGACGCCGGCCCCGTCGACGGACTGGTCCACCTGGTCGGCGGGTGGCGCGGCGGTGGCAGCATCGTCGGTCAGTCCGACGCGGACTGGGACTTCTTCGACCGCGCCTTCCGGACCCTGCGGAACACGACCCGGGTCTTCCACGACGACCTGGTGGCCTCCCCCGCCGGAAGACTCGCGTTCGTGTCGTCGACCGCGGTCGACTCCCCCACCGCCGGCGCCGCGAACTACGCGGCGGCGAAGGCCGCGTCCGACACCTGGGTCCGAGCCGTCGCGCAGGGCTTCCGGAAGGAGGCGCCGGAGACCGCCGCGGCTGCCGTGTTCGTCGTCGGCGCGCTGTCCGGCCTCGAAGCGCAGTTCGGCGCCGAGGCCGTCCGGCTCTGGGACACCCCACCGGCCGACGTCAACGGTGCCCGCATCCCGCTCACGGCGCCTGATCCCTCGAACCTAGGATGAACGAGTGACCCTCCGACTGCACGACCTGGACCTGCGGGGCTTCGCCTCGGACAACTACGCCGGCGTCCACCCCGAGATCCTCGCCGCCATCGCCGCGGCCAACGACGGCCACCAGATCGCCTACGGCGAGGACGTCTACACCGCACGTCTCAACGAGGTGATCCGCGAGCACTTCGGCGCGCAGGCCGAGGCGTTCCCGGTGTTCAACGGCACCGGCGCGAACGTCGTCGGCCTGCAGTCGATGCTGCCGCGGTGGGGAGCGGTCGTGTGCACCGCGACCGCGCACATCCACACCGACGAAGCCGGTGCGCCCGAGCGCGTCGCCGGCATCAAGCTCCTGCCGGTGGAGGCGCCCGACGGCAAGCTCACCCCCGAGCTCATCGACCGCGAGGCCTGGGGCTGGGGCGACGAGCACCGCGCCCAGCCGCTCGTCGTGTCGATCACGCAGACGACCGAGCTCGGCACCGCCTACACGGTGGACGAGGTCCGGACGATCGCCGACCACGTCCACTCCCTCGGCATGAAGCTGCACATGGACGGCGCCCGCATCTCGAACGCGGCGGCGTCCCTCGGGGTGCCCCTGCGCGACTTCACCACCGACGCCGGTGTCGACGTGCTGAGCTTCGGCGGCACGAAGAACGGCATGCTCTACGGCGAGGCGATCGTCGTGCTGAACCCCTCGGCGTCCGAGGGGTTGCACTACCTGCGCAAGATGAACATGCAGCTCTCGTCGAAGATGCGGTTCGTCTCCGCGCAGCTCATCGCCCTGCTCAGCGACGACCTGTACCTGCGTTCCGCCGGGCACGCCAACGCCATGGCCGCCCGACTGCGCGGTGCGCTGGAGGCCGGCATCGCCGACGGCAGCATCCGGGGCGTCGGCTTCAGCCAGCAGACCCAGGCGAACGGCGTCTTCGCGACCCTGCCCGCCGGGGTGGCCGATCGGCTGCGAAAGCACTTCCGGTTCTACGACTGGGACGCCAGCCGCAACGAGGTGCGGTGGATGTGCGCGTACGACACCTCGGAGCAGGACATCGACGACTTCGTCGCGGCCCTGACGCGGGAGCTCGACGCCGTGTGACGGCAAGGGTCATCCGAACGGGATGACCCGCACCACGATCGCCACCACGAGCATCGCCATGGCGACCACGGCGGCCCGCCACAGCACCTTCTTGTGGTGGTCGCCGAGGTTCACGTTCGCCAGCGACACCAGCAGCAGGATCGCGGGGACGAGCGGGCTCTGCATGTGCACCGGCTGCCCGACCACCGAGGCCCGCGCCATCTCGGCCGGCGTGATCCCGTACGCCGCGGCGCTCTCGGACAGCACCGGCAGGATCCCGAAGTAGAACGCGTCGTTGCTCATGAAGAACGTCAGCGGCATGCTCAGCACACCGGTGATGCCCGCCAGGTACGGGCCCATCGAGTCCGGGATCACCGCGACGAGCCAGTCGGCCATCGCCGCGACCATCCCGGTGCCGTCGAGCACCCCGATCAGCACCCCGGCGGCGAACACCATCGACACGACACCGACGATGCTCGGGGCGTGCGCGACGATCTGCGCGGTCTGCTGCTTGAGCTGCGGGAAGTTCACGAGCAGGGCGATCGCCGTGCCAATCATGAACACGAAGTGCAGCGGCAGGAGCCCCAGCACGAGCGCCACCATCACCGCGACGGTCAGCCCGAGGTTGAACCAGATGCGCTTCGGACGGAGCGTCGGACGGTTCGGGTCGAGCATCGTCTCGGCCATGGTGCCGGTGCCCGTGCTCTCGTCCCCCGACCCGACGCCGTCGACGCCCTCGCCGTCCGCACGCCGGCCGTCGGCCTTCCCACCGCGCAGTCCGAGCGCCACCGTGGGGCTGGTGAACATCCCGCCGCCGGTCCCGCCGACCGCCGCGAGCACCCGTGACCCCGCTCGGGCGTTCGCCCGCTCCGGCACCCGTGCACCCCGCGAGGCCTCGGTGAACTCGATCAGCCCGAGCCGCTTCCGCTCCCGCAGGCCCATCGTCCACGCGAACGTGAAGCACAGCAGCAGCCCCACCACGAGCGACGGCACGAGCGGCACGAAGATGTCCGTCGGGTCGATCTTCAGCGCGGCGGCGGCACGGGCGGTGGGACCGCCCCACGGCACGATGTTGAGCGTGCCGTTCGTCAGCCCGGCCACGCACGTCATCACGACCGGGCTCATGCCGAGCCTCAGGTAGATCGGCAGCATCGCCGCCGTGACCACGATGAACGTCGTCGAGCCGTCCCCGTCGAGCGACACCGCACCGGCCAGCAGGGCCGTCCCGAGCACGATCTTCGCGGGGTCGTTGCCGGTCACCCGCAGGATGAACCGCACGAGCGGGTCGAACAGGCCGACGTCGATCATCAGTCCGAAGTACATGATCGCGAACATCAGGAGCGCGGCCGTCGGTGCCAGCGTGCCGATCGCCTCGGTCACCATGTCGCCGAGTCCCAGACCCGCCCCCGCGAACAGTCCGAACACGGTCGGCACGATGATCAGCGCGAGCATGGGCGACATGCGCTTGGTCATGATCAGGACCATGAAGGTCAGGACCATCGCGTACCCGAGGATGACGAGCATCAGGACTCCTTCGTCCGTGTCTGGCAGTCCGGGCACGCTACGACCCGACCCGGAGGCGCGGCGCGCTTCTGCACATTGGCGCACCATCGCGCGTTGACCGCTTTCTGCGCATTGTGCGCAGGCAGGTCGGCTCACCCTCCGTACGCTGGGGTCGTGACCGACGACCGTTCACGGCGCCCCAGGCTCCGCTTCGCCACCGAGGTGCTCGCGCTGCAGCTCGCCGTGGTCGTCGCCGTCGTCGCCCTGACCAGTGCCGTGTTCGTCCGGATCGAGGTCACCCGGCTCGAGCGCGCTGCCGAGGGGACCGCACTCGCGATCGCACAGAGCGTCGCCGCGCAGTCCGACCTCCGGGCAGCGGTCGCCCGGCTCAGCGTCGACGGCACCGACCTCGACCCCGCGGTCCTCGCCGACGGACCCGTCCAGCGTGCGGCCGTCGCGGCCCAGCGCCGGACCGGGGCACTCTTCGTCGTGGTCACCGACGACCGGGGCATCCGGCTGGCCCACCCCGACACCGACCGGATCGGCGAGATGGTGAGCACCTCCCCCGACGCCGCACTCGCGGGCCGCGAGACCGTGTCCTGGGCGCGCGGCACGCTCGGTGAGTCGGCGCGGGCGAAGGTGCCCGTCTCCGCGCCCGCAGCCGGCGGGGCGGAGACGAGCCGGGCCTCCCGGCAGTCCGCCGTCGTCGGCGAGGTGAGCGTCGGCTTCAACCGGGCACGCGTCTACGACACCCTGGTCGAGGACAGCATGCCGGTGATCGGTGCCGGGCTGGCGGCGGTCCTGCTCGCGGTGATCGCCTCGATGCTGATCCGGCGGCGACTGGTGCGGCTGACGCTCGGGCTGCAGCCGGAGGAGCTCGTGACGCTCGTGCAGAACCAGCAGGCCGTGCTCGGCGGGGTCGGTGAAGGCGTCATCGCGATCGGCCCGTCGGGGGTCGTCACCGTCTGCAACCCCGAAGCCGTGCGACTGCTCGGGCTGGCCGATCCGGTCGGCCGTCCGGTGGCATCGCTCGACCTGCCCGCGCCGCTCGGGGCGATGCTCGCTGCGTCCCCCGCGGCTCCGGCGAGCGCCACGATCGTCGCGGGGCACCGGGTGCTGCTCGTCGACGTCCGCACCGTGTTCCGCGACGGACACGACCTGGGCCGGGTCGCGGTCCTGCGCGACCGCACCGACGTCGAGGCCCTGACCCGGCGGCTCGACGCCGTCGGGGCGATGAGCACGGCGCTCCGCGCGCAACGGCACGAGTTCGCGAACCGACTGCACGCGATCTCGGGCTTGCTCGACGTCGGTGAGACCGCGCGGGCGCGGGCGTACCTGGCGGACGTGCAGGAGCGCGGGCCGCTGCGCTACCCGGTGCAGCACGCCGACCGGTTGACCGAGCCGTACCTGCAGGCGTTCCTCGGGGCGAAGGGCGTCGAGGCCGCCGAGCGGGGCGTGCTGCTGCGGATCGGGGCGGAGACGCTCGTGCAGGGGACGATCACCGAGCCGGGCGACGTGACGACCGTGCTCGGCAACCTGGTGGACAACGCGGTGGCGGCGGCCCTCGGCGGGGACGAACCCACACGTGACGGGGGCTCCCCGTGGGTGGAGGTCGAGGTGCTCGACGACGGCACGACCCTGCACCTGTCGGTGATGGACTCCGGGCCGGGGGTGCCGGCCGGTGCCGCGGACTCGCTGTTCGTCCGCGGGCCGACGGCTGCTCCTGCGTCGGAGGACGTCTCGCAGGTGCACGGGCTCGGGATCGGACTGCCGTTGTCGCGGGAGATCGCCCGGCGGCGCGATGGCGACGTGTGGCTCGCCTCCCCCGGCGGCGGCGACCACGGCGCGGTGTTCTGCGCTCGGCTGGAAGGAGTGGTGTCGTGAGTTCCGTGTTCACCGTGCTGGTGGTCGACGACGACTTCCACGTCGCCGACCTGCACCGGCGGCAGGTCGACGAGGTACCGGGGTTCCGGGCGCTCGAACCCGTCGGGACCCTCGCGGCCGCTCGCTCCGCGCTGTCGAGCAGGACCGTGGACCTGGTGCTCGTCGACGTCTACCTGCCCGACGGCAGTGGCCTCGACCTGCTGCGGTCGATCGACACCGACGCCTTCGTGCTGAGCGCGGCGTCGGACTCCGGCACCGTGCGGCGGGCGATGCGGAGCGGGGCGCTCGCCTACCTGATCAAGCCGTTCGCAGCCGGGGTGCTGGCCGAGCGGCTGCAGGCGTACGCGCGGTCGCGGAACGTGCTCGACGAGCGGTCGACGCTCGATCAAGAGGCCGTCGAGCGGGCGTTCCGGATCCTGCACGCCGGCGACAGCGGTGGGGCGTCGCCGTCCCGGGCGGCCACGGCGGCGCTGGTGCTCGAGCAGCTCGTCGCGGGCGAGGAACGGTCGGCCGCCGAGGTGGCTGCGGCGATCGGGGTCTCGCGGGCGACGGCGCAGCGGTACCTGGCGCAGCTCACGGCGGACGGGATCGTGGCGATGCAGTTGCGGTACGGGGCTGCGGGGCGGCCGGAGCACCGGTACGTGCGGCGGTAGCGGCGGTCGGCGCCGGTGAGGCGGACGGGAGGCGCGGGGCGGGGCCGCACCGGGCCTCCAGTCCGTCAGGTGGTCACGCGACGATCTGCACCTGCGTGGGCACGTCGGTGACGGCGAACGCCGTTGATTCGCCGCCCACGTCGACGCGGTAGTCACCGCGGAAGCCGCGGACCTGCACCTGGCCGCGTTCGTCGGTGCGCAGCGCCGTCGGGCCGAGCCACCACTCCTCCTTGACCAGCCGGCGGAGCGCTTCGTAGGACGGCTTCGGCGTGCCGTCGGCGCGGACGAGTCCGATCGGGGCGCCGAGCCAGGCGCCGACGTCGGTGATCCCCCAGTAGGTGATCCCCTCGACGGAAGGGTGTCCCACGAGGCTCCGGTAGTGCCGCTCGAGGTCGTCGGCCTGGCGCGCCTCACCCTCGGGCGTCGACGGCCACGAGGCGACCTGGTGGTCGTTGAGGTCGATGATGTGCGCGGGCATGAGATCACCGGAGACGAGCGAGGTCTCGGTCAGGTGCAGCGGCAGGCCGTAGCGGGCGAACCGGTCGACCATCGCGAGCATCGTGTCCTCGCCCCAGTAGCCCTGGTGCATGTGGGTCTGCAGCCCGATGGCGTCGATCTGCACGCCGGCCTCGAGGACGCCCTCGATCAGGCACTCGTACGCACTCGACAGGTCGAAGTCGTTGAGCAGCAGGGTCGCGTGCGGGTTGGCGGCGCGGGCCTCCTCGAAGGCCATCCGGATCATCGGGATGCGGCCCTTGGCCCGGGCGAGCGGGGTGATCGCGTTGTCGCCGTTGTCGAACACGGGCATGATGACGACCTCGTTGATGGCGTCCCAGGTGTCGATCGCGCCGGCGAAGGTGGAGACCTCGCGGCGGATGCGCTCCCGTTGGAGCCGCTCGACCTCGTCCAGCGGGAGCCCCAGCAGCCAGTCGGGTTGCACGGTGTGCCAGACGAGCGGGTGACCCTTGAGGGCGATGCCGCGGTCGCGGAACCACTGCGCCGTCGTCAGGAGTCTGGCGGTGTCAGGGGCTCCGCGCTCGGGCTCGAAGCGGCCCCAGTAGAACGGGAGCGTCGCGGTGTTGAAGACGTCGGTGTAGAGGTCGGCGAGGTGCTCGGTGTCTGCTTCGTCCTGCGCTTCGGCGCTGGCACCGCCGGTCGCTTCGCCGGTCGCCTCGCCGGTCGCTTCGCCGTTGGCGAGTCCGATGAAGTCGAAGCCGATGTTGCCGAAGGCGAAGGCATGGCGGGTCTGCTCGACGGTGATGTCGGCATCGGGGACGGGTGCGCCGGTGGCATCGACGACCGTCAGGGTCGTCTCACCGAAGCGGTGCTCTGTTGCGTGCGTCATCGCGCGTCCTCCGACATCGTCGTCCGGGATTTGTTGTGCGCGCAAACATAGCAGCGGAAGGCGGCGGCGTCACGGGCGATCAAGCGCGGAGGCCCACGGACCTCGCTGCACGCCCCCGCTGAGCTCGCACCCGGACAGAGGAGCAGGCGGACCGTCCGACCCGACGGCCCGCCTGCTCCGGTCTCGCTACGCGACGACGACCACCCGGACGTCCCACGCCCCGAGCTCGAGCACGGCATCCGGGGCGAGTGCCGTGCCCTCGAACAGGTCCTCCGCGGCGACCGGCACCGCGTACGTGCTCGGTTCCCACGACCAGTTGTGGATGACGTGCACCGTCTCGCCACGACCGTTGACCGAGCTCGCGACCGACTGCGTGTCGGACTGCGGCTGCCAGCTCGGCGACCCGCTGCCCTGCGCGACCGCCCACTCCGTGATCGCTGCGGCGAGCGCCGGATCCGGGACGGTCCCGACGTAGGTGACCCGACCGGCTCCGTGCGACCGGGTGGTCACCGCCGCGAACCGACCGTGGTGCGGATGGTCGTACCCGACGAGCACGTCGGCGTCGTCGACGAGCAGGCCGTCCGCCCACCGGGTGGCCGTCGCCCCGGTCGGCACGGTGAACCCGTGCTCAGCGGCAGCGGCTCCGGCCGACACCGGGATGCGCCGGCCGAGGTTGCTGAACTCGTCGTAGTGCACGCCCGCGGGCACGTCGAGGAACGCGGGCTTCGGTTCGAGCCGCGCACGGGCTTCTTCGTCCTCGTACCCGGTGCGGATGCCGACGACCAGGTGGCCACCTGCCTCGGCGTAGGCGGCGAGCCACTGCAGCTGGGCGTCGGTCGCGATGGTGAACGCGGCAGCGACGAGCACCGGACGCTCCGCGGCGAAGGACGCCGGCTCATGGTCGAAGACCTGCGACGGGTGCACGGTGTTCGCCTGCAGTCCCGCATCGAAGACGCCTCGGGCGAAGGCGTCGTAGATCGTCTGCCACGAGCGCCGGTCGGGCTCCAGGCCGTCGCCGAGCGCCGGGTGCTCGTTCAGCGCCCACTTCGACTCGTTCGAGAACAGCAGGGCGACGTCGGCGTGCGGGCGGAGGCCGGCGACCCGGTCCCCGGCGTGCGCGAACTCCGCTCCGATCCGGGCGATCTCCTCGTACGTGCGACCGGGCTGCTGCGAGTGCGGCAGGACGCCACCCCAGTACGTCTCGACGCCGTAGTGCAGCGTGTGCCAGTGCCAGTACTCGATCATCGACGCGCCTCGGGACACGAGCGCCCAGGCGGCCTGGCGCCACTGCCCTTCGTAGGCCGGTTCGTTCATCCACGAGAACCCGATGGCCTGCGCGTTGGTCTCGGTGACCAGGAACGGTGCCTGCTTCGACCCGTACATGCGGTCGCCCGAGGCGAAGATCGACCAGGCACCGGACGAGGTCCAGAACTGTGCGGGTTCCTCGGCACTCGGCAGCTCGAGGGCGTCCTGCATCCGGTAGTACGGGTTGCCGGCGGTGACGTCGAGCGTCCGGGTGAGCACCTCGTCCTCGACGGTCGGCCGCTCGTAGGCGATGCACGTGGTCACGAACTGGTCCGGACGCGAGTACTCCCGCACGACCGATGCCTGCCAGGCGATGAAGTCCGTCGTGATCGAGGCCTGGAACCGGCGCCAGGCAAGGTCGTACTGCGGCTGCGCGTTGCCGTCCGGCGTCCACAGGTCCGCCCAGGTGGACAGCCGGTGGGACCAGTAGGTCAGGCCCCACTCCTCGTTCAGCCGCTCGACGCTGCCGTAGGTGTGGCGCAGGTGGTCGACGAAGCGTTGGAACACCTCGGGGTTCGCGATGAGCTCGTTGCCCGGTTCGTTGTCGACCTGGTAGCCGATCACGGCTGGGTGCTCGGCGTAGCGGGCGACGATCTTCCGGATGACCCGCTCGGAGTGGAACAGGAACGCCGGGTGGGCGTAGTCGATCTCCTGCCGGGCACCCCAGCCCATCGCCTCGCCGTCGGTGCGGCGGCGGACGTTGATCTCCGGCACGATGCGGGCGAGCCACATCGGCACGGCGTACGTGGGTGTACCGAGGATCACCCGGATGCCGTGTTCGTGGGCGGCGTCGAGCACCGGTGCGAGCCACTCCAGGTCGAAGCGGCCGTTCTCCGGCTCCCAGGTGCTCCAGACGGACTCACCGACGCGGATGACCGAGAAGCCGGCCTCCTGCATCAGGCGCATGTCCTCATCGAGCCGAGGGGTCGGCTGGTACTCGTGGTAGTAGGCGGCGCCGAAGAGGACGCGGTCGTGCTGCATGGTGCTGGGTGCTCCGTTCGAGAAGGATCGGTGGTGGGTGCGGGTGTCGGTCATCCCTTGACCGCCCCCGCGGTCAGCCCGTCGAGCAGCTGCTTGCGGAGGAGCAGGAACACGAGGATCGTCGGCACGCTCGCCAGCACGGCCCCGGCGAGCACCAGGTCGTACGACCGGTTCTCCGACGCGAAGATCGCGTTGAGGCCGAGGGGCAACGTGTACTGGCTCGAGTCGGACAGCAGGACCAACGGCCACTGGAAGGAGTTGTAGCTCTGCAGGAAGCTCCACACCGCCAGGGCGCCGAGCGACGGTCGGAGCAGCGGGAGTACGACCCGGCGGAACGTGCCGAACTCGGAGTTGCCGTCGATGCGGGCCGCCTCGATGAGTTCGTCGGGGATCGCCTGCACGATGAACTGCTGCATCATGAAGATGCCGAACGCCGGCGCCACCCACGGCACGACGAGCGAGAACCAGGGGTTCGTCAGCCCGGACTTCACCACCAGGATGAAGAGCGGCACGAGGATCACCGCGAACGGCACCGAGAGCGACGAGAACATCACGGCGAACAGGATCCGCTTGCCCCGGAACCGGAACTTCGCGAAGCCGTACCCGGCCATCGCGCAGACGAACACGGACACGACGGTCGCGATCAGGGCGGTGCCCACACTGATGCCGAACCAGGCCCAGAACGGCTGGGTGGCGAGCAGGTTCGTGTAGTTCTCCCCCGTCGCCGGACTCGGGATGAGCGTGGGTGGCGTCGCGAAGATGTCGCCACGCTGCTTGAACGAGCCGGAAAGCGCCCAGAGCAGCGGGAACACGAAGACCAGCAGCAGCGCCACGAGTGTGGCGTAGAGCAGGCCGCGGCGAGCGATCCAGCCCCTGGTGCGGGGCGGGCCGGACCGGGATGCCCGGCTTCCGGCGGTCGTGACGGCCCGGGTGTCCGGGCGGTCGGTGGTGGCGGTCATGCGTCCCTCCCGATGGCGAGTGCGCGGTTGAGGATCTGGCTGACGCCGAACACGATGACGAACAGCACGACACCGGCGGCTGCCGCGTACCCGAACTGCTGCCGTTCGAAGGCGGCGCGGTAGATGAACATGGCGACGGAGAGGGTGGCCTCGCCCGGTCCGCCCTTGGTGAGCAGGTAGGGCTCGTCGAACAGCTGCGCGGCACTGATGAAGCTCGTGACCACGACGAACGCCGTGACCGGACGGATCGCCGGGAGCGTCACGTTGGTGAACTTCCGGAACGTGCCGGCCCCGTCGAGCGACGCGGCCTCGTACTGCTCGGGCGACACGTTCTGCAGTGCCGCCAGGAAGAAGATCGTCAGGTACCCGACCGTCCGCCACAGGAGTACGAAGCCGATGGCGACCTTCGCGAGCGTCGGGTCACCGAGCCAGTCGGTGTTCGGCACCCCGAACAGCGCCTTGAGCGTGGCGTTGAGCAGGCCGTAGTTCGTGTCGAACACCAGGCTGTAGATGAGCGCGATGACGATCGGTGACAGCACCATCGGGATGAAGAACGTCACCCGGAACAGGTCGCGGGCGCGGAGCCCCTTGGCGTTTAGTGCCTGCGCGACCAGCAGCGAGCACGGCACGATGACGAACACGGCGATGAGCGTGTAGATCAGCGAGTTGACCAGAGCGGTACCGAAGCTGGTGTCCCGGAACAGGTTCGCGTAGTTGGACAGGCCGATCCAGTTCGGTGTGCCGAGGCCGACCCACTCGGTGAGTGACAGGTACACGGCGGCGAGCACCGGCACGATCATGAACAGCCCGTACAGCACGTAGAACGGTGCGATGAACAGGTAGGGCGCACTGCCCCCGTTCGTGTTCAGGCGTCGGCGCCGAACGGGCGGATCGGCCGTGGTGGTGGCGGACACCGGGATGCCGGTGGCAGTTGACGTGGACATCGAGGGTCCTCCTCAGGCGCGGGTCTGGCCGCGGAAGTCGGCCGCAGCGGCGTCGAGCGCCTGCTTCGGGGAGATCTGGCCCTTGTAGGCCTTGATGAGGTAGCCACTCAGGACCGTCTGCAGGATCGAGGCATCGGCGCTCTGGTGCTGCGAGGGCACGTCGTCGACGACCGACTTGTAGACGCCGAACAGCTGCTGGCCGCCGAAGTACGGGTCGCTCAGCGCCGCGAGCCGCGGGTCGTCGTAGACCGATCGGAGCGTCGGCAGGTAACCGAGGTCCTGGTAGCGCTTCACCTGCTGGTCCGGGTCGAGGTACGCGGCGAGCACCAGATCGATCCCGGCCTTCGTGAGCGGCTTGTCGCGGAGCACCGAGAACCCGGTACCGCCGCCGACGCTCGTCGTGCTGCCACCACCCGCGAACCGGGGCAGGTTCCGCACCTTCCACTTGCCCTTCTGCTCGGGCACGTTCGGCTTGATGCCGTAGCTGGCGTACCAGGAGGGCATGTCGACGGCCAGGATCGTGCCCCCCTTCAGCCCGGACTGCAGGCTCGGTCCGTACATGTCGGCGACCGTCGCGATGGCACCGGACTGCACACCGTCGACCAGGAACTGCAGGGTGCGTTCGGCCTCCGGCGTCTGGATGTCGATGCCGCCGTCCTCGTCGTACAGGTCGCCGCCCCGCTGGAGCAGCAGGATCTGGTAGCTCTGCAGCGTGCCGCCCGGATCGGTGACCGCCACGGCGTGCAGCGAGACGCCCTTGCTCTTGTTGAGCTTCGCGCCGACGTCCATGTACTCCTCCCACGTCGTCAGGTCGTCGGGGATGCCGAGGGCCTCGAACTGGTCGGCTCGGTGGTAGTAGACGCACAACGGGGTGTCCGAATCGAGCGCGTAGAGGTGCCCGTCCTTCGAGAACGGCGTGAGTCGTGCAGCGATCAGGTCGTCCTTGCGCGACGCCACCGACGGCGAGAGGTCGCTCAGCAGTTCGGCAGCGATGTCCCCGCGGAGCATCCGGCAGAACGCCCCGATCTCGAGCCCGGCGACGTCCGGCGTCCCCGTGCCGGCGACGGCCTGCGCGATGAGCTTGGTCGGGATGTCCGCCGCCGCGATCGTGGTGATGTCGAGCGCGAAGTCGAAGTCCGACTTCCGGTCGGCGACCGGCAACGCCTCGGTGAAGAACTTCTCGTAGCCGGGGTCGTGGGTCCAGAAGGACAGGTCGGCGCGTCCGGAACGGACGGCGGCCGTCGACTGCGGGGAGCAGCCGGCGAGCAGCGCGCCGAGGGCGATGCTGCCGCCAGCGGCGGCGCCCCACCGGAGCAGGTCGCGTCGGCTCGGCCCACGGCCTGGAGGCACGGGTGGCGCAGGTGGGGAAAGTCGCCTGGGTACTGGGGTCACGGAGGTCTCCTGACGTCGTCGTCGAGGTGCGTGCGGAAGTGGCGGTGAGCGCGCGTGAGCGCTCACTCACGGGACGGACGCGGGCCGCGCCTCCCGTCCGGGGGTTCAGTCGGCGGGGCGGAGGTGACGCCGCTCAGCGGACGGCGGCGCGCTGGTGGCGCGCGTGATCAGCTGGCCGGGCAGCATCCGGTGGCGCTCGGCGGGCGGGTGGCCGTCGAGGGTGCGGAAGAGGCGGTGCATCGCGAGGCGGGTGGCCTCGTCGAAGTCCTGACGGATGGTCGTGAGCGGCGTCGGCAGGTACGCCGAGATCGGCATGTCGTCGAAGCCGACTATGCTGACGTCACCCGGCACGGACAACCCGTGCTGCTGGATGGCGGACATCGCGCCGATCGCCATCTGGTCGTTCGCGACGAAGACCGCCGTCAGGTCCGGACGGCCGAGCAACGAGCGCATGGCCTCGTAGCCGCTCTGCGGCGACCAGTCCCCCTCGACCGGCGCGTGCTCGGCGACGCCGGCGTCCTGCAGCGCCGCCCGCCACCCCGCCAGCCGGCGCGAACTCGAGGTCCAGTCCGCCGGACCCGCGATGTGCCACACGGTCTCGTGCCCGAGGGCCAGCAGGTGATCGGTGGCCGCGAACGCAGCGCCGCTCTCGTCCAGACCGACCGCCAGGGTGTTCTCTCGGTCGGCGACGTCCGGCGGCCCGAGCGTCAGCACCGTCACGCCCTGGGGCAGGCGGAGCTGGTCCATCTGGTTCTCGACCGGCTCGGAGAAGACGATCGCCTCGACGTCCTGGCCGACGAGCGAGTCGACCGCCGGCTGGAGCTCGGATGCGGTCGCGGCGACGGTCCGGACGATGGCCAGGCTGTACCCGTTCGTGCGGCACGCCTGCTCGACGCCGGTGAGCATGGCGGTCGGGCCGTACAGGTTCGTGCCGATGGTGATGAGGCCGATCCGGCGGGAGCGCTGCGACTTGAGGGAGCGGGCGGCTGCGTTCGGGCGGAAGCCCAGTTCGTCGATCGCCTTGAGGACCCGGGCGCGGACCGCCTCGGTGACGTGCGGTTCGTCGTTCACCACGCGGGAGACGGTCTTCTGGGAGACGCCGGCCAGGGTCGCGACGTCGGTCATGGAGGCCGGACGGAGGCGATGAACCGATGCGTTGCCGCTCATCGTCAGCTCCTTCGCTGCTCCGTGGGACCGGCCAGGACCGGGTGTGGGAGCAAGACAATCATGGGATTGTCTACGTAGTCAATAGTGATTCCGCGGTGATCATCGCAGCTGCAAGATTGTGGCTCGTATTGATGTGCAGCATTCTGGATCGGTTGGTCGTGCCGAGGCGCGAACCGAGAGGAAGAACATGGAGAAGATCCGGGTCGCATGCCACGCGGGCGGAGACAGACGGTGAGGGCGTCAGGCACCTGGCCCTCCATGCGCAGAGCTGCCGCCGCCGCCTTGATGGTCGCCACCACCGGTGCCTCGCTGCTGGCGGTCGACAACCTGCTCGGCTTCATCGGAACGCATCTGATCGCAGCAGGGCCAGCGTTGATGGTCGCTGCGGTCTCCGTGTCAGCAGGAGTCATTGCCGCTGCCGGTGCTGCGCTCGCTCGCGGCGCCGCGCACCTCGTCTTCGCGGCCGCCGCCGTCGTCTTCGTAGGCGCTCTGTCGCCGGCGACCAGCAGCCAGCTGTGGCTCCCCCTCGCGGTCGCACTGCAGGCGCTCGTCCCATTGGCCTTCGCAGCCGCCGGGCTGCTGGTCCTTCGCGGTTCGCGGAACTCCACCGCGGTGCGGGTCCTCGCGATGATGCTCGTGGGGTTCGCCGCCGCCTGGATCGTCACCGCGTTCATCCCGGTGCTCGTGGCGTTCCTCATCGCGCAGGCTGGCACGCTGATCGTCGCGGCTGCCCTCAGTCTGCAGCCGGTTCTTCGCCGCGGCCGGAGTCTTGCGCGTGAGCTGTGGTCGAGCGCGGAGGTCCGTTGAGAAGCCCCTCTGCACGCCGCCGGATGGTGTGCGTTCGACGCGGTGCGGATACGATCGTGCGCGCATCCTGATCCAGCGAGGGCAACGGGGTGTTCGAGGGGGGAGAACGTCGTGGTGCGTCAGCAGGGGAACGTGGGTCGCGGCTCGTCTGCCAGACGCACGCTCGCAGTTGGTCTGGCGATCGCCCTGTCGGCAGCAGCCCTGGTCGGCATCCGTGCAACGGCAGGATCAGCGGACACCGAAGCCTCGACAGTGACGGTCATGAAGGTCACCGCGTCCGCCACCGCCAACTCGACCGGCACCGCCGTTCGCACCACGCTCAAGGTCAAGAACACCACCTCGGTGCGGAAGCCGGCTTCCTCCGCGTGGCTGTACCTGTCCGCCGGCACCAAGAAGTACACACTCGGACGGGTCGCGGTGAAGGCACTCGCCACTGGTTCGAGCGCGACGGTCACCGCAGTCCGCACGACGCCTTCTCGTGCCGCAGCCGGCAAGTACTCCGTCCTCGCCTGCTCGGGGGCGTACTCCGCGAAGCAGTGCCGCACGTCGACCACGACCGTCACCACCAAGCCCACGAAGCGCGCGCGCCCGGAGACCGGCGTGATGCTCGACGTCGCTCGCGCCTACTACCCCGTGGCGTTGATCAAGCGGTACATCGACCTCCTCGCCGACGACGGCGGGCGCTTCCTGCACCTGCACCTCACCGATGACCAGAACGTCGGGATCGAGAGCACGGTCCTCGGCCAGACCCCCGCGAACGCGGATCTCGACGACGGCGTGTACACGAGCCGGGTGACCGGTCGCCCGTTCCTGAGCGCCGCGCAGGCACGCATGATCGCCGACTACGCGGCGAAGCGGCACATCGCGGTCGTGCCCGAGATCGACACCCCCGGCCACATGGCCGCCGCCTTCGCCCTGCTCGAGGCGCAGCACGGTAAGAAGTGGGTCGACCGCATCCGTTCGGGTGAGAACGAGCTCGACCCGTCGGCGCCCGGGAGTCTCGCGCTGGCGAAGAAACTGTACGCAGAGGTGCAGCGGACCTTTCCCGCCAGCCGGACCGTGCACATCGGCGCCGACGAATGGGGCGACGACGTCACCGCGGCCCAACGCGTCGCGTGGATGAACGGGGTGGTGGCCGCGCTCGGCGACCGCGAGGTGTGGGCCTGGAACGACGGGATCGATCGGATTGCGGTCGGGCGACTCGATCCGCGCATCCACGTCACGTACTGGAGCTTCGACGGCGACACCGAGGACGCAGCGGAGCGGCGCGAACGCCGAGCGCGGCGGGCGAGTGCCGTCGACCTGCAGCAGGCCGGGATCGACCTGCTCAACTACAACTCGTACTACCTCTACGAGGTGCCGACCGACCTCGACCCGGCCGACAGCGAATACACCGTCGCCGACCTCCGCGAGAACTGGTCACTCCGTGCGTGGGACGGCGACTCCGGTTCGCTGCTCGCGGCTCCGATGTCGGGTGGCGCCGTCGCGATCTGGGGCGAGAACCTCGAAGACCCGCCATCTGACGCGCTCCTGCAGTGGAGCGCACCGCACGTGACGGCGATGATCGAGACCGCAGCCTCCTGACGGACGCATGTCGTGCCTCCAGGCCGATTGCTGGAACCGCCGGACCCGCCGGACCCGCCGCCTGCCTACCCGAGCGGCTCGACTCCGTAGCTGGTGACCACCGCACGCAACTCGTCCAGGTACGCCTGCGCCTGCACGGTGAGGGGAACCGAAGCGTGCGCGATCCAGCCGATCTCGATGCGCTCGTCGACGTCGAGCGGGATGGCGACGATCTCGGGGTCGAGGTCGTCGCTGATGAGCCCGGTCGAGATCGTGTACCCGCCGAGGCCGATCATGAGGTTGAAGATCGTCGCCCGGTCCGACACCCGGATCTCCCGCTTGCTCGACATCGTCGACAGGATCTCCTCGGCCAGGTAGAAGGAGTTGTTCGCACCCTGGTCGAACGTGAGCCGCGGCAGGTCCGCGAGGTCCTCGAGGGTCGCACGCTCCCGCGACGCGAGCGGGTTCCGCTTGGCCACGAAGATGTGGGGCTGTGCGACGAACAGCGGTGTGAACACGACGCCGGCGTCCCGCAGCAGCTTGCCGAGCACCTGCTTGTTGAAGTCGTTGCGGTAGAGGATGCCCACCTCGCTGCGCAGCGTGCGGACGTCTTCGATGATGTCCCAGGTGCGTGTCTCACGCAGCGAGAACTCGTACTCGTCCGCAGCCGCTGCTTCGACCATGCGGACGAAGGCCTCCACCGCGAACGAGTAGTGCTGCGCGGACACCCCGAGCAGCCGACGCGACCGCTGTCCGCCGACGTAGCGCTGCTCGAGCAGGGAGACCTGCTCGACGACCTGCCGAGCGTACCCGAGGAACTCGACGCCGTCGACGGTGAGCACGACGCCCCTGGCCGATCGGGTGAAGAGCGGGCGCCCGATCCGCGTCTCGAGGTCCTTCATCGCCGCGGACATCGTCGGCTGCGACACGTAGAGCAGGTCGGCCGCTGCGCTGATCGAGCCCTCCGTCGCGACCTCGATGAAGTACCGGAGCTGCTGCAGGGTGATGTCGTTCGAGACCCGGGCCATAGGCCGAGGCTATACCGGTGCATAGCGTCTCGGTATTACCTGATGGCCCGGGAATCCCGCCATGATCGACGTATCCCCTTCCCCAGCACCCACGGGCGCTCGACGAACAGATTGCCGACCATGGCGAACGACCTCACCTTCAGCATCACCCGGACCCGCTTCGACGAGGACTACTCCCCTGCCGACAGCTCCCGGCTGACCACGAACTTCGCCAACCTGGCGCGCGGCGAGCACCGTCAGCAGAACCTCCGCGCTGCGCTGGCGATGATCGACGGGCGAGCGAACGAGCTCGCCGGGGCGCATGACCGCTACCGCCTGCAGCTCGACATCGTCTCGGCCGCACTGGCGTTCTCCGACGGCGGATCGGACGCCGAGTTCCCGCTGCTCGAGATGCTCGACGTCACGATCGTCGACCAGCACACCGGCGAGCGACACCAGGGGATCCTCGGCAACAACTTCTCGTCGTACCTGCGCGACTACGACTTCTCCGTCCTGCTGCCCTCGGCGTCGTCCGGCATCCCGTCCGACTTCGGACAGCTGCACGGGGCGCTCTTCCAGCGCTTCCTGGAGTCCGACGCCTTCCGTTCGCAGTTCGATGCCGAGCCCGTCGTGTGCATCAGCGTCTCGACGAGCCAGACCTACCGGCAGAACGGGTACGTCCACCCGGTCCTCGGCGCCGAGTACGAGCACGAGCACTCCTCGCTCACCGACGACTACTTCGGCCGGATGGGCATGCGGGGCCGGTACTTCCAGCCCGCCGGAGCGGCTGCCCCACTCGCGTTCTACACGCGCGGCGACCTGACCGGCGACTACACCGACCTCCAGCTCATCGGCACGATCGCCACCATGGAGACCTTCCAGAAGATCTACCGCCCGGAGGTCTACGCCGCGAACACCCCGGCCGGCAGCACCTACCGCCCCACCCTCGACCACACCGACTTCACGCCCACCCCGGTGACCTACGACCGCGAGGAGCGCAGCCGCCTCGGGATCACGCAGGGCCGGTGGACCGAGGAGCACCTCGTGACGCCGCACCACGCGCTCCTCTCGCATTTCGCTGCCGACTCCGTCCCCGCCCGCTGACCGTCTGGACCGTCACCTCCATGAGTTCTCTCCTCCCCACCTCGATCGTCGGCAGCCTGCCGAAACCGTCCTGGCTCGCCGAGCCCGAGCGGCTCTGGTCCCCCTGGCTGCTCGAGGGTGCCGCCCTGACCGAGGGCAAGCAGGACGCCCTGCGCTCCGCCGTGCACGAGCAGGAGCGCCGCGGCATCGACATCGTCAGCGACGGCGAGCAGACCCGGCAGCACTTCGTCACGACGTTCATCGAGCACCTGGACGGCGTCGACCTGGAGCGCAAGGAGACCGTCCGCATCCGCGACCGGTACGACGCAGCCGTCCCGACTGTCGTCGGCGCCGTCAGCCGCCGGGCGCCGGTCTTCGTCGAGGACGCTGCGTTCCTGCGAGCTCAGACCGATCGCCCGATCAAGTGGGCGCTCCCCGGCCCGATGACGATGATCGACACCCTCTCCGACCAGCACTACAAGAGCCGCGAGAAGCTGGCGTGGGAGTTCGCCACGATCCTCAACCAAGAGGCACGCGAACTGCAGGACGCCGGCGTCGACATCATCCAGTTCGACGAGCCCGCCTTCACCGTCTTCCACGACGAGGTGCAGGACTGGGGCGTGGCCGCGCTCGAGCGTGCAGCCGAGGGCCTGCACGCCGAGACCGCCGTGCACATCTGTTACGGCTACGGCATCGAGGCGAACAACAAGTGGAAGGAGACGCTCGGGGCGGAGTGGCGGCAGTACGAGCAGTCGTTCCCGCTGCTGCAGCAGTCGTCGATCGACATCGTCTCGCTCGAGTGCATCCACTCCCACGTTCCCCTCGAGCTCGTCGAGCTAATCCGCGGGAAGAAGGTCATGCTCGGGGCGATCGACGTCGCGACCGAGACCGTGGAGACCCCGGAAGAGGTGGCGGAGGTCCTGCGTCGGGCGCTCGAGTTCGTCGATGCCGACAAGCTCATCCCCAGTTCCAACTGCGGGATGGCTCCCCTGGCGCGGGGTGCGGCGCTGGACAAGCTCGGGGCGCTGTCGGCGGGAGCGGACATCGTGCGGGCCGAGCTGGTCGGCTCGGCGGTCCCGTCGGCCCACTGATCACCGCGAGACACCACGGCGGCTCTCTTCCGGAAGGAGGAGAGCCGCCGTTTGCGTTGCGTCCGCCGCGTGCGCGGCTCTCGATCCGGCCTGGAGGCGCGGCTGCCGTCCGGCTGACAGGTTGCGTTGGCAACGCCCGCACCCTCTACTGCCTCTCGACCCCGGTCACGGCCTCAGCGATCCGCTTTCAGTCCCTCGCGGGGGGAAGCAGCCACAACGGAACAACGGCCCACGCGGGCGCCGCCGCGAGAAGCCACCAAGCCGTCGGACTCAACGTCGAAGACGCCAATCCCACGATGATCAGCCAGCTCATCGCGAGAGCCGCGACGAACCCTGCGGTGACCGCACACGAGATGCGACCTCTGCGCCGGTCTCGAGCGAAGGCGGACCCGACAGCCGCCACGAGGAACGGCGCCTGTATCGCCGCGATCAGGATCGCGGTTCCCAACGGAGTTCCGTACCCGCTCGGGCTGCCATCCGGGCCGAACGTCGTCGCGATCCGGTCGGGCAACCGATCCCACCAGGCGCTGGTGAGCGCGACCTCGACGACGACCGGGAACGCAGCAGCGACGGCTGCGAACACGGCACACGGATTCATGCTGCGCACAGGGTGCTGATCCGACCGAAAGTTCCCCTCACCGCTGGCCAACGTCGTCATTTCTGGGCTCGATCGACCGTTCGCGGTGCCGAGCGACGAACCACGTTGCCGGCCCGATGATCGGAGCGAACAGGACGACGAGAGTCCATCCGAGCAAACGACGGCCAGAGGTCGACCGAGCTCGGATCAGCGAGATGAACGCTGCGAGTGCGAGGAACAGCGCGAGGAGGGATACGGCCATCAGCACACCGTCGAGCGCTGTTGGAACAAGTGGATTCATCATCTGGTCCTCCGCCCAAGACGCCATTCTCCTCACTCCCAGCGGTTGTAGGTGATCGCGCCGTTGCCCTTGGCGCTGAGGCGCTGGATCGAGGAGTAGGTGCTCCACGCAACCGTGCCCCATGGAGTCGGCACACCACGCTTCACAACGACCTTGCACTTCGCAGTGGCCTGTCCGCCGCTGATGTAACCGCTGCTCTTGGAGGTCCTCACTTCAGTGAACGGCTGGACGTTCCTGACGACGGTGCACGAGTAACCGAGCATCTTCCTCGCTGTAGTACCGCTGTACTGGTACGACATCGACACCTTCGTCTCGGTGAGCCGGATTCCAGCGAAAGCGAACCATTGCTTCCCCCAGGACGATCGGGATGCGGCCCTGGTCTCGACACCGACGCCGTTTCCTGCCTGTCCAGCGCCCGACGGCTCCATTTTTCCCCATTCAAAGTCCCCGTTCGTCCGAACAGTCTCCGGCCCGAGCACCCTCTCGTCGGCGGCGTCGGTGGCCGCGGACGCAATGCTCGGATCCAAGAAGTACGAAGCGAGCTCATGGCGCTGATCAGCGCTGAGGCGGTCGAAGGCCGTGACGTCGGACGGGGTTCCGGAAGCGACGAGGTCAGCGCGGATAGCCGACAACACCTCGGACGGCGTTCGCGGTTCAACAGCGTTGCTGTCGGCGGGCGGCGCGACCGTGGCGTTTGCCGGAACGGCGACGACGGCGCAGGCTGCGCCGATCGAGACGACACGTCCGTAGGTTGACTGCTTCATGGAAATTCCCCTCGCTCTCCGGCCTCAACGCCGGCTCTCGCGTCGGCGGCGTTGCCACAACGAGCAGTCAACTCAGTGATACATCAAATCTGCAACTTCAGAGGTGTTCCGGGCGTGTCGTTCACGCGCGGAGGGCGATCGGCCGATCGGCCGATCGAGCGGCGCGCCAAAGGCGGCCCCGGACTCCGAGGCTCGGGTCCACAGCGCCGGCCCGGGGGACGGCGTCTGCGAAGCGCCAGCTTCGAGGGCGTTGACTACGGTCATGATCACCAAGGGCGTCATCCACCAGGTCGAGAGTGCGACTGTCCGGGATCGCAACGGCGTGTCAGTCGGCAAGGTCGTGCAGGTGTTCCCGTCCGACGAGGACGGCAGTGCGGCCTACGTCTGTGTCGCAACCGGCTTGCTCGGGCGACACCAGGCGCTCGTCCCCGCCGACGACGCCACGTTCGACGGCACGGACGTGCACGTCGGGTACACGAAGGACGCGATCACGGGCGCGCCGTCCCTCGGAGCAGGACGCACCTTGTCCTCCGCCGAGGCGAACGCCGTCCGCAAACACTTCGGGCTGTCCCCCACCGGCGCTGCGACCGGGGACATGGGCGACCCACACGAGAACCTCGATCAGGCCGGAACAGGTCTTGCGGGCGCGGACGACACCGAGGGCGCAGGGACGACCCCGCCGGCCTGAACGTCACCGGGGTGAACGGCGCCGAGACCACGGCTTTCCCCCACACCAAGCCAGGCAGTGGCAGTCCCCTGGCAGGTGCGTGCTCCCTCGTTGATGCGCGCTTCTGTGAGCGCGGCATACGCGGGCTTCTCGGAGGAGTATGCCCGTCTTCGTCCGAGGTTGGCTCCCCAGCGATCACACACGCGCAGAACCGTGAAAGGGGCTGCTGCGAATGCCCACGCCGTCGCAGCGCGGTCACGTGTCATGGGAAGTCACTCTCCGACACACATCGACACAACCCCTCTCGCCGGTGTTCGGCCCTGTCACAGTCTCGCCATGGCGTCCATCTGCTCAGTGCTGCCCGAAGCCGCACTGCTCCGCGGGGCTGCTGACCGGACGGCTCGTAGGACACCGACCGCGGGCGCCCCCGCGGACGAGACAGCCGTGCCGACCGCCGCGGCCGGCTACCCTCGCGCCGCGCCCACACCGGACGAATCGACACCGTACGACGCCACTCCACGCGACAGGCAGCAACGCAGACCACGAAGGAGTCCTCATGACCATCAGCAACCAGACCGCCGACCGCATGATCGACGAGACCGCCGACGACGAGCTCCTCGCCCGCTTCCGCCCGATCTTCGACCGCATCGCTGCCGGCGCCTCCGAGCGCGAACGCGACCACCGCCTCCCGTTCGAGGAGATCCGCGAACTCGCCGCCGCAGGATTCGGCGCCGTCCGCGTCCCTGTCGCCCACGGCGGAGCCGGGGCGACACTGCCCCAGCTGTTCCGCCTGATGACCGAACTCGCCGCCGCTGACAGCAACATCCCCCAGGCGCTCCGCGGCCACTTCGCACTGGTGGAGGACCGGCTGGTCGCGAGGACCGGGGAACGCGAGGGGTGGCTGGACCGTTTCGGCCGCGGTGAGATCGCCGGCAACTCGTGGACAGAAGTCGGGTCGGTGCAGGTCGGCGACGTGATCACGAAGGTGACCCCGCAGCCGGACGGGACGTTCCGGATCACCGGGCAGAAGTACTACTCGACCGGCAGCATCTTCGCCGACTGGATCGACACCTACGCCGAGCGCACGGACACCGGCGAGCGGGTCATCGCGATCGTCGACGCGCACCAGCCCGGGGTCACCCACACCGACGACTGGGACGGGTTCGGGCAGCGCACCACCGGCTCGGGGACCAGCACCTTCGACGACGCCGTCGTGCAGGCCGACGCGGTGATCCCCTTCGACGAGCGGTTCAAGTACCAGACGGCGTTCTACCAGGGGGTCCTGCTGAGCGTCCTCGCCGGGTCCGTCCTCGCAGCCGAACGGGAGATCGCGCGCGAGGTCCGCAACCGCACCCGCGTCTTCTCACACGGCAACGCCGACACGTTCGCGGCCGACCCGCAGATCCTCCAGGTCGTCGGCGAGGTGTCGGCAGCCGGGTTCGCCGCCACCGCGATCGTCGACCGGGCCGCCGCCGCCCTGCAGGATGCGTACGACGGAGCCAGGCTCGACACGGCCGAGGACGAGCGCCGCAACGACCGCGCCGAACTCGCGACCGCGCAGGCGCAGGTGGCGCTGACCACGCTGGCGACGACGGCGACCTCGCACCTGTTCGACGCGCTCGCGGCGTCCGGGGTGAGCCTGACGAAGAACCTCGACCGGCACTGGCGGAACGCCCGCACCGCGGGCAGCCACAACCCGTGGGTGTTCAAGGCGCGGATCATCGGTGACCACGCGGTGAACGGTGCCGAACCGCCCCGCGTCTGGGCGATCGGTGCGACTCGAACCTCGTGACGCCTGTCGAGTCGGAGACGACTTCCGCGTGACCGCTGCGGCGATGCGCTTTCCCGCCACCCGCCCGCCCGCCCGACGCGTACAGTCCCTGGCAACGCACGGCTGGCCGACGATCGGGGAACACGATGCGACTGATCACGGGGACGACACTGGTCGTTGCGATGGCAGCAGGCGCGCTGATCGGCCTGGCGCCGCCAGCGGCTGCGGCCGGATCCGGAACGATCACCGTGCAGCTCGCAACGCCGGCCGGCACCGCAATCCGGCTGGCGGACGTCGAACTCGCGGCGATCGGCACCGACGTCGTCGTCGGGAACGCCACCACCGACGATGACGGCACCGCGACGTTCTCCGGCATCCCCGCACCGGACACCGTCACGGTGACGACGCGGCAGCTCCCGCCGCACGGAACGGAGACCTACGCACCCGGACTCCGCTCGGGCATCGCCGTCCGCGGTGGTTCGACGGTCGCGGTCACCGTGCCGCTCGTGATCGGTGCCACCGTGCAGGGCGGTGTGGTCGGCCCCACAGGACCCGCCGCCGGTCGCCTGATGTACGCCTGGAACGAGGACACCTCGCAGGTGTTCCGGACGACCTCGGACAGCGCGGGCCAGTACCGGTTCGTCGGTTTGAGCACCGGGAAGTACCGCATCGAGGCCTACGCCAGCGGAACGGCGTCGCCCGCCGTCTGGAAGACCCGGGTGTACCAGCAGCGAGGAACGCTCCCGGCTTCCCAAGTCACCTTGTCACGGCACTACGCCCACAGCGACTACGACCTGGTCGTCTACGCGGCCTCGGCGTCCCGCGCCCCGTCGGCGCAGCTGAGCGGCGCGAGCGTCACCGTGACGAACGCGACGACCGGGGCGTCGTTCTCGACCCGGTTCTCAACGCTGCTCGACAGCGAGCAGACGGCGCAGTTCCAGATCCCCTCCGGCCAGTACGTGGTGGAGCTCCGGACGGCGGCGACGACCGCAACGACCGCGCAGGTGCTGTGGCTCGGACGTCCGGGCGGCGTGTACCGGTACGTGGCCGACCGAGCGCAGGCCGTCCCCGTGAAGGTCGTGTTCGGCGGGTTCAACGGTTGGGGCGGCACGGTACCGGAGACGGTGTCGCGCTGAGTGGTCGGGCGCCACCCTTCGGTGGTTCGGCCCAGCACCATTTCCAGCAACGGACTGTCCGGACGCAGCTGGCTGCGTGGCTGCACGCTATCGCGTGAGAAGCGCCGGACGGGAGGCACGGTGCCAGCTGGCACCGCGCCTCCCGTCCGGAACACGGTCGCGGCAATGCGCCCGCGCTCCGCGCGCGGAAGCCGATCGGCTACCGGGCGTCGCCGTGAGCCGTGATGCACGCCAGCACGGCAGTCTTGATACCCACCGCTTCTTCCGCGGAGTGGTTGACCAACAGGCCGTGCATACCGGCGGTGCGCGCGCCAGCGATGTCGTGCGCTGCACTGTCGCCGACGAACAGGCAGTCGGAGGCGTCAACTCCGAGCTCGTGCGCCGCGGTCAGGAACGCCCGCTCATCCGGCTTCTGGAAGCCGATGCGTTCGGAGACGCAGACCGCGTCGAAGGCGCCGTCGAGACCAGTGTGCGTGAGCTTGTTGAGCTGTTGCTCTTCGGAGCCGTTGGTGAGCAAGCCCAGGCGGTATCCACGCCCCCGGAGCTCCCGCAGCAGCGACACGCTCCCGGGGAACACCCGCCACGACGCACGATACGAGGCCAGGTAGCCGTCGAACAACGAGTCCAAGCCGATCCCATCCGACGGAGGTTGGCAGCCGAGAGATGGCAACGCGGTGCGAAGACGCCCGCGTCGTTGCTCTTGGAAACTGATCTGCCCGGACCGCCACCGCTCGAACTGCGCGTCTTCGGCGGCAAACCACGAGTCCAGCGCGGACTCCGTCGCGGCTATCCCCAGGCTCTCGAGGAAGCGGGTTGCACCCGCTCGTGCTGACCCCCTGTGATCGAACAGGGTTCCATCCAGGTCGAAGCACACTGCTCGCAATACCCCCATCCGACCAGACTAGAACTCGTCTCGTCCGTTCCGCGATCCTTCACCGGTGCACCTCAGCTGCCTGCACGCGACGCTGTTCCTGCCGGCGGGCGTAGTAGGCGGCGCCGAGCTGAACCGCAGCGAGGACCGACCAGCTGATCGCCATGAAGGTGTGGAACCCGGACGGATCGATGATGGCGAAGATGATCCAGACGGCGGCCAGAGCGGCCCACGCCCAGACAACCCATGGGCGGGGCTTCCCGATGAGTCGCTCGAGGACGGTTCGCCGCGTCATCTCGGTCATGAGCGCGACACTACCCGTCGAGCTTCGGTTGGCGAACGGTGTCGACAGCCGGTCGGTCACCGGACGAACTGCTCCACTATTCAGAACGTCGACGAGCTTTGTCTCACCTACACCGTCCGCGCTTCGTCTCATCGATGGGACGACATGCGGACCCAGGAACGCCCCGCCAGCCGAAGCCAGCGGGGCGTTCCCACGAGTCAGACCAGGATCAGAAGTCCCAGTCCTCGTCCTCGGTCTTCTCCGCCTTGCCGATGACGTACGACGACCCCGACCCCGAGAAGAAGTCGTGGTTCTCGTCCGCGTTGGGCGACAGCGCCGACAGGATCGCCGGGTTCACGTCCGTCGTCTCCTTGGGGAACATCGGCTCGTAGCCCAGGTTCATCAGCGCCTTGTTGGCGTTGTAGTGCAGGAACTTCTTGACGTCCTCGGTCAGCCCGACCTGGTCGTACAGGTCCTGCGTGTACTGCACCTCGTTCTCGTAGAGCTCGAACAGCAGGTTGAACGTGTAGTCCTTGATCTCCTGCTTGCGCTCTTCGGAAGCGCCCTCGAGGCCCTTCTGGAACTTGTACCCGATGTAGTACCCGTGGACGGCTTCGTCGCGGATGATCAGGCGGATCAGGTCAGCGGTGTTGGTGAGCTTCGCGCGCGAGGACCAGTACATCGGCAGGTAGAAGCCGGAGTAGAACAGGAACGACTCGAGCAGCGTCGAGGCGACCTTGCGCTTCAGGGGGTCGTCACCGGTGTAGTAGTCGAGGACGATCTGGGCCTTCTTCTGCAGGTTCACGTTCTCGGTGGACCAGCGGAAGGCGTCGTCGATCTCGGGGGTCGAGGCCAGCGTCGAGAAGATCGACGAGTAGCTCTTCGCGTGCACCGACTCCATGAACGCGATGTTCGTGTAGACGGCTTCTTCGTGCGGGGTGATCGCGTCGGGGATCAGGCTGATCGCGCCGACGGTGCCCTGGATGGTGTCGAGCAGTGTCAGGCCGGTGAAGACCCGCATGGTGAGCTGCTGCTCCGCCGGCGTGAGCGTGTTCCACGACTGCACGTCGTTCGACAGCGGCACCTTCTCGGGCAGCCAGAAGTTGTTGACCAGCCGGTTCCAGACCTCGACGTCCTTGTCGTCCTGGATGCGGTTCCAGTTGATGGCACTGACCGCGCTGATCAGCGGGATGGACTTGCCCGTGGCGTGGACCGGGTCGGTGAGGGTCATGGGATTGTCTTCCGGATTCGAGATGGTGATCTGATGACGGACTGGAGGCGCGGGGCGGGGCCCGCCCCGCGCCTCCAGGAAGAGAGCAGCAGCTCTACAGCATGCAGCTGACGCAGCCCTCGACCTCCGTGCCCTCCAGCGCGAGCTGGCGGAGACGGATGTAGTAGATCGTCTTGATGCCCTTGCGCCATGCGTAGATCTGCGCCTTGTTGATGTCACGCGTGGTGGCGGTGTCCTTGAAGAACAGCGTCAGGGACAGGCCCTGGTCCACGTGCTGCGTCGCCGCGGCGTACGTGTCGATGATCTTCTCCGGGCCGATCTCGTACGCGTCCTGGTAGTAGTCCAGGTTGTCGTTCGTCATGAACGGCGCCGGGTAGTAGACGCGGCCGAGCTTGCCTTCCTTGCGGATCTCGATCTTCGACGCGATCGGGTGGATCGACGACGTCGAGTGGTTGATGTACGAGATCGAACCGGTCGGCGGGACGGCCTGCAGGTTCTGGTTGTAGATGCCGTGCTCCTGGACGGACGCCTTCAGCGCCTTCCAGTCATCCTGCGTCGGGATCGTGATGTTCGCGTTGTCGAACAGCGAGGCAACACGAGCGGTCGCGGGGGTCCACGTCTGGTCGGTGTACTTGTCGAAGAACTCACCCGACGCGTACTTCGAGTCGCGGAAGCCGTCGAAGGTCTCGCCGGTCTCGATCGCGATCTTGTTCGACGCACGAAGGGCGTGGAACAGCACCGTGTAGAAGTAGATGTTCGTGAAGTCGATGCCCTCTTCGGAGCCGTAGTAGACGCGCTCACGAGCCAGGTACCCGTGCAGGTTCATCTGGCCCAGGCCGATGGCGTGCGACTTGTCGTTGCCGTCCTCGACGGAACGCACCGAGGTGATGTGCGACATCTGCGAGACCGAGGTCAGGCCGCGGATGGCGGTCTCGATGGTCTTGCCGAAGTCGGGCGAGTCCATCGTCAGCGCGATGTTCAGCGAGCCGAGGTTGCAGGAGATGTCCTTGCCGATCTCCTTGTAGGACAGGTCCTCGTTGAAGGTCGTCGGGGTGTTGACCTGCAGGATCTCGGAGCACAGGTTGGACATGTTGATCCGACCCTTGATCGGGTTGGCCTTGTTCACCGTGTCCTCGAACACGATGTACGGGTAGCCCGACTCGAACTGGATCTCGGCGATGGTCGTGAAGAAGTCACGCGCCTTGATCTTCGTCTTCTTGATGCGCGAGTCGTCGACCATCGCGCGGTAGTTCTCGGAGATCGGGACGTCGCCGAAGGGGACGCCGTAGACCTTCTCTACGTCGTACGGCGAGAACAGGTACATGTCCTCGTTGTTCTTCGCGAGCTCGAACGTGATGTCCGGCACGACGACGCCGAGGGACAGCGTCTTGATGCGGATCTTCTCGTCGGCGTTCTCGCGCTTGGTGTCGAGGAACTTCATGATGTCCGGGTGGTGGGCGCTGAGGTAGACCGCGCCGGCACCCTGACGCGCACCGAGCTGGTTCGCGTAGGAGAAGGAGTCTTCCAACAGCTTCATCACGGGGATGATGCCCGAGGACTGGTTCTCGATCTGCTTGATCGGGGCGCCGGCCTCGCGGATGTTGGAGAGGAGCAGGGCCACGCCGCCGCCGCGCTTCGAGAGCTGCAGCGAGGAGTTGATGCCGCGCGAGATCGACTCCATGTTGTCCTCGATGCGGAGCAGGAAGCAGGAGACGAGCTCGCCGCGCTGTGCCTTGGCGGTGTTCAGGAACGTCGGGGTGGCGGGCTGGAAGCGGCCGGCGACGATCTCTTCGACGAGGTCGATCGCGAGCTGCTCGTTGCCCTGGGCCAGGCCGAGGGCGGTCATGACGACGCGGTCCTCGAAGCGCTCCAGGTACCGCTTGCCGTCGAACGTCTTGAGCGTGTAGCTCGTGTAGTACTTGAACGCGCCGAGGAACGTCTGGAACCGGAACTTCTTCGAGTACGCCAGGTCGTTGAGCTGCTGGATGAAGTCCAGCGAGTACATGTCGATCGTGGCTTTTTCGTAGTACTCGTTCTCGACCAGGTAGTCGAGCCGCTCCTTCAGGTTGTGGAAGAAGACGGTGTTCTGGTTGACGTGCTGCAGGAAGAACTGCTTGGCGGCCTCACGATCCTTGTCGAACTGGATGTTCCCGTCCGCGTCGTAGAGGTTGAGCATCGCGTTGAGGGAGTGGTAGTCCATCCCCGTCTGCGGCGACGTCAGATCGACGTCTGCAACTGCTGCGTCCAAAATGCATCCAATCCTGAGTTGACCGCCGACACGTCGTCAGGGGTCCCGAAGAGTTCAAACCTGTACAGAAGGGGGACGTTGCACTTCTGCGCGATGACGTCCCCTGCGAGGCCGTACGCCTCGCCGAAGTTCGTGTTGCCACCCACCACCACGCCGCGGATGAGCGAGCGGTTGTGGGCGTCGTTGAGGAACTTGATGACCTGCTTGGGGACTGCACCCTCGCCGTTGCCGCCACCGTAGGTGGGCAGGACCAGGACGTAGGGCTCGTCGACGTGCAGGAACGGTTCGCTCGGGTAGAGCGGGATCCGGTCCGCGTCGCGGCCGAGCTTCTCGACGAAGCGCGCGGTGTACCCGGACACGCTCGAGAAGTAGACCAATCGGCTCATGGTGCGCTCCTCTGGAGAAGGTGCGGAACAGGCGGACCGGAGGGTGTCCTGCGGGCGATCGCCGGGCCTCCTGAGCGGGTCCGGGGTGACCGTCCGCAGGACGGGAGACGACTACGCCAGTTCGGCGCTGAGGGTCGCGATCTTGTCGGGGCGGAAGCCCGACCAGTGGTCGTCGTCCGTGACGACGACGGGGGCCTGCATGTAGCCCAGGCTCTTGACGTGCTCGAGCGCTGCTTCGTCCGTGGAGACGTCGTGCACTTCGTACTCGATGCCCTTGTTGTCGAGGGCCCGGTACGTCGCGGTGCACTGGACGCAGGACGGCTTGGTGTAGACGGTGACGGCCATGTTCTCCCCTGGTTCCTACTGGTTTCTGCTGTGCTGTGGAGGTGGTGCTGATGTCTGTCCGCAGTCGTGTCCGGGAGGGGCCGCTGCGATGCCTCCACACTACATCTAGTGGCTAGCCGCAGCACCGACCACAAGAGGAAGTGTTACAGCCATGTAGTTCTCCACAACGTCCTCCACAGTCTGTGGATTCCCGAGAGGCCCGAGTTTCCGCCAGTCTCCGGCCGACCACCGACACTTCCCCACACCGGTGGACAGTCCCGATCCACATGTGTGGAATCAGCGCATCGGCGTGTCGCGAACCGCCCCTCCCCAGGACGGGGGACAGCCCCTTCCGGCTGGTCCGTACACTCGTCTCGTGAGTACGTACGGGCCCCTCCTGAAGACCCCTGGCGTGGGTCGTGTCATCGCCGCACAGCTCACCGCGCGGTTCCCGTTCGGCATGCTGTCGCTGGCGTACCTGCTGCACGTCGAGCACGTGTTCGGCTCCTACGGCGCCGCCGGGCTGGTGCTCGCGACGACGAGCATCGGGCAGGCGATCGCCGGGCCGCTGACCAGCCGGTGGATGGGCAGCTGGGGCATGCGCCCCGTCCTCATCCTGACGAGCATCGTCGCGCTGATCAGCATGGTGGTCATCGCGTTCGTGTACATGCCGCTCTGGGGGTACGTGGTGGTCGGGTTCCTCGGCGGCCTGGCGGTCCCGCCCGTGCAGCCCGCGGTGCGCACCATCTACCCGAAGATGGTGACGTCGGCGCAGCTCACACCCCTCTTCTCCCTCGACGCCAGCGCGCAGGAGCTCATCTGGGTCGCCGGCCCGGTCATCACCACCTTCGTCGCCACCCAGGTCGGCACGGTCGAGGCGATCGTCGTCGCGATGGTGTTCCTGGTCGTCGGCGGCGCGTGGTTCATCGCCTCCCCCGAGCTCGGACGTGTCCGCATCCCCCGATCGAAGCGCGCCTTCGGTGTCGTGCTGAAGCGCCCCGCGGTCGTCGTCGCCACCCTGACCGGTCTGCTGCTGATCGGGGCGTGCGCCGCGGTCGAGGCGAGCGTCACCAGCGTGTTCGGCGAGGGCAGTCCGAACGCCGGCATCGTCCTCGCGGTGTTCGCGGTCGGTTCCCTCGCCGGCGGCCTGGCGTTCGGCCACCGCCCGATCTCCCGCAACACCCTGTGGACGCGCATGGCGGTCGTCTTCGTCGGTCTCACCCTGGCCCTCGGCGGCACGGGCTTCTGGTGGCTCTGCCTCGCCCTGGTCATCGCTGGCGTGGGCATCGCGCCGGCCCTCGCGGTGATGTTCGGCTCGGTCTCCGCCACGGTCAAGTTCTCCGACACGGCCGAGGCCTACGGCTGGATGGGCACCGGCCAGCTGATCGGTGCCGCAGGCGGTTCGGCGATCGCCGGCTTCCTGATCGACGGCAGCGGCCCCGTCGGCGGCTTCACCGTCGGCGCCGTGATGGCCGGGCTGGGCGTGCTGCTCCCCCTGGCGATGCGCAGCTGGCTTCCCGACCTGCGCGGTCGCGACGCCAGCCCGCTCCCCGACACCGAGCCGGTGCGCCTGCCGACCTGAGCGGCGGGCGGTTCCGGGCGTACCTGGTCGAAACGGGCGTATCTGGTCAGAAGTTCTGACCAGGTACGCCCGTTTCCACTCGCCATCGCGGCCGATATGGGAAGGAACGTGCGCCCGGCGTTCACGTCGCGTTCTCCACAGATGGCCTGGAGGCCCGGCGCGCGCCCGCCAGGCACCGGCAGGATGGGTGCATGGTCACCTCAGTTCCCCTGCACGACGGGCGCTCGATCCCCGCGATCGGCTTCGGCGTCTACAAGGTCGACGACGCCGAAGCAGAGACGGCGGTCGGTCTCGCGCTGGACGCCGGCTACCGGCACATCGACACCGCCGAGATGTACGGCAACGAGACCGGCGTCGGCAAGGCGATCCGGGCCTCCGGGCTGGACCGTGACGACGTCTTCGTGACGACCAAGGTGTGGAACGACCACCAGGGGCGCGACGCGACCCTGCGGGCGTTCGACGGCAGCCTCGAGCGGCTGGGGCTCGACGCCGTCGACCTCTACCTGATCCACTGGCCGGCCGCCGCGAACGACCGCTACGTCGAGACGTGGCGTGCGCTGGTGGAACTGCGCGAGTCGGGGCGGGCGCGGAGCATCGGCGTCTCGAACTTCCAGGTGCCCCACCTGCAGCGGCTCATCGACGAGACCGACGAGGTGCCGGCGCTGAACCAGGTCGAACGCCACCCCTGGCTGCCGCAGCGCGAGCTCATCGCGTTCCACGAGCAGCACGGCATCGTGACCGGGGCGTGGTCGCCGCTCGGTCGTGGGCGCCTGATCGACGAGCCGGTGCTGACGGGCATCGCCGACGCGCACGGGGTGAGCGTGGCGCAGGTGCTCGTGCGGTGGAACGTGCAGCAAGGCGTGGTGGTGCTGCCGAAGTCGGTCACGCCGTCACGGATCCGGTCGAACCTCGACGTCGACGGGTTCGAGCTCACCGACGACGAGCTCGCGGCGATCGGGACGCTCGAGTCCGGGCAGCGGACGGGCTCCCACCCGGACTCGGTGTCGTAGCCGAACTAGCCTCGGCGGTCCTCCTCGGACTGCCACGGCAGGTGCAGGTCGCCCGGTTCGGGCTCGACGTCGCCGGCGTCGTCCGCGCCGCCCGTCCCGGGGGCCGCAATGACCTTGGACGGGTCGATGCCGTCCTCACGCAAGTCTCCGTCGTCGCGCTGCTTCGTCTGGGACGCGTCCATCTCGCGCTCGCTCGACGGGCTGTACGACGTGTCCGCCGCCCGCTGCTCACGGCCACTGACCCCGTCGACATCGTCGCTGTGAGCGGCGTCGCGGAGCGCGTCGTTGCGTGCGCGGTCGTCGGACGGCTCGGGGCCGGGGGCGTTCGGGATGCTGTCGCTCATGGTGTTTCCTCCTGCAGCGGACGGTAGTCCTCGGCCCCGTGTAACGAGTCTGGCTCGGTCCGCTCCCCGCACTCGATGACGTCCCTGGCCCCCGCTACGCTGCCGACGAGGGGGAACGATGGGACGAACACGGACCGCGACGACCGCGGTGATCGGCTCGGCACTGGTGGGGCTGCTGCTCGCCGGGTGCACGGCGTTCGGCGGCGACGACGCGATCCCGACACCGACGCGACAGGCGGCCGAGCGCACGGCGGAACCCGAGCCGGACCCGACGCGCGGCACCGATCCGGTCGAGACCGAGCCCGAGCAGGCGCTGCCCACCGGCACCGTGGCGGCGGAGACCGACGTGGTCTCGCCGAGCGGTGAGACCAGCATCCACGTCCGGGTGGTCGCGAACGACCGCGGTACCTTCGACGCTCAGCTCTCCGAGTACCGGACGACCAATCCGCAGCCCATGCGCCTGGAGTTCCGACACCGGACCGCGAAACCGCTCGACGGCGCCGACGGCTCGGTGCGCGAGACAGTCGAGTGGGACGCCGCGGTTGCTCCCCCGACCTCGTTCACGATGGGTCAAGCGGGTCCTCGCCCCGACTACCTGCGCAGTGTCGTCCTCGTCCCGGCGACGGTGGCCGACGAGGACTCGTCCAAGCGCCCGTGGGCGGGGTCGGTGCTCGCCGCCGCTGACCTCGCGTGGAAGATCCCGAACCCCTACCCCGACCTCCGGGTCACCGTCGGCAAGGACCGACCAGGCGCCTACGGCATCGTCACCAACGCCGATGGCCGACCGGCGAACTACCTGGTCGCACACGGCGACGAGCTCTCGACCGTCGCGGAGCGGTTCGGCATCACGCCGGCGCAGGTGCAGTGGATGAACCCCTTCATGGAGCAGCGCGACGACGACTGGCTGCTCGAGGGCAGCACGCTCAACATCGATCCTGAGCGCCGTTGAGCGTGCCGGTCACGAGCACTTCCGACCAGCGCGCACTGATCACCGCCGAGCTCCGCGCCGGAGAGCGGCTGCTCTGGGTGGGACAGAGTGACCCATCGAAGATGCTGGGGTTCCACGACCGGTGGCTCGTCCCCTTCAGCGTGTTGTTCGCCGCTGCCGTGACGACGGGGCTCGTTCTGGCCATCCGCGACGGAGCACATCCGCTGGTGCTGGTGCTGTTGGTTGTGTCCGTCGTGGCCAGCCTGCACATGGGCGGTGGCCGCTTCCTCGTGAAGCGTCACCGCAAGCGCACCGAGGTCTACGCCGTCACCGACCAGCGCGCGCTGATCGTCTCCGGAAGGGTGAGTCGGGAGACCGACATCCGTCGCACCGACCGCGGAACCGACCTGATGGATGAGCACGTGTCGGTCGAGTGGAACGACACCGGCGACCTCGACACCCTTTTCTGGGGCGGCACGGACGCGATCCGGCAGTACGCGAACACCGGTCTCGACGGACTGTTCGGTATGCGGAGAGACTTCGCCTTCTACGACGTCACCGACGTCGTCGGGCTGCTCGACGCCCTGGAAGCGGTCGCCCCGCGCTGACCACGCACCGGTGCAGAACGCCGGAGCGTGAGCCGTCGGCGTGGTCCGTTACGGTGGACCAGCACCACCGCGCACCCCGGCACCACCAGGAGGTCCCATCGTGACGATCGTCGCCGCCGCAGACGGCTCAGCCCTCGGCAACCCCGGCCCCGCTGGCTGGGCCTGGTACGTCGACGACGACCGGTGGGCGGCCGGTGGCTGGCCCCGCGCGACGAACAACATCGGCGAGCTCACCGCCGTGCTGCAGCTGCTCCGCGCCACGAAGGACACCGGCGAGCCGCTGCACATCCTGTGTGACAGCCAGTACGCCATCAAGGCCTGCACCGAGTGGCTCGCCGGCTGGAAGCGCAAGGGCTGGCGGAAGGCCGACGGCAAGCCGGTCCTCAACGTCGAGATCATCAAGGAACTCGACGCGGAACTGCAGGGCCGCAAGGTCACGTTCGAGTGGGTCCGCGGCCACGTCGGTCACGAGATGAACGAGGCCGCCGACGTGCGTGCCCGTGGCGCTGCCACCGCGTTCCAGAACGGCACCGACGTGCCGCACGGTCCGGGTTGGCCCGGCGCCGAGGTCCCCGAGCCGTCTGCGCTGCCCGACGCGACCCCGCCCGCGACCCTCTTCTGACCCAACCGGGCGGTCAGTAGGTCCCGTCGCGCCGCTCCTGCTGCGTGATCTGCTCCCCCGACGCCGGGTCGACACCCGAGCGCGTGGTGGTCGTGGTGCGGCGACCCCCAAGCCGGAGCGGCCCCGAGCCCCGAGCCGACACGCCCCGCCCCGCTCAGTCGACGTCGACCTCGGCCCACCCGTCGAACCGCCCGATCTCGGTGACACGGACGACGGCCTCGCCGACCTCGTCCGAGGCGTCCAGGTTGATCGTCGCCGAGAACCCGAAGTCCTTGTCGCCCTCGGGGTCGGCGAAGATCTGCCGTGCCTTCCAGACCCGGGGTGACGCCGTGGCGCCGCTCTCGTCGAGCACCAGGTACTGCATGGAGCGCGCGTCGGCATCGGTGCCGATGCTGTCGTGCTCCTCGTAGTACTCCTCGAGCACGTTGTCCCACGCCGATCGGTCGAAGCCGACGGTCGCGTCGAGTTCCCCGAGCCCGTCGATGTCGTCGGCGGCGGCGAGCAGCACCCGCTGGAACAGGGCGTTGCGCACGAGCACCCGGAACGCCCGCGCGTTGCCGGTGAGCCGTGCGGGCTGCGGCGGCGCGATCTCCTCGTGCTCCTCGGATGCCAGCAGGACGTCGCCGTTGAGCAGCGCCTCCCACTCGTCGACGAGCGAGGAGTCGGTCTGCCGCACGACCTCGCCCAGCCACTCGATCAGGTCGTCGAGCTCCTGGGTCCGCTGTTCCTCGGCGATGGTCTGCCGCATGGTCCGGTACGCGTCGGACAGGTAGCGGAGCACGAGCCCCTCGGACCGGGTGAGCTGGTAGAAGCGCACGAAGTCACCGAAGGTCATCGCGCGTTCGTACATGTCGCGGACGACGGCCTTCGGGGACAGCTGGAAGTCGAGCACCCAGGGCTGTTCGGCGGCGTAGGCCTCGTACGCGGCCTCCAACAGCTCGGACAGCGGGCGAGGCCAGGTGACCTCCTCGAGCAGCTCCATCCGCTCCTCGTACTCGATCCCCTCCTGCTTCATGCGGGCGACGGCCTCGCCGCGCTCCTTGAACTGCTGCTGCGACAGGATCGCCCGCGGGTCGTCGAGCGTGGCCTCCACGACCGAGACCATGTCCAGCGCATAGGTGGGAGAAGAAGGGTCGAGCAACTCGAACGCGGCGAGCGCGAACGGCGACAGTGGCTGATTGAGCGCGAAGTTCGGCGCGATGTCGACTGTGAGGCGGTAGGCGCCGTCGACCTTCTCGATCACGCGCGCGTTGATGAGGGTCCGCGCGATGACGAGTGCCCGCCGTGCCATCGCGAGCTGGCGCGATCGCGGTTCGTGGTTGTCGTAGACCAGCGACCGGACGTCCGCGAAGGCGTCCCCGCCACGGGCGACGACGGACAGCACCATCGCGTGCGTGATCCGCATGCGGGAGACCATCGCCTCGGGCTCGGCCGCGATCAGCCGTTCGAACGACGCCTGCCCCCAGGACACGAAGCCCTCCGGTGCCTTCTTCCGCTTGATCTTGTTCTTCTTCTTCGGGTCGTCGCCGGCCTTGGCGACGGCGCGGGCGTTCTCGATGTCGTGCTCGGGTGCCTCGGCGACGACGTCACCCTCGGTGTCGTAGCCGGCACGTCCGGCACGACCGGCGATCTGGTGGAACTCCCGCGCGGACAGCTGGCGCATCTTCGTGCCGTCGAACTTCGTCAGCCCGGTGAACAGCACGGACCGGATCGGCACGTTGATCCCGACGCCCAGGGTGTCGGTTCCGCAGATGACGGGCAGCAGGCCGCGCTGGGCGAGCTGCTCGACGAGCCGTCGGTACTTCGGCAGCATGCCGGCGTGGTGCACGCCGATGCCGGCCCGGATCAGCCGCGACAGGGTCTGCCCGAACCCGGCGCTGAAGCGGAAGCCGGCGATGGCGTCCGCGATCTGGTCGCGGCGTTCGCGTGACGCGACCTTCGCGGACATCAGCGACTGCGCCCGTTCGAGGGCTGCGGCCTGGGCGAAGTGCACGATGTAGATCGGCGCCTTGCCCTCCTCGAGCAGCCGTTCCACCGTCTCCTGCACGGGCGTCATCACGTACTGGTACTCGAGCGGCACGGGTCGGGAGACACCGGTCACGCGGGCGGTGGGCCGTCCGGTGCGTCGGGACAGGTCGTCGGCGATGGTGGTGACGTCGCCGAGGGTCGCCGACATGAGCAGGAACTGCGCACGCTCGAGCACGAGCAGCGGCACCTGCCACGCCCAGCCGCGGTCGGGGTCGCCGTAGAAGTGGAACTCGTCCATGACGACGACGTCCACGTCGGCGTCCGGCCCCTGCCGCAGCGCCAGGTTCGCCAGGATCTCGGCGGTGCAGCAGACGATCGGCGCGTCGGCGTTGACGCTCGAGTCACCGGTGACCATGCCGACGTTCTGCGCACCGAACAGCTCGACGAGCTGGAAGAACTTCTCGGACACCAGCGCCTTGATCGGCGCCGTGTAGTAGCTCCGCTTGCCCTCGGCGAGCGCCGCGAAGTGCGCGCCGGCTGCGACGAGCGACTTCCCGGTGCCGGTCGGTGTGCTCAGCACGACGTTCGCGCCGGAGACGAGCTCGATGACCGCTTCGTCCTGCGCCGGGTACAGCGGCCGGCCGCCCTCGGCGGCCCAGGCTGCGAAGGCCTCGTAGACCTCGTCGGGATCGACGACGCCGTCCACCGCCGCCGGGATCGCGGCGACGAGCGGGGGCACGGTGGTGACGTCGGTCATGTGCCCATCCTCCCAGGTGCGCATGTGCCGGACGGGAGGCCCGGTGCGGCGCCGCCACGGGCCTCCCGTCCGCCCGGTCACCGACTCGGGCCCATTTCGATACGTGCGCATAGACTCGCGTCATGCGCGAACTCGGCTTCCTCTCCTTCGTCCCGAACCACGGTGGCACCGGGGGCGCCGCCGGCGCCCTGGAGGACGGGCTGCGCCTGTTCGAGACCGCCGAGTCGCTCGGCTACGGGACGGGCTGGGTACGCGGTCGGCACTTCGAGCCGTACCTGACGAGCCCGATGACCTTCTTCGCGGCCGCAGCGCAGCGCACCAGCACCATCGCGTTCGGCACCGCCGTGCTCGGGATGCGCTACGAGGACCCGGTGCGCCTGGCCGAGGACGCCAGCACCGTCGACCTGCTGAGCGGCGGCCGGGTGCAGCTCGGCATCAGCACGGGCATCGCCGGGTACGGCCCGATCCTCGACCCGGTGTTCGGCACGGTCGACCGCAGCTTCCGCGACGAGGCCGAGGCGCGCGCCGCACGCCTGCTCGAGGTCCTCCAGGGTGAGCCCCTCGGCAGTGCCGGCAAGGGCTACGAGAGCATCCCCGCCGGAGCCGACCTGACCCTGCAGCCGCTCAGTCCGGGCCTGCGCGAGCGCGTGTGGTGGGGCGGCGGCAGCATGGGCACGGCGGTCCGCACCGCCGAGAAGGGGCTCCTGCTGCACTGCTCGACCCTGAACACCGAGGACACCGGTGCGCCGTTCGCGCAGGCACAGGCCGAACAGATCGCCGCCTACCGCGAACGGTTCGCCGAGCTCCACCCGCAGCGCGAGTCCAAGGTCGCGGTGGGCCGGATCGTCGTGCCGCTCCTCGACGACCACGACCGCGCCGTGCACCAGGAGTTCCTGACCGGCTACGCATCGGGCATGGACGACGAGGGCCGACCGCTCTCGGGCACCCCGCCGTTCCGCTTCAGCAAGGTCGTGTCCGGCGAACCGGCCGGCATCGTCGACGCACTGCTCACCGACCCGGCGGTCACCGCCACCGACGAACTCGTCATCACCCTGCCGGCGAACGGCGACCGCGCGGCGCACGAGCGGATCCTGCGCATCGTGGCCGAGGAGATCGCACCCGCCCTGCGGGCCTGAGCACCGGCACCGCGGGCCTGATCACTGCGAGCCTGCCACCGAGAGTCAAGGGCATCCGGTGGGCTCTGGACGAGTTGGTGAGTCTCACAGAGCCCGACCGGATGACCATCTCGTCCCTGATCCGTACGAGATGGTGCACCCATCGTTCCACCTACCGAGCGGTTTGTCACACCGATCCGCGCACCCGGGACGTAGAAAGTTGACCAAGTGTCACTCGTTTTTCCGAGGCGGGACGAAGTGCGTCAACCGGTTCACCGATGCGGTTCCGTGCCGGAACGACGAATGCGTCCCCGCGCGGACGCGGGGACGCATTCTGGGACGCACCGGGGAGGCCAGGGCGACAACGGCCGGATCAGGAGACCGAGTCGCTCACCCAGCGACCCCGTAGTCGGTGCGTGCGCGGACGGTAACCAGCCGACTCGCGCAGAACGATGTTACTGAATGGAGTTGGGAGCTGCGCGGAAACCGGACGACTTCGTCACTCCAGTTCGAGGGACGCGGTTCCGGCGTCGTCGACGACCGAGGCGCCGACGTGCAGCGTGAAGGTCCCCGACTCGTACTGCCACGAGCCGTCCCAGTGAGCGAAGGCACGCGCCGGGACCTCGATCGAGACCTCCGTCGAGGCGCCTGCGGCGAGCCGGACCGGGGCGAACCCGACCAGCCAGCGCACCGGGCGGTCGACCGCCGACTCCGCACGGGACGCGTAGACCTGCACGACGTGCTTGCCGGCGCGGTCACCCGTGTTCGCGACGGTCGCCGTGACGATGACGGCGTCGCCCTCGCGCACGGTCGGGGTCGCGGACAAGCCCTCGATCGACCACGTGGTGTAGCCGAGGCCGTGCCCGAACGGGTACGCGGGCTCGGTGCCGGCCCGCAGCCAGGCCCGGTACCCGACGTGGACGCCCTCGTCGTAGGCGACCTTGCCGTCCACCGGGGTGACGTCGAGCACCGGGACGTCTGCCATCGCGACGGGCCACGTGGTGGGCAGGCGGCCGCCGGGCTCCTGCGTCCCGGTCAGCACATCGGCCAGGGCGTTGCCGTACTCCTGCCCGCCGAACCATGTCAGCAGCACCGCGGCGACGTCGTTCCGCCACGGCATCTCGACCGGCGACCCGGCGTTCACGACGACCACGGTGTTCGGGTTCGCCGCGGCGACGGCGCGCACCAGGTCGTCCTGGTGACCGGGGAGTGCCAGCGAGGAGCGGTCGTAGCCCTCGGACTCGACCTTGGAGTTCGTGCCGACCACGACGACGGCGACGTCCGCACCACGGGCGGCGTCCACCGCGGCCTCGATCAGCACGGCGGGGTCGTCGTCCGACGGCTCGGTGCCGAACTGGTACGCCAGCACGCCGCCGAGCGTCTCGTCCTGCACCACGTCGTACTCGATGCGGATCGCGACCTGCTGTCCCGCGATCACCTCGACCGGCACCGACCGCGCCGGCGGGTTGAGGAACGCGGCACCGAGCTGGTCGCCCTCGAACGGCACGTCCTCGTCGAGCAGCAGCTCGCCGTCGATCCACATGCGTGACCGGCCGGCCGCGCCGATGCCGAACCGCACGGTCCCGGTCGACTCGGCCGTGTAGGTGGTGGTGATGTCGAGCCGGTCCGCCTGACGGATCGGGGCGTCGCCGCCGAACCAGAACAGCGCCGTCGCGCGGCGGTCCTCGACGAACAGCTCCTCGCCGTCCTTGACGAACGCGACCCGCGCACCGGGTTCGCCGGTGCCGGGGTTCGTGATGGTGGACAGCGGGAACTCCGCGATGCCCTCCTGCACGACGGCGCCGATCGCGTAGTCCACGCTCGCGCCGGGGAAGGCCGAACGGATGCCGTCCAGCGGTGACACGACCTGCGACGGCACGACCGTGGCCGAGCCACCGCCCTGCGTGCGGGCCTGGTCGGCGTTGTGCCCGATCACCGCGATGCGTGACACGGCAGGGGCGTCGAGCGGCAGGACACCGGTGTTGCGGACCAGGACCGTACCCTCGGCCTCGGCCTCGCGCACGAACGCGATCCCGTCCTCGACGTGCACGGGCGACGCGGCGACGGGCTCGAAGCCCTCGAGCGCGCCGACGCGGGCGGCCAGGGTCAGGATCCGGCGGACCTTGCGGTCGATCGCCGCCATCGGCACTTCGCCGGACTGGACTGCGGCGAGCAGCGGGCCCTCGCTCCACCACGGGTTCGGCCCGGGCATCGCGACGTCCTGCGACGCCTTCGCCGAGTCCACCGAACGCACCCCGGTCCAGTCGGACACGACGATGCCGTCGAAGCCCCACTCCGAGTTGAGCGGGGTCTCGAGCAGGTCGTTCTCCGATGCCGTCACGCCGTTGATCGCGTTGTAGGACGACATGATCGCCCAGGCGTGCGCCTCGGTCACGGCCTTCTCGAACGCCAAGAGGTACAGCTCGCGCAGGGCGCGGTCCGACACCTCGGTGGACGCGGTGAAGCGGTCGGTCTCGTAGTCGTTCGCGATGTAGTGCTTCGGGGTCGCGGCGACACCGTTCTCCTGCACGCCGTCGACGTACGACGCCGCCAGGTCACCGGTGAGCACCGGGTCCTCGCTGAACGCCTCGAAGTGCCGGCCACCGAGCGGGGACCGGTGCAGGTTGATGGTCGGGCCGAGCACGACGTCGACGCCCTTGCGGCGGGCCTCCACCGCGGCGGCGGCGCCGTAGCGCTTCGCGATCGCGCGGTCCCACGAGGCACTCAGCGCGGTTGCCGACGGCAGGTTCAGCGACGGGTCACGCTCGTCCCACACCTCGCCGCGCACGCCCGAAGGTCCGTCCGACATCAGGATCCGGCGCAGCCCGATCTTCTCGATGGGCCAGGTGGTCCAGAAGTCACGTCCGGTGAGCAGCTGCACCTTCTCGTCGGTGGTCAGCTGGCCGAGGAGCGCATCGATGCGCTCGGGCAGCGGCGTCGCCGGACTGGAGGCAGTGCTCGCGTCGTTCACGGTGGTCACGGTGGTCGGTCCTCTCGTTCAGGGCCGCGGGGCGCCGCCTGGACGGCCAGGGCCTCGTCGCCCCACCCACCATCCACCGGGTTCGCCGCCCGCGCTGGCAGCTCCTGCACCGTACCACCCAAAACCAACCGTTGCTTGGTTTCTCCGGGTCTCCCGCGAGCGGTACAGTCTGGCCATGGCACGACGGGGTTCGTACGCAAAGGGCATCGCGAAGCGCGAGGAGATCCTGACGGTCGCGCTGGACCTCGTGGCGTCGCAGGGCTTCCGGCGGACGAGCATCAAGGACATCGCCGACGCCGTGGAGCTGACCCAGGCCGGACTGCTGCACTACTTCGACTCGAAGGACGAGCTCTGGGTCGAGATCCTCCGCCGCCGTGACGAACTCGACCTCGCGCACGACTGGCAGGCCGCGGACCCCGCCGCACTGCTCGCCGCGATCGTGCGGCACAACGCCGAGGTCCCCGGCCTGGTGCAGATGTTCGTCAACCTCTCCGCCGCAGCGGCCACCGATGCCGAGCACCCGGCGCACGAGTACTTCCGCGAGCGCTACGAGCGCAGCCGCCGCGAGCTGTCCGCCGACTTCCGCACGATGCAGCAGGACGGCCGCCTCCGCACCGACATCGACCCCGATCAGCTCACTAGCGTGCTGCTCGCGGTCTCCGACGGCATGCAGATCCAGTGGCTGTTCGATCCCACCCGCGACATGGCCGAGCACGTCGAACTCGTCGCCCGCCTCGCGATCGCCCAGGTCGCCCCCACCGCCTGACCGGAGGCGCAGCGCACGTCCGCACCGAGCCTCCCGCCGGCGAAGTGGTCAGGGCAAGCGCACGGCAGCGAGTTCGTCCGCCGCGGTGCTCCACGCGCGGACCTGCGTCTTCGAGAGGGGTTCCTCCGGAGACATCGACCAATCTGAGATGTTCCGGCCCCGCATCTCCCGCGCGAGGTGGTCACGCACCGCTCGCTTCGAGTCGGTCGACAAGGCCGCTCCGTAGTGCTCGGCACCAGGGACGTCGGCCAGTTCGGTCAGGTACGCCTGGCAGAACCGATCCGCTGCTTCGGCCCGCAGGTACGGGCTCTCGAGCGTAACGTACCAGCGACGGAAGAACTCGTCGTACGGGCCAGAGTCCTGCATGAACCCACCAGAAGCAAAGAGAAGTTCACGGACCCGCTGCGGGGTGAGCCCGTGGGCGGCTCGGACGGCATCACCGATCCTTCCTCCGTCGACGAGGTTCGCTATCTCGCTCATTCCACCCATCCGTTGCTGATGTGACCGCCGGTCGACGCCCATGGTGCCCACCCTGGCATATGAGCGTTGACATCTGAAACGATCTGCGACGCCAGCTCCGGGGTACGGACAGGGCCTGGTCGCGTCAGGTGCGTCGGGGCAGGATGGTCGGTGCCCGCCAGGGTGTGTTCCGACGACGATGTGGAGTGACGCGATGACGCGTGTAGTGGTGACCGGTGGCAGCGGCAAGCTCGGACGAGCGGTGGTGCGCGACCTCGATGCGCACGGGTACGACGTGGTCCTGCTCGACCGTGTCCCCTCGCCCGACAAGCCCGAGCGTGTCCCGTTCGTGCGGATCGACCTGACCGACCACGGCCAGGTCCTGAACGCCCTGCTCGGCATCGACGACCGGTACGACCACGTCGACGCCGTCGTGCACCTCGCGGCGGTGCCGGCCCCGGGGCAGGTGCCCGACGTGGCCCTCATCACGAACAACGTGACCTCGTCGATCAACGTCTTCCACGCCGCCCGTGCCGCGAAGATCAAGAACGTCGTGTGGGCGTCGAGCGAGACCCTGCTCGGCATCCCGATGGGCGAGCACCACCCGCCCTACCTGCCGGTCGACGAGGAATTCGCCGTCCGCCCGCAGTCGTCGTACTCGCTCGGCAAGGCGGTGGAAGAGGAGATGGCCCGCCACTTCACGCGCTGGGACCCGGAGCTGAAGATGATCGGGCTGCGCTTCTCGAACGTGATGGACGAGACCGACTACCCGGCGTTCCCGTGGGACGCCACCCCCGAGGCGAAGACGTTCAACCTGTGGTCGTACATCGACTCGCGCGACGGGGCCCAGGCCGTCCGCAAGTCGCTCGAGGCCGACCTGACCGGGTTCGAGGCGTTCGTCATCGCGAGCCCCGACACGGTGATGGACACCCCGACCATCGAGCTCGTCGAACGCTTCGTGCCGGACATCGAGCGCCGTGCGGACATCGACGGCGTCAGCTCGCTGCTGTCGTCCGAGAAGGCCCGCGAACTCCTCGGCTATACGCCCGAGCACAGCTGGCGCGACCACCGCGCCTGATCGTCAGGCGGCGGGGACGAGCAGCCCGTCGAGCACCAGGTCGCGCGCCGCCGGCAGCAGGTCGGCGGCGAGCGCCTGCTCGTCCACGCCGGTGATCTGCGCGAGCGCACCGATGATCGCCGCGACGGACAGGTCGCCGTCGCACGCGCCCACGAACGCCGCGAGTGCGGTGTCCGCGTCCACCCGGCGCCCGAGCCCGCCACCCTGCACCAGGGTCATCACCGTGGGGTCGTCGTTGCCCGGCCAGTAGTACCGCTCCTCGGTGACGTCACCGGCCACCGACAGGTGGGCGGCGGCGAGCGCGGTGTCGTCGTGCGCGGCGAGCCAGGCGGCCGCGTCGAGGACGCGGGCGACCGTCGCGCCGAGGCCCGCGGGGTTGGAGCCGAGCGTCTCGGGGACGCGCTCGAACCGGCGGAGGCCGGACGGGCCTCCAGGCAGGGGTCGACGCACCACGACGTAGCCGAAGCCGACGCCGGTGACGCGACGGTCCGCGAAGTCGTCGAGCCAAGCGCCCATCAGGGTGTCGAACTCGGCCGTGCCGGGCTTCGTCCCGCCGTCGCGGATCCAGGTCTCGGCGTAGGACGTCGGGTCCTGCCGCTCGCGCTCGATCACCCACACGTCGAGATCGGTGTCGGCGAACCAGGCGCGCACGCGGTCCAGGCCGTCGACGCCCCAGTGGTACTCCCAGTTGCCGAGGAGCTGGGCGGTGCCGCCGGGCTCCAGGTGTGCCTCGAGGCCGCGGAGCACCGTCTCGACCAGGGCGTCGCCGACCATGCCGCCGTCGCGGTACTCGTAGGACGGCACACCCTCGCGACGGGGTGTGATGACGAAGGGTGGGTTCGAGACGATCCGGTCGAAGCGCTCTCCCGCGACCGGCTCGAACAGCGAACCGACCCGGAAGTCGATGCCCTCGATGCCGTTCAGCTGGGCGTTGAACCGGGCGATGTCGAGGGCACGGCGCGAGATGTCGGTGGCGACCACCTGGTCGGCGAAGCGTCTGGCGTGCATCGCCTGGATGCCACACCCGGTGCCGAGGTCGAGCACGCGCCGGACCGGCACGGGCACCTGCAAGCCGCTCAGTGTGGTGGTGGCTCCGCCGATGCCGAGCACGTGTTCCTCGCTGATGGCGTGCCCGAGGGCGAGCTCGCCGAGGTCGGAGACGATCCACCAGCTGCCGGCGCCGAGGTCGTCCACGAAGGCGTAGGGGCGCAGGTCGACGGTGGGGTGGACGAGCGCGTCGGCGCCTTCGCCTTCGCCGCGCAGCAGACCCGCGGCGATGACGGCGCGGAGCCCGGCGGTCGGGAACGCGGCTGCGGCGTCGGCCTGAGCGACCGGCAGGCCGAGCACGAACAGCGTCGCCAGGGTGCCGAGCGGCGTGGTCTCGCGGGCGGCGAGCGCACGGAGGGCGGCGACCCGCGAACCGCGGTGCAGCGATGCGGCGGCCTCGGCGCCCCACAGCGAGTCGAGCCGGTCGACGGTGAAGCCGGCGGCGTCGAGGTCCGCGGCGAGCGCCGTGGTGACAGCAGGGTCCGCGACGATCGACGGCAGCGTGTGCAAAGTGTCCACGCCGGCGCTCCCGCCGGTGCTCACGAGGCGATCCCCTCACGCAGCAGGACGGCGGGGACCTGCCAGTCGAGCACCAGGTCGAGGAGCCCGGCGAACCGCTGCTGCACGTCCTCGACGCGGACGCGGCTGACGCGGGTCAGGCCCTCCAGGTGCTGCTCGAGCAGACCGGCCTCGCGCAGGACCCGGAAGTGGTGGGTCAGCGTGGACTTCGGCCGGTCGATGCCGACCCAGCCGCAGCTGCGCTCACCCCCGGCCGCGTCGACCAGGTAGCGGTGCAGGATCGCAAGCCGGATCGGGTCGCTCAGGGCGTCCATCACGACGGGGAGGTCCATCTCGGCCACGGACGGCTGCGGCAGCCGTTCAGGAGCATCGACGTGCGCGGGCATGGACGGGACGCTACCACCGTTCGGCTTGCTGTACGACTTGCGTCGTACTGTTCGGGTACGGTACGAATGCAGTCGTACTGCACGGAGATGGAAGGGGTGCGCATGCACCAGTCAGCTCGTTCAGTCGCCGGGTTCTGGATCCTGGCGGCGATGCTCCTGGTCTCGGTCGCGTCGTCGGCCGTCCCGTCGCCCATCTACCCGGTCTACGCAGCCGAGTGGCACCTCACCCCGCTCATGCTCACCGGGGTCTTCGCCATCTACGTCGCCGGCCTGCTGGCGAGCCTGCTCGTCGCGGGGCGGCTGTCCGACCACGTCGGTCGGAAGCCCGTGCTCGTCGTCGGCGGCCTGGGCGTCGCACTGTCGCTCGGCCTGTTCGCGATGGCGGACGGGGTCGTCGCGCTCATCGTCGACCGGATCGTGCAGGGTGTCTCGGTCGGCCTGCTCATCGGGGCCCTCGGCGCGGCCCTCATCGACAACTCCCTCGAACGCCACCCCACCATGGCCGGCGTGCTGAACGGCGTCATCCCGCCGATCGCCCTGGCCACCGGTGCGATGTCGAGCGGCGCGCTGGTGCAGTGGGGTCCGGCGCCGGAGCAGCTCGTCTACCTGCTGTTCGGCGCGCTCCTCGTGCTGCTGGTGCTCGCGTTGTTCGTCGTCCCCGAGCAGGTGCAGCGTCGCCCCGGAGCACTCCGCTCCCTGCGCCCGACGATCAGCGTGCCGCGGTCCTCGCGCCGGCTGTTCCGCGGCGTCGCCGGTTCGCTCGTCGCCAGCTGGGCACTCGGCGGCATGTTCCTGTCGCTCGTGCCCTCGGCGCTCGGCGCGGTGTTCGGCATCACGAACCACTTCGCCGCCGGTGCGCTCATCGCCGTGGTCACCGGCGTCGGTGCCCTGACCGGCCTGGCGATCCAGCGGATGGACACCCGTCGCGCGGTCCTGCTCGGGCTCGTCGCGCTCGTGCTCGGCCCGATCGTCACCGTGTCGTTCGTCTTCGCGCACTCCCTGCCGGGCATGGTCGTCGGCAGCGCCATCGCCGGTGTCGGCTTCGGCGCCGGGTTCCAGGCGCCGCTGCGGATGCTGCTCGCCACCGCTGCCCCGACCCACCGCGCCGGACTGCTCTCCACGATCTACGTCGTCAGCTACCTGGCGTTCGGGGTTCCCTCGGTCATCGGAGGCCTGCTCGAGCCCTCGGTCGGCCTCGTTCCGGTCATCGCCGGGTACGGCGGCTTCATCGTGCTCGCCGCGGTCGTCGCCCTCGTGCTGCAGCTGTCGTCGAAGGACGCCGCCGAGGTCGAGGAGCGCGCCGCCGAGGTCATCGAGCGCACCGTAACAGGCTCGATCCGGGTCGCTTCCGCCGACTAGCGCCGCGGCGCTAGTGGCCCGGTCGCGCCGAGTTCGCCCCGCCAGCGCGCGCACGCACCCCGACCGTCCGCGCCGCACCGGTGTGCGCAGCGTCGACGTCGGCCTTGCCCCGGTCCGCAGCATCGCGCAGGCGCTTCGGGCCGTGCCGTTTGGCCCAGTCCCAGAAGCGGTGCAGCTGCGCCTTGAGCCACGTGATGATCTTGTGGAAGAAGTGGAACTCACTCGCCAGCACGGTGAGACCGATGAACACGACGAGCCACCCCGGGCCCGGCAGCGGCACCAGGATCAGCCCGACGATGACGACGATCCCGCCGACGATGCCGACGAGCACCTTGTAGAGCAGGTGCACGTGCGGCCGGGCGTGGATCCAGGCACGCAGACGGTGGAACCACTGGAAGCGCTGGCGCGGCGCGCCGTCGGCCCGGGCTTCGCCGGGTCGGTCGTTCGGGTCGCCGTCCATGCCGAAAACGTAGGGCGCGCGGCTGGGAATCAGCGGCGCACGGGGTGGACGCGGGGTGCGCATGCCGGGAGGCGCGTGGCGGGGCCGCACCGCGCCTCCAGGCCGTCAGGCGGCACCGGCCGCATGCCCCTCACGCGTGCGCAACGCACGTCGCCGCCCACGGGACGGCGGTCAGCCGGGCCTCCGGGATCGGCTCGCCGCCCACCGTGCAGCGACCGTAGGTGCCGTCGTGGAGTCGCGCGAGCGCTGCGTCCACCTGGCGGACTCGCAGCTGCGCGCCGTCACGGACCGCACCGAGCGAGCCGCGTTCCCAGGCCAGGGTCGCGCCCTCCGGATCGTGCTCGTCGTCGGAGTTGGCGTCCTGCCGCGCGTCACTGACGTCGCGCATGCTCCGCTCGACCTCGAGCAGCAGCCGTTCGTTGCGGGCGCGTTCGGCCTCGAGTGCGGGGCGGGGGTCCTCCATCCCGGCCACGGTAGTCGCGGCGGAATGGCCCCGCCTGCGGATGCGTTCGCATGGACATGACGAAGATCGGGTTCCTGTCGTTCGGACACTGGCGTGACGTGCCGGGGTCGAAGGTACGCAGCGGGCGGGAGGCGCTGGTGCAGGCGATCGACCTCGCGGTCGCAGCCGAAGAGGCCGGCGTCGACGGTGCCTACTTCCGCGTCCACCACTTCGCACCGCAGCAGGCCGCACCGTTCCCGCTGCTCTCCGCCATCGCCGCGAAGACCAGCCGGATCGAGATCGGGACCGGCGTCATCGACATGCGCTACGAGAACCCGCTCTACATGGCGGAAGAGGCCGCAGCCACCGACCTGATCTCCGGCGGGCGACTGCAGCTGGGTGTCTCGCGGGGATCACCCGAGACCGCCCTGGCCGGCTACCAGCAGTTCGGGTACGTGCCCGACGCCTCCGACGAGAACGGTGGCGACATGGCCCGAGCGCACACGAACGTGTTCCGCCGTGCGATCGCCGGCGAGCCGATGGCGAACGCCAACCCGCAGATGACCGGTTCGGTCGGGTCCCTGCCGATCTCCCCGCTGTCCGACTCGCTCGGCGACCGCATCTGGTGGGGCGCCGGCACCCGTGCCACCGCTGAGTGGACCGCCGAGCAGGGCATGAACCTGATGTCCTCGACCCTGCTGACCGAGGACACCGGCGTGCCCTTCGACCAGCTGCAGGCCGAGCAGATCGAGCGCTTCCGCCGGGTGTGGGCGGAGTCGGGCTGGGAGCGCGAACCGCGGGTGTCGGTCTCGCGCAGCATCATCCCGATCATCGACGACGAGTCGCGCCACTACTTCGGCGTGCGCGCGCAGGTCGAGGGGCAGGACCAGGTCGGGCACCTCGACGGCGGGCTGGCCCGGTTCGGCCGGTCCTACATCGGTGAGCCCGAGTAGCTCGTCGCGGAACTCGCGGCCGACCAGGCCATCCGTGCTGCCGACACCGTGCTCGTCACCGTGCCGAACCAGCTCGGCGTGGACTTCAACGCCCGGCTGCTCGCCGCCGTGAAGGACGTCTTCATCGAGGTCGACGCGGAGCCGGTCCCCGCCTGACCCATCGCGGTCCCCCCTTGTGCTGACACCCGGCTGGGGACTGGGGCGGGGACGACCTCGCTCCTAGGCTCGGGAGGGTCGATCCACCCCGCACCTCGAGGAGCAACCGTGACGCTGCCGGCCGCAGGCTGGTTCCCGGACCCGCAGGACGCCCGTCGTCTGCGCTGGTGGGACGGTCGCACCTGGGGCGCAGCCACGCGGGTCCCCGCAGCCGCTGCAGAACCGGTCACGCCGATCGTCGTCGCTCCGGCGGGGCCGTCGTTCTCGGTGCAGACCTCGGCGATCCGGACGGACGCGTGGGCGTCGGGCACCGCCGGCGACCGTCGACTCTGCGTGTTCACGGTGCTCGCGGTGCTGCTCGCCGTGGTCTCGGTCGTCGCGAACCCCTGGGGCCTGGTGGGGCTGCTCGCCGTGGCGTGCGGCGTCATCGGCATCGTCCGTCCCGGGGCCGTCGGCGCCTGGGCGGTCCTGGCGCGGAGCGCTTCGGCGAGCGCCCTCGTCGTCGCGGTGACGACGACGGTCATCGCGGCGTCGGCCCAGTTCCACCTGTTCTGAGCGTCGCCGCCGTCACCCGCCGCTTGCAGTTCGTGAGCAGGAATGGTCGGGTGCGCCGGCGCGACCCGACCATTTCTGCTCACGAAGCACGACGATCCGCCTACCGCCGCGCCCGCGGGTGCGCCGTCTGGTACACGTCCCGCAGCATGTCCGCCGTGACCATCGTGTAGATCTGCGTCGTGGCGACGCTGGCGTGCCCGAGCAACTCCTGCACCACGCGCACATCAGCACCGCCCTCGAGCAGGTGCGTCGCGAACGAGTGCCGGAACGTGTGCGGTGACACGTGCGCCTCCAGGTCGGCGGCAGCAGCGGCGGCCTGGATCACGAGCCAGGCGCTCTGCCGCGACAACCGCGCTCCACGCGCGCCGAGGAACAGCGCCGGCGTCGACGGCCCGCGCGCAGCGAACACCGGCCGTGCCCGGACCAGGTAGGCGTCGATCGCGGCCCGGGCGAAGCTGCCGAGCGGCACGATCCGCTGCTTGTTGCCCTTGCCGGTGACCTTCACGACGGAGAGCTCGCCGTCGGCGTCCGACAGCGTCGTCACGTCGTCGACCGACAACCCCACCGCCTCGGAGATCCGCGCGCCTGTGGCGTAGAGCAGCTCGAGCAGGGCCTTGTCCCGCAGCTGGACGGGGTCGTCGGCGTCGACGGACACGGCCCCGAGCAGCCGTTCCATGTCCTCGACGGGGATCGCCTTCGGCAGCCGCATCGGGGCCTTCGGCGGCCGGACGGCGGTGCCGGGGTCGAGCGGAAGCCAGCCCTCCCCCGCGGCGAAGGCTGTGAACGAGCGCACCGAACTGAGCATCCGCGCGATCGACCGCGGTGCGAGCGGGCCTTCCGGTCGGGTGGCCAGGTGTGTCACGAACTCCGAGACGTCCGCCCGTGCCAACCGTGCCACGTCCTGCAGCGCCGAGGACCCCCCGGTCCGGCCCGCACCGTCCGACTCGACGACCGGAGCGGCCGCCAACCACGACGTGAACACGGCGAGGTCCCGCCGGTACGCGGACAACGTGTGCTGCGAGAGTCCCCGCTCGATCGCGACGTGCCGCAGGTACGTCTCTACGGCACGGTCGAGGGGCATCACCTCAGCAGGCTAACCGGCGCTGGGCTGCCCGCCCGTCAGTGCAACGCCTCGTCCGGCCCGTCCACGCGGAACCCGGTGAAGGTCACGGTCAGCCCCGCCCGCGTCGGCCCGGCGCAAAGCAGCCCCGCCGACACGACGGCGTCCGGGTCGAGGTACGCGACCCGGACGAGGCGGGACTCGTCGCCCTCGGCCCACGCCCGGATCGTCACGGCGTCACCATTGCGGCTCGCGCGGACGGTCACCACCCGGCCCGCCCACTCCGGCACGGGCGACACCGACCAGTCCGAGAACCCACGCGTCACCACGGCGCCGAGCTGCGGCGCTCCGTCCGAGAACTCCACGCCGACCTTGATCCAGGTCGCCTCGTCGACGCGCAGGAACACCCCGGCCTGGTCGAACTGCTCGGTGAAGTCGAGCACGAACGACGCCTCGACCGAGAACGGCCCCTCGGTCGGCTGCAGCAGCGCGTGCTCGGAGTCGTGCACGAACCCGTACGAGGTGGTCCGCCAGGCGTCACTGCCCTCGACCGCGGTGACGCGGAACACGTCGCCGTCGAACTCGGCGGCCTCCGGCTCGTGCGTCCACGTACCCGTGGCGACCAGGTCGCGCAGACCGTCGGCCGCGGACCCGCTCACTTGCCGCGCTGTTCGATGGCCTCGACGGCGAGCGTCGCGACGACGAGGGCCGAGTTGTTGAGCCGACCGCCCAGGATCCCCTCGAGCAGCTCCGCCCGCGGGACCCAGCGCGTCACGATGTCGGCCTCTTCCGCCTCGCGCTCGAACGCGGACTCGGTCGACCGGACACCGCGCGCCCGGTAGATCTGGATGAACTCGTCGCTGCCACCCGACGACGTGTTGTAGCGGACCAGGGGCTCCCACGTGTCGGCCTCGAGGTCGGCCTCCTCGCCCAGCTCGCGCTTGGCGGCCGTCAGGTGGTCCTCGCCCTCCATGTCGAGCAGACCCGCGGGCAGCTCCCAGTCGCGCAGCCGCACCGGGTGCCGGTACTGCTGGATGACCAGGACGCGGCCCTCGTCGTCCTCGGCGTACACGGCGACGGCACCCGTGTGGTCGATGTACTCGCGGACCATCGAGTCGCCGTTGTAGGCGACGGTGTCGCGGCGCACGTCCCAGACGGCTCCCGCGTACACGACGGTGGATTCGGTGACCTCGAAGGAGGCGGACTCGTCAGCGATCGGTGCGTCTGTCACGTCTCCATCCAAGCACGCGCGCACCTGACTCCCCCATCGGAACCAGGTTCCGGACACAGCACCGCGTCGTTCCGTGGTTCCGCGTCCGGAACCAGGTTCCGTCGACGCGGCCCAGGGACGGACGGAAGGCGCGGCGCCAGCTGGCACCGCGCCTCCCGTCCGATCGTGGTGACCCGGCGCTTACGCGACCTGCTCCTCGGTCTGCGGGTCGAACAGGCTGGAGGCCTCGTGGCGTTCGATCGCCGCCGCGATGAGCCCCGCGAAGAGCGGGTGCGCGTCGGTCGGACGCGAACGGAGCTCCGGGTGCGCCTGCGTGGCGATGTAGAACGGGTGCACGTCGCGCGGCAGCTCGACGTACTCCACCAGCGTGCCGTCGGGCGAGGTGCCCGAGAAGACGAGGCCGGCCTCGGCGATCTGCTCGCGGTACCTGTTGTTCACCTCGTAGCGGTGACGGTGCCGCTCGGAGGCCTCGGGAGCGCCGTACAGCTCCGCCGCCAACGAGCCCTCGGTGAACGACGCCGGGTACAGGCCCAGGCGCATCGTGCCGCCCAGGTCGCCGCCGGCGATGATGTCCACCTGCTCCGCCATGGTCGCGATGACCGGGGTCGACGTCTCGGGGTCGAACTCGGTGCTCGACGCGTCGGTCAGACCGACCTCGTGCCGGGCGTACTCGATGACCATGCACTGCAGGCCGAGGCACAGGCCGAGGGTCGGGATGCCCTGCTCACGCGCGAACTTCAGCGCACCGAGCTTGCCCTCGATGCCGCGCACGCCGAAGCCACCCGGGATGCAGATGCCGTCGACGTCGCCGAGCTGCTTCGCCGCGCCCTCGGGCGTGGTGCAGTCGTCGGACACGACCCACTTCAGCGTCACCTTGGCGTCGTGCGCGAAGCCACCCGCACGGAGCGCCTCGGTCACGGACAGGTACGCATCCGGCAGGTCGATGTACTTGCCGACCAGGGCGATCGTGACGGCCTTCTTCGGCTCGTGCACGGCCTTCAGCACCGGGGTCCACGCGGTCCAGTCGACCGGACCGGCGTCGAGCTTGAGCGCCTCGACGATGACCTGGTCGAGGCCCTGGTTGTTCAGCAGCGTCGGCAGGTCGTAGATCGAGGGGACGTCCACCGCGTTGACCACGGCGTCCTCGTCGACGTCGCACATCAGCGCGATCTTGCGCTTGTTCGACTCCGACACCGGACGGTCGCTGCGCAGCACGAGCGCGTCGGGCTGGATGCCGATCGAGCGCAGCGCGGCGACGGAGTGCTGCGTCGGCTTGGTCTTCTGCTCACCCGAGGCGTTCATGAACGGCACCAGCGAGACGTGCACGAAGAACACGTTGCTGCGGCCGAGCTCGTGCCGCACCTGACGGGCGGACTCGATGAACGGCTGCGACTCGATGTCTCCGACGGTGCCACCGACCTCGGTGATGATGACGTCGGGCTGCGGGTCGTTCTGCGCCTGCTCGCGCATGCGACGCTTGATCTCGTCGGTGATGTGCGGGATGACCTGCACCGTGTCGCCGAGGTACTCGCCTCGACGCTCCTTGGCGATCACCGTCGAGTACACCTGGCCGGTCGTGACGTTCGCCGACTGGGACAGGTTGATGTCGAGGAATCGCTCGTAGTGCCCGATGTCGAGGTCCGTCTCCGCGCCGTCGTCGGTCACGAAGACCTCGCCGTGCTGGAACGGGTTCATGGTGCCCGGGTCCACGTTGAGGTACGGGTCGAGCTTCTGCATGACGACCTTGAGGCCGCGAGCCGTGAGCAGGTTGCCGAGGCTGGCCGCCGTCAGGCCCTTGCCGAGAGACGAGACGACCCCGCCGGTCACGAAGATCTGCTTCGTCACCTTCGGGGTCGAGATCGAAGAATTGGTACCGCCGCTGAGAGTGTCCGCCACGGGATTCCATCGTACGTCAGAACTGCCGGGAGGCGCGACCCCGGTTCGCCGTGGGCGTTGCGCGGGTGGGCGGCCGGGTCCTCGGGCCGTGGCCGGGTCGGCGGGCAGCACCCGCCTGCCTGCCGTCAGGCCCGCTGGCCGGCCACGTCGAGCAGCTCACGGGCGTGCTCGATGCCGCTGGCGCTGTCGCCGAGTCCGGAGAGCAGCCGTGCCATTTCCTGCAACCGGTCCTCGCCCTCGAGCCGGCGCACGCTCGACGAGGTGACGGCTCCGCTGGCGTCCTTCACGACGTTGAGGTGGTTGTTCGCGAAGGCCGCGACCTGGGCCAGGTGCGTGACGACGATGACCTGCGTCCGTTCGGCGAGCTTCGCCAGGCGTCGGCCGATCTCGATCGCCGCCGCCCCACCGACACCCGCGTCGACCTCGTCGAAGACGAACGTCGGCACCGTGGTGCTGCCGGCCATGACGACCTCGATCGCGAGCATCACGCGCGACAGCTCACCGCCGGACGCCCCCTTGCCGATCGGCCGGGGGTCGGTGCCGGAGTGCGGCTGGAGCAGGATCGTCACCTGGTCACGGCCGTGTCGGCGGTACTCGCCGGCGTCGGTGATCTCGACCACCAGGGTGGCGCCACCCATCGCGAGGGTCTTCAGCTCAGCGGTCACGCGCTTCGCCAGGTCGGCCGCGGCCTTGGTGCGCGCCGTGGTGAGCGCGGCGGCGGCGGACTCGAGCGCCCGCTCGTCCTGCTCGACCGACTGCTGCAACGCCGCGATCCGGTCGTCGTCGCCGTCGAGCTCGAGCAGCCGGTCGCTCGCGCGCTGCCCGTAGACGATGACGTCGTCCACCGTCTCGCCGTACTTGCGGGTGAGGCCGGCCAGCAGGGCTCGGCGTTCGTTGATGAGCTCGAGGTCGTGCCCGGCCTCGGGTTCCAGGGAACCGAGGTAGCTCGAGATGCTCGCCGAGGCCTCGGCCGCCTGGATCCCGAGTTCCGTGAGCTGCTCGAGCACCGGCTGCAGGGCACTGTCCGACGACACGACGCGCTCCACGGCACGGCGTGCGGACTCGACCAGGCCGACGACGTCGGAGACGCCGTCGAGGGACTCGCTGGACAACGCCTCGTGCGCCAGGGCCGCGGACAACCGGAGCTCTTCGAGGTTCCCCAGCCGTTCGGCGCGCTCGGCCAGCTCGAGGTCCTCGCCGGGCTGCGGGTCGGCGGCCTCGATCTCGTCGGAGGCCGCACGGATCCGCTCGGCCTCGGCCACCCGGTCGTCCCGGTCGCGGACCAGGACCTCGAGTTCACCGGCGTGCTGCTGCCAGGCGTCGTAGGCGGCGACGTACCGGGCGAGGGCCTTCTCGAGCGAGGCTCCCCCGAACCCGTCGAGCGCAGCCCGCTGCGCGGTGGCCGAGGTCAGGCGGATCTGGTCCGACTGCCCGTGCACGGTGACGAGCTGGTCTGCGAGCTCGCCGAGCACCGCCACGGGCGCACTGCGACCGCCCACCGTGGCACGGCTGCGCCCCTCGGCGGAGACCGTGCGGGTGAGGATGAGTTCGCCGTCCTCGACCGTGCCGCCGGCGTCCTCGACGCGATCGGCGACGGCGTCCTGTTCGGGGACGTGCCAGCGGCCTTCGACGACGGCGCTCGACGCACCGCGGCGCACCGAACCGGCGTCGGCCCGCGCACCGAGCAGCAGTCCGAGCGCGGTCACGATCATGGTCTTGCCCGCACCGGTCTCCCCGGTGACGACGGTGAAGCCCGGCCCGAGTTCGAGCGTGGTCTCACCGATGACCCCGAGGTCGCGGATCGCGATCTCCTCGATCATCGCTCGTCCTCCGTGCTCATCGGTCGCCCTCCGTGCTCATCGGTCGTCCTCGTCGCTCTGGGGTCCGCGCCACCCGGCGACGGGCAGCTGGAACTTCGCGACCAGGCGGTCGGTGAACGGAGCGTCCTTGAGTCGAGCGACACGCACCGGGTCGGGCGAACGCCGGACCTCGACACGGGCGCCTGGGGGCAGGTCGTGGGTCCGTCGGCCGTCGCACCACAGGACACCGACGCCGCTCGTACGCCGCAGGACCTCGATCGCGAGCGTGCAGTCCGGCCCGACGACGATCGGACGGGCGAACAGGGCGTGGGCGCTCAGCGGCACCATGAGCAGCGCATCGACGTCCGGCCACACGATGGGGCCACCGCCGGAGAACGAGTAAGCGGTGGAGCCGGTCGGGGTCGACACGACCACGCCGTCGCAGCCGAAGGACGACAGCGGACGGCCGTCGACCTCGGTCACGACCTCGAGCATCCGCTCCCGCGAGGCCTTCTCGATCGTGGCCTCGTTCAGCGCCCAACTCGAGTAGACGATCTGGTTGCCCACGACCACGTCGACCTGCAGGGTGACGCGTTCCTCGACGTTGTACTCGCCGGACAGCGCTCGCTCGACCGTCTCGGACAGACCGTCACGCTCGCTCTCGGCCAGGAACCCGACGTGCCCGAGGTTCACCCCGATCAGCGGAGCGCCGGTGTTCCGCACGAGTTCCGCGGCGCGGAGGATCGTGCCGTCGCCACCCAGCACGATGACGATCTCGAGCTGGTTCGGCTGGACGTCGACGCCGAGGATGTCGACCTTGCCGACCGACGCTTCGGCGCGACGGATGTCGGCGTACTCGTCGAAGGGCATGACGGGCGTGAGACCGGCCGCGTGCAGGAGGTCGCAGACCTCGACCGCAGCGTCGATCGAGTCACGGCGACCCGTGTGGGACACGAGCAGGATGTGCCGTTCGTCACTCATGAAGACCCTTCCGTGAGTTCGGTCGCCCGGACTCTCCATTCTGTCGGATTGCCCCCGACACCGCGCTGGAAGCGGGCCAGGTACTCGTGGTTGCCGTGCGTCCCGACGATCGGGGAGGCGGCGATCCCACTGGTGCCGAGGCCCAGGTCCCACGCCGCCCACAGCACGTTCATGAGTGCGTCGTTCCGCAGCCCGGCGTCGTGCACGATGCCCTCGCGCACTCCGCCGCGGCCCACTTCGAACTGGGGCTTCACCAGGAGCACGAACTCGTCCGCGGGGACGGCTTCGGCCAGCGCCGGCAGCACGAGACGGAGCGAGATGAAGGACAGGTCCCCCACCACCAGGCTCGTCTCGGCGGCGGCGGGATCGAGCGCCAGGTAGTCGGCGCGCGTGAGGTTCCGCGCGTTCGTCCCCTCGACCACGGCGACGCGTTCGTCGAGTGCGATGGTGGGGTGCAGCTGTCCGTGGCCCACGTCGAGCGCGACGACACGGCGCGCGCCGCGTGCGAGCAGCACCTGGGTGAACCCGCCGGTGCTCGCGCCCACGTCGAGCACGACCCGGTCGGCGGGGTCAACGTCGAACGCGTCGAGTGCACCGACGAGCTTCCGGGCCGCGCGCGAGACCCATTCGTCGGCGGCGTCGACCTCGATGTCCGCGTCGGATGCGATCGGCGTCGACGGTTTCAGGACGGCACGGCCACCCACGAGTACCCGGCCGTCCTGGATCAGCTTGCTGGCGACGGTGCGGGACCGTGCGAGCCCACGTGCAGCGAGGAGGGCGTCGAGGCGGACCGAGGTCGCGTCGGGCACGGCTCCGTCCGGCTCAGGCACTCGCGGAGCCGCCGCTCTCGAGCCGCGTCCGCAGCTCGTCGTGCAGGGCGGAGAAGGCGTCGGCACGGTCGGCGAGCGGCAGGGCCTCGGCCTCGGCCGTGCGCGCGGCGAAGGCGTCCTGCTGCTCGGGGTTCGGCACGTCCGACACGCTACTCGCCGCCGTACAGCTGCGGGTCCACGTCGAGGCCGTAGATGGCCAACCCGGACTCCCAGATGAGCGCCGAGCCGGCACGGAGCCGATCGATGTCGGTCCCGGCGTCGAGTACCCGGACGACGTGCCCGCGCATCGCCACCGTCGAGGTGCCGACCGTCACGTACCGGGTGCCGTCCTCGTCCTCGCGCCGGACCGTCTCCGGGTAGGGCTGGGACAGCCCCCGGAGGTCCTCGAGCACGTACGTTGGCCGCGAGCGCTGGTCGGCCGCGAGCACCTGCTTCGCCTTGTCGATGCCGGTGAGCACGAGCACGCTCGGGATCCCGACGTCGTTCGCGCCCTTGATGTCGGTGTCCAACCGGTCGCCGATGAACAGGGTCCGACCGCCACCGAACCGTTCGACCGCCGTGTCGAAGATCGGACGCTCGGGCTTGCCGGCGACCACGGGCATCCGGCCGACTGCCTGGTGCACGGCGGACACGAGCGTGCCGTTGCCGGGCGCGATGCCCCGCTCGACCGGGATCGACCAGTCCATGTTCGTGGCCACCCACGGCACGTCCGGGTCGGCCAGCGCGAACGAGGCCTCGGCCAGTTCCTTCCAACCGAGGTCCGGCGAGAAGCCCTGGATGACCGCGGCCGGGGAGTCCTCGGCACTCGAGGTGACCGTGAACCCGGCTGCCTCGACGATGCTCGACAGGCCGAGCCCGCCGGTGACCAGGACGGTCGATCCGGCCGGCACCAGGGTCGCGAGCAGCTGGACGCCGGCCTGCGACGAGGTGACGACATCACCCTCGGACACCTCGAGCCCGTAGCGTTCGAGGTGCTCGGCGACGTCGATCGGGCGGCGCGACGCGTTGTTCGTGATGTAGCCGACCCGCGCCGTGAGCGATGCCCGGGTCAGGGCTTCGACCGCGTGCGGGATGGCGTTGCGGCCGCGGTAGACGACGCCGTCGAGGTCGGTGAGGACCACGTCGACGCCGTCGGTCAAGGCCGCCGAGCGCTCAGTCGGCTGCGGAGCCGTCGACGTCGCGGGGGTTGTCGTCGTCGATCTCGCCGGGCTCGTCGGCTGCGGAGGTGTCGTCATCGAGGTCGTCGAGGACGGGTTCGTCATCGAGGTCGTCAGTCGCGACGTCGTCGACTCCGAGGTCATCGGCGTCGTCGTCTCCGGCGTCTCCGTGTTCTTCGACTTCGAGCGTTTCCTCGACCACATCAACTGTCTCCCAAGCGTTGTCGTCCGCGATTTCGGCGAGGGCCGCTGCCGCACGGTCCACATGCGCCCACCACTCGTCGGCCTCGTCCTGTCGACCGAGCTCCTCGAGCGTGGCCGCGTAAGCACTGTAGAGCGCCGGGGACCACGTGTAGGCGGTGGACGGGTCGAGCTGTGGAATCTCCAGCTCACCGAGGGCGGCTGTGGGATTCCCGAGGTCGAGACGAGCGCCGGACATGGCGATCGCGAGCTCGACCTGCACCGGGGTATCGAGGGCCGAGCGCTCGACCGACCGACCGAGTTCGAGTGCCCGCTCCGGACGGCCCAGGCCACGCTCGCAGTCCACCATCATCGGCAGCTGGTCGTTGCGACCGGAGATCCGACGGTAGGTGCGGAGCTCCCGGAGCGCGGTGGCGAAGTCGCCGAGGCGGTACGCGGTGATCGCGGCCGTCTCGCGGACGACACCGACGCGACCGGCACGACGAGCCGCGCTCAGGGCGTGCTGGTTGGCCGTCTCGGGGTCGTCGTCGACGAAGAGCGCAGCGGCCACGAGGTGACGCGCAACCCAGTCGGCGTTGTCCTTGCTGAGGGTCTTCAGCTCCATCCGGGCCGCGGGGTCGAGGTCGCGCGCCTGGATCTCCTCGGGGATCTCCGGGTCGTCGTGGCGCGGGCGGATCGACTTCGTGCCGTAGGGGTCGCGGTCTTCCCAGTCGTCACGCGCGGCCTCACCGAAACGGGCGCCGGCATGACGGCTGCCGTCACCGAAACGACGACGGTCCTCACCGCCGTCGCGAGCTGGGCGGTCCGACGAACCGCCACGGAACGGACGGTCGGAGGAACCGCCACGAGCGGGACGGTCCGAGGAGCCCCCGCGGTACGGGCGGTCCCCATCACGAGCAGGGCGGTCGGAGCCCCCGCGGTAGGGACGGTCGCCATCCCGAGCGGGACGGTCCGAGGAGCCCCCACGGTACGGGCGGTCCCCATCACGAGCCGGACGGTCCGAGCCCCCACGGAACGGACGGTCGCCGTCACGTCGCGGACGGTCCGAGGATCCACCACGGAACGGCCGATCCCCGTCACGAGCCGGACGGTCCGAACCACCGCGGTACGGGCGGTCCCCGTCACGAGCGGGGCGGTCGGAAGATCCACCACGGTACGGGCGATCGCCATCGCGACGCGGACGGTCAGAACCACCCTGGAAGGGCCGGTCACCGTCCCGGCGCGGCCGGTCCGAGGAACCACCACGGTACGGACGATCCCCGTCACGAGCGGGGCGGTCGGAAGATCCACCACGGAACGGCCGATCCCCGTCACGAGCCGGGCGATCGGAGCCGCCACGGAAGGGACGATCGCCATCGCGCCGCGGTCGATCGGCAGCGCGCGGACCGTCGCCACGCGGCGGCCGACCGGAGTCACGACGGTCGCCCTGCCACGAGGGACGGTCGTTTCGGTCGGCGGAACGGAACGGACGATCGCCGTCCCGACGCGGAGCACTGTCGCGGCGAGGTGCACCGTCACGGAACGGACGGTTTTCGCCCTGTGGACGATCACGACGGTCACCTTCACGACGCTCGAACTCACGAGGACCGGACGACCAACGACCATCGCTCTGGCCGTCCCGACGAGGAGCGCCGTCGCGACGGGGGAACCGGTCGCCGTCCCGTCGGGGTCGATCTCCGCGGTCCCCGTCGTTCCGCCGCTGATCGTCGTCGTTCGCCACCGTTGCTCCTCATCGCGTGCCCGGTGCAGTGCCTCGGGCGTTCGTCCGCTGTGTCGTTGTGTTGGGTGCCGCGTCGGTCGCCCGACGACGGCCTCCAGTCCATCACGGACCGGAGCCGACGTCGAGTGATCGGCGGCAAAAACAGAAATGGCCACCGGCCCCGACCGAGAACGAGGGTTTCCCCTGCGAATTCTCGATGGAGGGCCGATGGCCACATCATTCTTACGTTAAGTCCGGCGGCGTCCTACTCTCCCACAAGGTCCCCCTTGCAGTACCATCGGCGCTGAGAGGCTTAGCTTCCGGGTTCGGAATGTGACCGGGCGTTTCCCTCTCGCTATGACCACCGGAACACCTTCGACCATGGATCTTGGTCTCAAAGCTGTCCCGACTGCTGCCTCCCGTGAAGAAGACAGAGCGGTGTATTCAGTTTCGATTCCCGATCGTCTGTCGGGAACCACAAAGTGGACGCGAGCCCGTGCAACACGTGCACGGAAATCAGTGTGTTATCAAGTCTTCGGCTTATTAGTACCGGTCAGCTCCACGGGTCGTTAGTCCCCGCTTCCACATCCGGCCTATCAACCCAGTAGTCTGCTGGGAGCCTCTCACACTCAAGGTGCATGGAAATCTCATCTCGAAGACGGCTTCCCGCTTAGATGCTTTCAGCGGTTATCCGGTCCGAACGTAGCTAATCAGCGGTGCCCTTGGCAGAACAACTGACACACCAGAGGTTCGTCCATCCCGGTCCTCTCGTACTAGGGATAGATCTTCTCAAATTTCCAACGCGCGCAGCGGATAGGGACCGAACTGTCTCACGACGTTCTAAACCCAGCTCGCGTACCGCTTTAATGGGCGAACAGCCCAACCCTTGGGACCTACTCCAGCCCCAGGATGCGACGAGCCGACATCGAGGTGCCAAACCATGCCGTCGATATGGACTCTTGGGCAAGATCAGCCTGTTATCCCCGAGGTACCTTTTATCCGTTGAGCGACAGCGCTTCCACAAGCCACTGCCGGATCACTAGTCCCGACTTTCGTCCCTGCTCGACCTGTCAGTCTCACAGTCAAGCTCCCTTGTGCACTTACACTCGCCACCTGATTGCCAACCAGGTTGAGGGAACCTTTGGGCGCCTCCGTTACTCTTTGGGAGGCAACCGCCCCAGTTAAACTACCCATCAGGCACTGTCCATGAACCCGATCAGGGTCCTACGTTAGACATCCAAAGTGACCAGAGTGGTATTTCAACAATGACTCCACGAACACTAGCGTGCCCGCTTCACAGTCTCCCACCTATCCTACACAAGCCACTCCGAACACCAATACCAAACTGTAGTAAAGGTCACGGGGTCTTTCCGTCCTGCTGCGCGTAACGAGCATCTTTACTCGTAGTGCAATTTCGCCGAGTTCGCGGTTGAGACAGCTGGGAAGTCGTTACGCCATTCGTGCAGGTCGGAACTTACCCGACAAGGAATTTCGCTACCTTAGGATGGTTATAGTTACCACCGCCGTTTACTGGGGCTTAAATTCAGAGCTTCGCCCAAAGGCTAACCCTTCCTCTTAACCTTCCAGCACCGGGCAGGCGTCAGTCCGTATACATCGTCTTGCGACTTCGCACGGACCTGTGTTTTTAGTAAACAGTCGCTTCCCACTGGTCTCTGCGGCCTTCAACGCTCACGGAGTAAATCCGGTCACGTGTCCGGCCCCCCTTCTCCCGAAGTTACGGGGGCATTTTGCCGAGTTCCTTAACCACGATTCTCTCGATCTCCTTGGTATTCTCTACCTGACCACCTGAGTCGGTTTCGGGTACGGGCGGCTGCAACCTCGCGTCGATGCTTTTCTCGGCAGCATAGGATCACTGATTTCCCCTGACGGGTACGCGTCGGATCTCAGGCGTACAGACGACGGATTTGCCTATCGTCAGCCCTACATCCTTACACCAGGTTCACCTTACGGATACCATCGCCTGGCTCAGCTACCTTCCTGCGTCACACCTGTTCATACGCTAACCGCACCAGCATGGGGTCGAGCGTTAGACCGGCCACCATCACCCCGAAGGGATCCGGTTGTACCGGGTTAGGACTCTTAGCACCACTGGATTAGCTTGGGCGGTTGTTCGCCGGTACGGGAATATCAACCCGTTGTCCATCGACTACGCCTGTCGGCCTCGCCTTAGGTCCCGACTTACCCAGGGCGGATTAACCTGGCCCTGGAACCCTTGGTCTTTCGGAGGACGGGTTTCTCACCCGTCTTTCGCTACTCATGCCTGCATTCTCACTCGTGTAGCGTCCACGGCTGGATCACTCCGCCGCTTCACTCGCCACACGACGCTCTCCTACCACTCCGCACGACTGAACCACGAAGGCTTGTCTATAGTGCGAAATCTACAACTTCGGTGGTGTGCTTGAGCCCCGTTACAT
>NZ_QKLE01000039.1:0-22721 GCF_003224275.1 Curtobacterium sp. MCSS17_011 | reverse complement strand
GTGGATCGAGCGGTACCAGGGCTGCCCGGGCGGCGGGGGCTGCCTGGGCGTCCGCAGCGGCCGCGTCGACCGACGTGCCGTCCGCGGCGACCGCGATGGCCGGGGCTTCGGCGCCGCCGAGGAGGGCGGCGACGAGGACCGTGGTCGCCGCTGCGAGCAGGGCGAAGCGGGGACGACGACAAGGGCTGTCACCCCCGACGGCCCCCTCGTCCACGTTCTCCCCGCTCGTGTTCACCGGACCCATCCCACGGGATCTGCGGCGTCCGGTCAATACACCTCGCGGATGAGGTCCGGGATCTGGTCGCAGTCCGGGAGCCCGGTGTGCGTGACTCGGGAATCGGCCGTGAACACTGCTCACGGAACGGAGCATGCTCAGCGCGTCGATAGACTTCACGATGGCCGTTCAGGCCAACGCAGCACCGCGGATCCCGACGCGCAAAGGAGTACGCCCGCATGGACACCGGACTCGTCACGACGCTCATCGTCGTCGGAGTGGTGGTGGTCGTCCTGGTGATCATCGGGATCTACCTCTGGGTGACGTACAACTCCCTCGTCACGCTCAAGGTCCGGGTCGACGAGGCCTGGAGCGACATCTCGGTGCAGCTGAAGCGCCGCGCCGACCTCATCCCCACCATCGTGGACACGGTCAAGGGGTACGCCACGCACGAGAAGGCGGTCTTCGACGACGTGACGAAGGCCCGCGCCGAGACCCTGTCCGCCGGTGACGCCGACACGGCCTCCACGGCCGAGGGGCACATGCAGAAGGCGCTCAAGAGCGTCTTCGCGGTGGCCGAGGGGTACCCGCAGTTACAGTCGAGCCAGAACTTCCTGCAGCTGCAGTCCGAACTCGTCGACACCGAGGACAAGATCCAGGCCGCCCGCCGGTTCTACAACGGTGGTGTGCGCGAGCTGAACACGAAGATCCGGGTGTTCCCGAACTCCACGTTCGCGAAGAACCGCGGTTTCTCCGAGGCGTCGTTCTTCGAGACGAACGAGCCGGCGGCCATCGCCGAGCCGCCGCGCGTCCAGTTCTGATCCCAGCGTCGGATCCGACGTGTACAGCGCCATCGCGCGGAACAAGCGCAACACCGTCCTCATCGTCGTGGTGTTCCTGCTGGTCATCGGCGCGCTCGGGTTCCTCGGCGGGTACCTCGCCGGCAACGTCTCGATCGGCTTCATCGTCCTCGTGGTCGCGCTCGGGTACGCGGTGCTGCAGTACTTCCTGGCGGCACGGCAGGCCACCGCGATCGCCGGTGGGGTCGAGATCGACCGCGTCTCCGAGCCACGGCTGTGGCGGACCGTCGAGAACCTCGCCATAGCGACCGGCATGGCGATGCCCCGGGTGTTCGTCATCCCCGACCCCTCGCCGAACGCCTTCGCCACCGGTCGTGACCCCGAGCACGCTGTGGTGGCGGCGACGACGGGGCTGCTCGAGCTCATGGACGACCAGGAGCTGCAGGGCGTGATGGCGCACGAGCTCGGACACGTCCGGAACTACGACATCCGGGTGTCCACGATGGTCTTCGGACTCGTCGTGGCTGTCGGCCTCATCGCCGACGTCCTGCTCCGCATCTCGATCTTCAGCGGCCTGTCCGGCGGGCGCAACCGCAACTCGGACAACGGCGGCGGCGCCAACCCGGTGCTGCTCATCGCCGGGATCGTCGCGGTCATCGTGGCCCCGATCGCCGCGGCCGGCGTGCAGGCGGCGGTGTCCCGGCAGCGCGAGTACCTGGCCGACGCGACGGGCGCGATGACGACCCGGTACCCCGAGGGTCTGGCGCGGGCCCTCGAGAAGCTCGCCGCGTACGGCCGCCCGATGCAGACGCAGAACTCCTCGATGGCACACCTGTGGATCGCCGACCCGATGCGCCCAGGTGTGATGGACCGACTGTTCTCGACGCACCCGCCGCTGCCCGACCGCATCGCACGGCTGCGGGCGAACGCCGACCGGTTCTGACGGGTCAGCCGATGCCGTCGGCGGCAGTGTCGACCGGTTCGGGGGCATCCGCGTCGTCAGCGGACTCATGCGGCACCAGGGGCAGTCCGAGCGCTCCGGCGACGGCCGCAGCAGCGGTGCCGCGGTCGGTCACCTCGATGGCGCCGAGGCCCTGCCAGCTCGCAGTCCGTCGCAGTGTGTCGGCGAGCCGTTCGGCGTCCAGGTGCTCGCCGGGTTCCTGCCACGCGGTCCGGACCCGGAGCACCCCGCGCTGCCGGTCGCTCTTCAGGTCGATCCGGCCGACGAGCCGGTCGTCCTGGAGCACCGGGAGCACGTAGTACCCGAACACCCGCTTCGGTGCCGGCGTGTAGATCTCAATCCGGTAGTGGAAGCCGTACATCCGCTCGGCCCGCCGACGGAACCAGACGACCGGGTCGAACGGGCTCAGCACCGCGCCTGCCGTCAGCTGCCGTGGGACCCGCGCCTCGGCGTGCAGCCAGGCCCGCTCGCCCCAGCCCTCGACCCGCACCGGCACGAGCTCACCGGCGTCGGTGAGCTCGGCGATCGCGGCGCCCGTGTCGTCGGAGCGCAGCCGGTAGTAGTCCGCGATGTCCGCACGGGTGCCGACGCCGAGCGCCCGCGTGGCCCGACGCACGAGCTCGAGCACGGCGTCGGCACGCGGCGGCGCGGTCTCGAGGAAGCCTGCGGGCAGCACCTGCTCCGGCAGGGCGTACACCCGCTCGAAACCGGCTCGTCCGGCGCTCACCGCCTCGCCCCAGCGGAACATCTGCTCGAGCCCGAGCTTCACGTCGCTCCATCCCCACCAGGGGCCGCGTCGAACGTTCGACTCGTGCTCCACGGCGCTCGCCTGCATCGGTCCCTCGGCCCGGAGCAGGGCGTGCAGTTCGCGTCGCACGGCAGCGGTCCGGGTGACGCCGTCGATCCGGGTCGGCCCGGCGTCGCGCTCCCGCAGGGCGTCCATCCGCCACCGGAACAGCCGCAGGTCGTCGCGGGGGATGAACGCGGCCTCGTGCGCCCAGTACTCGGTGTACGGACCCGAGCGTCCCAGCGTCAGCCGGTCGAGCGTGGTCCGGTCGTACGGACCGAGCCGGGCGAAGAGCGGCAGGTAGTGGCTGCGTTCGAACACGTTGACGGAGTCGATCTGCAGCAGCCCGAGCCGGCCGAACGCCGCGTTCAGCGCACGCGTCGAGACCGGTTCGGCGGGTGGTCGTCCGAACCCCTGCGCTGCGAGTGCGACCCGGCGGGCCTCGGCGGCGGAGAGCGTCGACCTGGGCATGCGGCGACGCTACCGAACCCCGCCGACATGAGGGTCCACGGACGTATGCCGTATCTGGCACCTGGCCGAGAGCACGTCGCTACACTCGGGCCATGGCATGGGGAAGCAAGCAGACACATCCCGACCCCGTGGTCGAGGAATCGGTCCCGATCGGCGTCCGCATCGCCGGTGCGTGGTCGTGGCGTGCACTCGTCGTCGTGGGCGTGATCGCCGTCTTCATCTGGCTCGTCACGGTCTTCAGCGAGATCCTCATCCCGTTCCTCATCGGCATCGTGGTCTCGGCGCTCCTGGTGCCGGTCTCGAACTGGCTGCAGCGGCACCACGTGCCGAAGTGGTTGGCGGTCGTCATCAGCCTGCTCGGCGGCGTCGCCGCCCTGGGCGGCCTGATCTGGCTCGTCGTCGACCAGATCATCGCGTCGTACCCGTCGCTGCGTGACCGGACGATCGACCAGTACGCCAACATCAAGGACTTCGTGCTGAACTCCGGGTTCGGCATCAACCAGTCCGACGTGAACGGCTGGCTCGACGACGGCACGAAGTGGTTGCAGGACAACTCCGCGTCGATCCTGTCCGGGGTCGCCAGCGCGGGGTCGGGCGCGACGCACGTGTTCGCGGCGCTCTTCATCACCCTGTTCACCACGATCTTCCTGCTGATCGACGGCAAGAACGTCTGGCGCTGGTCCGTCCGGTTGTTCCCGAAGAAGGCGCGTGCAGCGGTGGACGGCGCCGGTGTTGCCGGCTGGATCACCCTGACGAGCTTCATCCGGGTGCAGATCTTCGTCGCCTTCGTCGACGCGGTCGGCATCGGCCTGGGGTCCTTCATCGTCGGGCTTTTTTTCGGCGGCATGCCGCTGGTGATCCCGATCGCCGCCTTCGTCTTCCTCGGCGCGTTCATCCCGGTCGTCGGTGCCATCGTCACCGGTTTCCTGGCGGTCTTCGTCGCCCTGATCTTCAACGGCCCCCTCGCCGCGGTCCTGGTGCTCGGTGTCGTGCTCCTCGTCCAGCAGATCGAGGGACACATCCTGCAGCCCCTCGTCATGGGCAACGCGGTCAAGGTGCACCCGCTGGCGGTCGTCCTCGGCGTCACCGCGGCATCCGGGCTCGCGGGCATCGCGGGGGCGTTCTTCGCCGTGCCGTTGATCGCCACGCTGAACGCCATGGTCACCACCATCGCCAGCGGTCGGTGGCGACGACTCGACTCCGACCACGTCCTCGAAGCGACGCCGAAGCGCGGGCAGCACGGGCAGATCCAGTTGCTCCGCCGCCGCCGCCACAAGGTCGGCGACGACGTCCCCGCACCGGGCGAGGATGCCGGTCCCTCCGCTGAAGAAGGCACTGCCAGCACCAACTGAGCGTCACACGAGTTCGCCGCGGGGGCCCGGAGCGACGATGATGGGGGAGTGACCGACACCAGCGCCTCCCCGCACACGCTCACCGCGATCCCGACCCTCGCGGACATCGAGGCGGCGCGCGAGACCATCAAGGGCGTCGCGCGCGTCACCCCGATGGAGACGTCGCAGTTCCTCGCCGAGCTGCTCGGGTCGCCGGTGCACCTGAAGTGCGAGAACCTGCAGCGCACGGGTGCCTACAAGGTGCGCGGCGCCTACAACCGCCTCTCAACCCTGTCCGCCGAGCAGCGTGCCAAGGGCGTTGTCGCCGCGAGTGCCGGTAACCACGCGCAGGGCGTCGCCCTCGCCGCCCGCGAGCTCGGGATCCCCGCGACGATCTTCACGCCGGTCGGGGTCGCCCTGCCGAAGCTGCAGGCCACCCGCCACTACGGCGCCGACGTCGTGCTGCGGGGCCACTCCGTGGAAGAGGCACTGAGCGCAGCGAAGGACTTCGCCGCACACACCGGCGCCGTGTTCATCCCGCCGTTCGACCACCCGGCGGTCATCGCGGGGCAGGGCACGCTCGGCCTCGAGATCATCGACCAGGTGCCGGACGTCGACACCGTGGTGGTGCCGATCGGCGGCGGCGGTGTCATCTCCGGCATCGCGCTCGCCGTGAAGGGCATGGCCGAGCGGCTCGGACGGCAGATCCGGGTCATCGGCGTGCAGGCGGAGAACGCTGCGGCCTACCCGTCGTCGATCACCGCCGGCGAGCCCGTCACCATCACCACGAAGCCGACCATCTCCGACGGCATCGCGGTGGCGCGCCCCGGCGACCTGAACTTCCCGATCATCCGCGACCTGGTCGACGACATCGTCACCGTCTCGGACGACGACACCGCCCGCGCACTGCTCGTCCTGCTCGAGCGCGCCAAGCTCGTGGTCGAGGCAGCGGGGGCCGTCGGCGTCGCCGCGATCATGTCCGGTGCCGTCCGCGACACCGGCCGCACCGTGGTGCTGCTGAGCGGCGGCAACATCGACCCGCTCATGATGGAGCGTGTGATCACGCGCGGTCTCGTGGCGGCCTCGCGGTACATCGGCATCCGCATCATGCTGCCGGACCGTCCGGGCCAGCTCGCCCGCGTCGCGCAGGTCATCTCGGACGCCGGCGCGAACGTGGTCGAGGTGCTGCACACCCGCCACGGGCAGGGCCTGGTCATCAACGAGGTCGCGCTGGACCTATCGATCGAGGCGCGCGGCCCCGAGCACGCGCAGGAGGTCATCCAGCGCCTGCACGAAGTCGGCTTCCGCCCGGAACTCCTCGAGCACTAGTCCGCGACGATCCACGAGTCGTTCGACGCGTGGACTGTCGGAAGTGTGGTGCGCGCCCTGGGCGCGACCAGGGGACAGACGGGAGGCCCGTGGCGGTGTCGCCACGGGCCTCCCGTCCGTCATGCCGGGTCTACGGCTCGTAGCGCTCGATCTTGACGACCTCGACGGCGATCTCCTTGCCGTTCGGCGCCGTGTACGTGGCCTTGTCGCCGGCCTTGAGGCCGACGATGGCCGCGCCGACGGGGCTGACGGGGCTGTAGACCGTCAGGTCGGAGCCTTCAGCGACGATCTCGCGGCTGCCGACCAGGAAGGTGGACTCGTCGCCGGCGATGACCGCCGTGACGACGGTGCCCGGTTCGACCGTCCCGTCGAACTCGGCTTCGCTGACAGTGGCGTGCTTGAGGAGCTCGGTGAGGACGCGGATGCGGGCCTCGATCTTGCCCTGCTCGTCCTTCGCGGCGTGGTAGCCGCCGTTCTCCTTGAGGTCGCCCTCTTCGCGAGCGGCCTCGATGCGGCGCGCGATCTCGGCACGGCCCTCGCCGCTCAGCTCGTCGAGCTCCGCCTTGAGACGGTCGTGCGCCTCCTGGGTCAGCCAGGTGACCTGCGTGTCGTTGCTCATGTTCTGTCCCTTCGACCATGAAAAAACGAGACCGGCCGAGTGGTCGGTCTCGAGAGGCGAATCAGGACAGTCTAGGGAATCCAGCAGTCGTGGATCAACCCGGTCACGCCCCGCGTCGTGGTGGTGACCTGCGTGGAGATGCTCCGGCTGCGCTGTTCGGACGCCGGCACGGTGATCTCCTTCCAGCCCACGATCGAGTAGCTCTTGTCGAGGACCTGGACGGCGCACTTCGCCTCGACGCCCGGGTCGACCGACACCTGCGAGTGCACGACGGTGCTGTGCTCGGACAGGACCTCGTACCCGATGACGTCCTGGTCGAGGCCGCGGTCGGACTGGTCGAGCCCGGCCCAGATCACCCACGCACCGAAGACGACGACGACCGCGATCGCCGCGACGATCGCGAAGAGGCGGCTGCGGCGCTTGCGGGCCGGGGTGCGGCCGTAGCGCTCATCGAGGGTGGCGGTCTGGTGCTGTTCGGACAGTTCGGGGCTCCCGGGGTGGATATCCTGATCCCAGGGTAGTTCACGCGATGCTGTGCGCTGCCCGCGTCCGACGCCGCTCACCCGCAGTGAGGAACTCCACGTGCCCTACCGTCTGCTGGCCGTCCACGCCCACCCCGACGACGAGTCGAGCAAGGGAGCCGCGACCGCCGCGAAGTACGTGGCCGACGGGCACCAGGTGCTCGTCGTGTCCTGCACCGGCGGCGAGGCCGGCGACATCCTGAACGACCAGCTCGGCGAGCCGGCGACGAGCCGTGCGCACCGTGACATGGCCGGGTACCGCCGCACCGAGATGGCCGCGGCGCAGCAGGCACTCGGCATCGACCACGTGTGGCTCGGGTACCACGACTCGGGGCTGCCCGACGCCGAGAAGGGCGAGACGGTCCGGCCGGGCACGTTCTCGACGGTGCCGCTCGAGTACAGCACCGAGGCCCTCGTCCGCGTGATCCGCCGGTTCCGCCCGCACGTGCTCGTCACCTACGACGAGAACGGTGGCTACCCGCACCCCGACCACATCCGCACGCACGAGGTGTCGATGGCCGCGTGGTCCGCCGCCGCCGACCCGTCGGCGTACCCGTCCGCCGGTGCCCCGTGGTCGATCGCGAAGCTCTACTACGAGCGCACGATGAACCCGCGCCGCTTCCGCACGATCTTCGAAGCCCTGCAGGAGCGCGACCCGGACAGCCCCGCGATCGAGCAGCTGCGCGAGTGGGTCGAGCGGTTCGCGGACCGGCCCGACCTCGCCACCACCCACGTCGACGTGCACGAGTACTTCGACCAGCGCGACGCCGCACTCCGCGCGCACGCCAGCCAGGTGGCCCCGGACAGCGCCTTTTTCTACTGGCCGAACGACCTCCTCGCGACGGTGTGGCCGACCGAGGACTACCAGCTCGTGGAGGCACGCGTGCCGACCGAGCTCCCGGAGACCGACCTGTTCGCCGGGATCCCAGCCGACAAGGAACCGACCTCGTGAGCACCATCGCGGCGGCACTCGCCGCCACCCCCAGTCCCAGCCCCTCGGTCGTCCCGGACGTCGACGTCACCCCGGGTGTCGTCGGGTTCATCGCGATCGCACTCGTCGCCATCGTGACGATCCTGCTCGTGGTGGACATGACCCGACGCATCCGCCGCACCCGCTACCGCGCCGAGGTGCGTGAGCGGCTGGAGGCCGAGGCGAACGGCACCGCGGGGGACGGCACCGTGACGGACGAGCCGGAGCGACGGGCGGCCGAGGACGGCCGGGCCGACGTCGGCGACGACACCGAGCGCGGCTGACGCGACTGTGGAGGAACGGGAGGCCCGTGGCGGCATCGCCACGGGCCTCCCGTCCGCCTTGTACGCGCCTACCGGAACCGGGCGTACCTGGTCGAACCGGGCGTACCTGGTCGAACCGGGCGTACCTGGTCAGAAGTTCCTGGTGAGTACGCCCGGAACCACCAGGCATCGCGCGCGTTCTGGGAAGGAACGTGCGACGGTCAGCGCACCGGATCCAGCGCGACGATGAGCACGCCGACCCACTGCGCACCGAAGGCCACGACCGTCAGGGCGTGGAACACCTCGTGGAACCCGAACTGCGTCGGCACCGGGTTCGGCCGCTTGAAGCCGTAGACCAGCGCGCCGATGATGTACGCGACGCCGCCGGACAGGATGAGCACGGTCATCGGCACGCTCGCCGCGAAGAACTGCGGCAGCAGCCCGAGGGCAGCGCACCCGAGCACCAGGTAGATCGGTACGTACAGCCAACGGGGCGCGTTGATCCAGAGCACCCGGAACGCGATCCCGAGCGCGGCAGCCGACCACATCACCCAGAGCACGACGACCATGAGCGTGTGCGGCAGGGCGCAGATCGCGACGGGCGTGTAGGTGCCGGCGATGAGCAGCAGGATGTTGGTGTGGTCGATGCGCTTCAGCACGGCCTTCACCTTCGGCCCCCACGGGAACCGGTGGTAGGTCGCGGAGACACCGAACATCGCGAGCGACGTCGCCATGAACACCGCGCTGCCGACCTTCGCTGCGGTGCTGTCGGCGAGGGTGATCAGCACGATCCCCATCGCGATCGCGAACGGGAACGCACCGAGGTGGATCCATCCGCGCCAGGCCGGACGGGGTTCGGCAGCGGTCGTGGTCGGACTCGCCGACGCCTCTTCCGTGAACGGGACGTGGGGGAGTGTTCCGGTCTCGTGCTCGTCCTGCATGATCCCGACCATAGGGCCTGACCCCGAACGACAGCCACGTGTCCGCCGAGCGGGCGCCTCAGGGAGCTGGTGCCGGTGGTGCACTACGCTCGGTGCGTGACCGGGACGGCGGGATGGACAGGGCGGGGGATCCTCTACCGCGCCTACCAGCGCCGGATCCGCCGCCAGCTCGAGGGTGCAGCGAAGCCCAAGCACGTCGCCATGATCGTGGACGGCAACCGCCGCTGGGCGAAGCAGCTCGGGCTCGAGTCCGCCGCGCACGGCCACCGAGCGGGTGCCGCGAAGATCCCGGAGTTCCTGACGTGGTGCGACGACCTCGGCGTCGAGGTCGTGACGCTGTACCTGCTGTCGGCCGACAACCTGACGGGTCGTGGCGGCGAGGAGCTCGAGGAACTCGTCGGCATCATCGCCGACCTCGCCGGGGTCCTGGCCGACAACCGTGACTGGCGCGTGCAGCACGTCGGGTCGAACGAGGGGTTGCCGGAGAACCTGGTGACCGCGCTCGAACAGGCCGAGCAGCGCACCGCCGGCCGCACGGGGCTGCACGTCAACCTGGCCGTCGGGTACGGGGGCCGTCGTGAGATCGCGGACGCCATGCGCAGCATCGTGCAGGCGCACGGCGCGGGTGGCGGCACCATCGACACCCTGGCCGAGGTGCTGACGCCCGAGCTCATCGGGGACCACCTGTACACGCAGGGCCAGCCCGACCCCGACCTGGTGATCCGGACCTCGGGCGAGCAGCGCCTGTCCGACTTCATGCTGTGGCAGAGCGCGCACAGCGAGTTCTACTTCGTCGAGGCGTTCTACCCGGACCTGCGCGAGGTCGACTTCCTCCGGGCGGTCCGCGACTTCGGGCTCCGGTCGCGTCGCTTCGGCGGCTGAGCGTCGCTTCGCCCATCGAGCGTGGCAGCGCGGCTGACGACCAGCGCCAGCGGCCAGCCACCGACCGCACCGGGTTCGTCGGCGGAGCCGCGTCCCAGTAGGCTCTCAGGGTTCAACCCTGTGAAAGGTGCACCCCCTGTGAACATCGACGAGTACGCCGCCGGCTTCTCCGAAGACCCCGGTTACCTCGACCACGCTGCGTTCGGCCCCGTGCAGACCGCCGTGCTCGAGGAGCAGCGTGTGCTCGGCACCATCCAGGCACACATGCGCTTCGGCGCGATGGAGACCCTCGACGAGCAGGACGCCCGCGTCCGCGCCGTCGCCGCGCGCCTGGTCGGCCGTCGCGAGGACCAGGTCGTCTCACAGGCGGCGACGACCCCGGGCCTGCTGCACACCGCCTTCGGCCTGACCGGTGGTGTGCTCGTGTCCGCCGACGAGTACCCGTCGCTGCCGCTCGCACTGGCCAGCGCCGCCTCGGCCACCGGCGGCCGGGTGCAGCCCGTCGTCATCGAGTCCGGTGCCGGCTGGGTGACCCCCGAGCTGATCCGTGCACGCCTGACCGACGAGGTGACCGCCGTCGCGGTGTCCCTGGTCGACTGGCGCACCGGCTACCTGACCGATCTCGCCGCCATCCGCGAGGTCATCGGCGACCGTCTGCTCATCGTCGATGCGATCCAGGGCTTCGGCGTCGTGGACGCCCCGTACGAGGTCGCCGACGTCGTCGCCACCGGCGGGCAGAAGTGGTTGCACGCCGGGTGGGGCACCGGGTTCGTGGCGTTCAGCGACCGTGCCCTGAACCGGATCCGTCCGGCACTGTCCGGCCCGCACGGCACGTCCGGCTGGCCCACCGAGGTCCCCGCGGTTCGTCCGGGGGCCGCCGGCTTCCAGATGTCCCGCATCGACCCGGTCGCGCAGGCCCGGCTCGCGGTGTCGCTCGAGCGCCTGACCGCGGTCGGCGTCGCCGCCGTGCAGGAGCGTGTCGCCGACCGCGTCGAGCGCGTGTTCGCGATCGCCGACGAGTTCGGGCTCGAGGTCGAGTCCAGCCGCGATCCGGCTGAGCGCGCCGGCATCGTCGTGCTCCGGCCGACGCAGGGCCGCCTGACGGCCCTGTCCGCCGCGATGCACAACCACGGCGTCACCGCGACCACGCGGCTCGGGGTCGCGCGCGTGTCCGTGTTCCCGTCGACCACCGACGAGACCCTGGACATGTTCCGCGACGCCTGCGTCTCGTACGCCACGATGCAGTAGCAGCGCGGCCGCAGCCCGCGAGCGGTCACGACACCCGGCGTCACCCGCGCGACGAGTCGCGACCAACGGACGGCCTGGAGGCTCGGTGCCAGGCCGCCACGGGCCTCCCGTCCGCCACCGGCCGGCGGTCACCACACCTCGCTCACGTCCGCCGAGTGGTCACCACTTGTCGGCCGGAGCGGCCGCATCCGACGGTTCGTGACCACTCGGCGTCACCGCCGCGAGCGGCGTCGCGAGCCGCGCTCGCGTTGTTCACGCGACCGTAACTCCGGAAACCGCGTGTCGCTGTCGGGGTGTCGGGGGGCGGACGTACGTTGTCCCCATCGGGCACCGCGCCCGATCGAAGCGGCCACAGTCGGTGCTTCGGGACCCGCTCCGTGGCCGCGTTCGAGGACAGGACCGGGCCCGTCGCGGCCCGGGGATGGAGTGGTCGTGACCTCTCAGAACGTCTCTCGCGGTACACAGCAGCAGCACACCGCGGACTCGTCCACATCGGTCGCCCAGCGCACGTACGTGCTCGACACATCGGTGCTCCTCAGCGACCCGCGGGCCTTGTTCCGCTTCGCCGAGCACGCCGTGGTCCTGCCCGTGGTGGTCGTCAGCGAACTCGAGTCGAAGCGCAACGACCCGGAGATCGGGTACTTCGCCCGCCAAGCCCTCCGGCTGCTCGACGAACTGCGCATCGAACACGAGCGGCTGGACTTCCCGATCGCGATCGGCGACGGCGGCTCGTTCCGCGTCGAACTGAACCACTCCAACCAGTCCGTCCTGCCGTCGGGCCTGCAGCTCGGGGACAACGACTCCCGCATCCTCGCCGTCGCGTCGAACCTCAAGAACGACGGGCTCGACGTCGTCGTCGTGTCGAAGGACCTGCCGCTCCGGGTCAAGGCGTCATCGATCGGCATGGCGGCCGAGGAGTACCGCGCTGAACTCGCGGTCGACTCGGGCTACACCGGCATCGCCGACCTGCAGGTCTCCGGCGAGCAGATGTCCGACCTGTACGAGAAAGAGGAGATCCGGTCCTCGAAGCTCGACGGCGTCCCGGTGAACACCGGGGTCGTCATCCACTCCGAGCGCGGATCCGCCCTCGGCCGTGTGCACGTCGCCGGAGCCGTCGCCCTGGTGCGCGGCGACCGCGAGGTCTTCGGACTCCGGGGGCGCTCGGCCGAGCAGCGGCTCGCGATCGACGCCCTGCTCGACTCCGAGATCGGCATCGTCTCGCTCGGAGGCAGTGCCGGCACCGGCAAGTCGGCGCTCGCCCTGTGCGCCGGACTCGAGGCGGTGCTCGAACGGCAGCAGCACAAGAAGATCATGGTGTTCCGGCCGCTGTACGCCGTGGGCGGGCAGGACCTCGGCTTCCTGCCCGGTGACGCCGGCGAGAAGATGAACCCGTGGGCGCAGGCCGTCTACGACAGCCTCGGCTCGGTGGTCTCGGACAACGTCCTCGACGAGGTCATCGAGCGGGGCCTGATCGAGGTCCTGCCCCTCACGCACATCCGCGGCCGCTCCCTGCACGACGCCTTCGTGATCGTCGACGAGGCACAGTCGCTCGAACGGAACGTGCTGCTCACGATGCTCTCGCGCATCGGCCAGAACTCGCGGGTCGTGCTCACCCACGACGTCGCGCAGCGCGACAACCTGCGGGTCGGTCGGCACGACGGCATCGCGTCGGTCATCGAGCGGCTCAAGGGGCACCCGCTCTTCGCGCACGTCACGCTGACGCGTTCCGAGCGCTCCGCGATCGCCGCCCTGGTGACGGACCTGCTGGACTCGCCGGACCTGGTGTAGCCGCTGGTCGGACGGGAGGCGCGGTGCGGGTCGGACCCGCACCGCGCCTCCCGTCCGTGGTGGCGCGACGAGCGCTCCCCGCTAGTTCGGGTGGGTCATGCTGAGGACGTCGAGTGCCTCGTCGAGCTGCGCCTCGGTGACCTCGCCGCGCTCGACGTGGCCGAGGGCCACGACGGCTTCGCGCACGGTGAGCCCCTCGGCGACGGCGTACTTCGCGACCTTCGCCGCCGCCTCGTAGCCGATGACCCGGTTGAGCGGGGTGACGATCGACGGTGAGGACTCAGCGAACGCTCGGGCGCGCTCGAGGTTCGCCTGCAGCCCGTCGATGGTCTTGTCGGCGAGCACCCGCGAGCTGTTCGCCAGCAGGCGGATCGACTCGAGCAGCGCCGTGCCCATCACCGGGATGGCGACGTTGAGCTCGAACGCACCCGAAGCCCCGGCCCAGGCGATGGTGGCGTCGTTGCCGATGACCCGGGCACCGACCATCAGGGTGGCCTCGGGGATCACCGGGTTCACCTTGCCGGGCATGATCGAGGAGCCGGGCTGCAGGTCGGGGATGTGCAGCTCGCCCAGGCCGGTGTTCGGACCCGAGCCCATCCAGCGCAGGTCGTTGTTGATCTTCGTCAGGCTGACGGCGAGCACCTTGAGCGCACCGGACGCCTCGACCAGGGCATCACGCGCGCCCTGTGCCTCGAAGTGGTCGACGGCCTCGGTGATCGGCAGGTCGGTGTCGCTCGCGAGCTGGGCGATGACCCGCTGCGGGAAGCCCGTGGGGGTGTTGATGCCGGTGCCCACCGCGGTGCCGCCGAGCGGGACCTCGGCGACGCGGGGGAGGGTGGCCTGCACGCGCTCGATGCCCAGGCGGATCTGCCGAGCGTAGCCGCCGAACTCCTGCCCGAGGGTGACGGGGGTGGCGTCCATCAGGTGCGTCCGGCCGGACTTCACGGCGTCGGCCCACAGGGTCGACTTCGCCTCGAGCGACTCGGCGAGGTGCTCGAGGGCGGGCACGAGGGTGCGGAGGAGCGCCTCGGTCACGGCGACGTGCACGGAGGTGGGGAAGACGTCGTTCGACGACTGCGAGGCATTGACGTGGTCGTTCGGGTGCACCGCCGAACCCGCGATGTCGGACGCCAGTGTCGCGAGCACCTCGTTCATGTTCATGTTCGACGACGTGCCGCTGCCGGTCTGGTACACGTCGACCGGGAACTGGTCGTGGTGCTGTCCGCCGATGATCAGGTCGGCCGCGCCGGCGATGGCGTCGGCGACGGCAGACTCGACGATGCCGAGTTCACCGTTCACGATGGCCGCCGCACGCTTGATCCGAGCGAGCGCAACGATCTGCGCCGGCTCGAGCCCGGTGCCCGAGATGGGGAAGTTCTCGACAGCACGCTGGGTCTGGGCACGGTAGAGCGCCGACTTCGGCACCCGTACCTCGCCCATGGTGTCGTGCTCGATGCGGAACTCGGTCGGGGTGGTGTCGGTCACGTCGTCGTGGTCCTTCCTGGGTGCTCGCCGGTCGCGGTCGCGCCGGCCCGTGCCTGCGCCCCGGGGTCGCCGGGGCGATCGTCGTCGGGGTCGTCGTCAGTGTCGGTCGTCGGGGTCGGTCGTGGTCGGGTCGGTCAGACCTGGCCGACGACGGTGTCGATGGTGACCTCTCCGGTGGCGAGGTCGTAGGTCGCCCCGACGACGGCCAATCTACCCTCGGCCACGGCGTCGGAGACCGCGCCGGAGCGCTCGATCACCTGGCGGAGGGTGGCTTCGAGGTGCGCGGCGCCGACGGCTTCCTGCGGGAGTTCGGCGTCGGTGAGACGGACCTTCTCGACGCTCGGGGCGATGGCGTCCACGAGGGCCTGCAGGTGCGGGGCGGGGACGGGCTCGCCCGAGCGCGCGGCCGCGACGGCACCGCACCGCGTGTGCCGGAGTACGACGACCAGGGGCGTGCCCAGGGCGACGACCGCGAACTCGATCGAGCCGAGCACGACGTCGTCGACGATCTGACCCGCGTTGCGGATGGCGAACAGGTCACCGATGCCGGCGTCGAAGACGTGCTCGAACGGCACCCGCGAGTCCGAGCAGCCGAGGACGGTCGCGAACGGCGACTGCGATCCTTCGAGCTCGGTGCGGCGGTCCGGGTCCACGCGGCCCATCCGGCGCTTGTCGGCGGCGAAGCGGGCGTTGCCGTCGACGAGCAGGCGCAGGGCGTCGGACGGGGTGGAGGCGGCGCGGTCGGGCATGGGGCTCCTCGGTTCGGGTGGGACGGGGTGGTGACTGGCGGGACGCTGCCCGTCGTCGTCTACTCGGTCAGTTCTCGGGAGACGGCGGTCGCGACGGTCCGGAACGCCTTGTCGTCAGCGGTGCCGGAGAGCACGATCGTGTTCTTGCCGAACGTCGAGACGAGCGAGTACGCGTGGTTGCCGGCATCGGTGCCCTCGGCGCGGCGGTCGTAGACGGTCCACTCCGTGTCGCCGATGGTGCGGTCACCGGTGGACGGGCGCTGGTCGAGCTGGTTCGACACCCACGAGGCGTTGGCGTCGATGCCCTGCTGCAGACCGAGGTACTGCTTGTCCGGCGTCACGAAGCCGACGGTCCAGACGTCCACGCCGTCGGTGGTCTTGCTGGCGAAGTCCGCGCGGTTGGCGCTGTAGCCGTCGGGCAGCGGCGGTGCCACCAGGGTGACGTCGTCGACGTTCGCCTTCGCCGCGATCTGCTGGTAGTCGACGGTGCGGTCCACCGTGGTGTCGGGCCGGACGACGACCGCCACCAGGAACAGCACGATGCCGAGCGAGGCGATGAGCGCGATGACCAGGTTGAACGCGGTCTGGTGCTGCCGGCGGGCGGTCCGGGCGGCGTCCTTGCGGGCCCACGTCTCCTCTGCCGTCTCGGGGCGACCGAGCTCGGCGACGATCGGGCGGCCGTTGGGGTCGGTCATCGCCCGGAGCCGTCCTGGGCATCGCTGGCGGCACGGGCCGCGTCGAGCCGCGCACGGGCGCCGACGAGCCACTCTTCGCACCGGGCCGCGAGGGCTTCGCCCCGCTCCCACAGCGCCAGCGAACGCTCGAGGGTCGCGGAGCCCTGTTCGAGCTCGCTCACGACGCGCACGAGTTCGTCACGGGCCGCTTCGTAGCTCAGCGACTGGACGTCGGTCTGCTCGGGTTCCTGCTGGGATGGCACGGGTCGATCCTACCGAGCGTCCACCGACGATCCGTCCCCCGGACCCCGGCTGTGGAGAACACCCGTGGTGGTCAGGAGCCGTCCGGGCCGGGGCCGTCTGGTTCGAGCGTGCCCGTGGCCGTGCCGGCACCGAGCGTGACGTGCACCGGCGTCGCTCCGGACAGGTCGTCGGCGCCCCGGACGACTCCACCGTCGGCCCGCTGCACGATGGCGTACCCGCGGCGCAGGGTGTCGCGCGGCGAGAGCGCCCGGAGCCGTGCGGTCAGGTGCCCGACCTCGGAGTGCCCGCGCTCGAGCCGGCGGTCGAGCAGCTCACGGGCACGGGACAGGTCGCGTGCGACCTCTTCCGCCCTGGTGTCGACGAGCCACGCGGTCGACGCCAGGGCCGGCCGTGACCGCAGCGCCGCGAGCCGGTCGGCCTCGACAGACAGGGTGTGTGAGAGCCGGAGTCCGAGCCGAGCGCGGGCTGCCCGCACGTTGGCGAGTTCCTCGGCGACGTCGGGCACGACCCGCTTGGCGGCGTCGGTCGGGGTCGAGGCGCGCAGGTCGGCGACCTCGTCGAGCAGGGGCCGGTCGGCCTCGTGGCCGATCGCCGAGACGATCGGGGTCGACGCCGCGGCTGCCGCACGGACGAGTCCTTCGTCGCTGAAGCCGAGCAGGTTCTGGAAGTCACCGCCGCCGCGGGCGATGATGATGACGTCGACCTCGGGGTCCGCGTCGAGCTCGAGGATCGCCGCTGTGACCTCGGCCACGGTCCGTTCGCCCTGTACGGCGGTGTGCACGGTGCGGAACTCGACCTGGGGCCACCGCAGCTGCGCGTTCCGCTTGACGTCCTTCTCGGCGTCGGAGTCCTTACCGGTGATGAGCCCGATGCGGTGGGGCAGGAACGGCAGGCGCTGCTTGCGGGACGGGTCGAACAGCCCTTCCTCGGTCAGGGTGCGACGGAGGCGCTCGAGCCGTTCGAGCAGGTCACCGAGCCCGACGTGCTTCATCTCGACGACCTGCATGGTCAGCGAGCCGCCCTTGACCCAGTAGTTCGGCTTGAGCGCGGCGACGACCCGGTCGCCCTGCTTGATGTCCGCCGGCACCCGGGAGCGCACGCTCGACCAGATGGAGAACGACACGGTGGCGTCGACCTCGACGTCCTTGAGCTTGCCGTACACGTTGCCGCCGGCGACGTTCCACTGCGTGATCTCGCCCTCGACCCAGGCGGTGCCGAGGCGGTCGATCCAGTCGCGGAGCTTCGCGCCGAGGAGCGCCACCGGCCACGGGTTGTCGGCCGTCGGCGGGCCCTGTTCGATCGCCATGTCGCTCCTCGTCCTGCTGGGACGTCCATCGTGCCCGAGACCGGTGACAGGGGACGGACGTCGTGTTCTCCACAGGCACCCTGCGCGCCCAGGTCGCGTGCGTGCTGCTCACCTATCATCGGGGACGTGACGATCACCAACGGCCACACGGTCCCGCTCGCCCCACCGCGTGTGCACGCGGCACGGGGTCGACTGCGTGACGAACCGGTCACCGGCCCCAAGAAGGTGCTGCTCGCGGCCCCTCGTGGTTACTGCGCCGGAGTCGACCGCGCCGTCGTCGCGGTCGAGAAGGCGTTGGAGCAGTACGGCGAGCCCGTCTACGTCCGCAAGCAGATCGTCCACAACGTGCACGTGGTGTCGACGCTCGAGCAGCGCGGTGCCGTCTTCGTCGACGACGTGGCCGAGGTCCCCCGGGGTTCGCACGTCGTCTTCAGCGCGCACGGTGTGTCCCCGGCCGTCGTCGCGGGTGCCGCCGAGCGTGACCTGCACGCCATCGACGCCACCTGCCCCCTGGTCACCAAGGTCCACCGCGAAGCCACCCGGTTCGCCAAGGCCGAGCGCACCATCATCCTGATCGGGCACGCCGGCCACGAAGAGGTCGAGGGCACGATGGGGCACGCCCCGGACCGCACGATCCTGGTGAACGGCCCCGACGACGTCGCCGCGCTGTCGGTACCTGACCCGGACAACCTCGTCTGGCTGTCGCAGACCACGCTCAGCGTCGACGAGACGATGGAGACCGTGCGGCTGCTGCGCGAGAAGTTCCCGGCCATCCAGGACCCCCCGTCCGACGACATCTGCTACGCCACCCAGAACCGCCAGGTCGCGATCAAGAAGGTCGCGCCCGGTGCCGACCTGGTGATCGTGGTCGGCTCGGCGAACTCGTCGAACAGCGTCCGCCTGGTCGAGGTCGCGCTCGAGCACGGTGCCCGCGCCGCCCACCGCGTCGACTACGCGGAAGAGATCCAGCAGGAGTGGCTCGACGGTGTCGGGACGGTCGGCGTGACGAGCGGTGCGTCCGTGCCGGAAGAACTCGTGGCCGAGGTGCTCGAACAGCTCGCCGACGCCGGCTACGCCGCCGTCGAAGAGGTCGTCACCGCACACGAGGACCTGATGTTCTCGCTCCCCAAGGAGCTCCGCACCGACGCGTCGGGCAACCCGACGCGCGCGCTCGGCGGGCGTCGGGCATGAGCCGCTCGGACGGCTGGTCCTCGGTCCCGCGTCGCGACCCGGCGAACCACGGCGACGCCGGCGCTGGGAGCGGCCAGGAGGCCCGGGGTGCGTCCGCGACGTCGGCCGCCGGTCCCGCGAACGGTCGGCCCCAGGGCCGTCCCGCCCCCGGGTACGGCGAGTACGCGCCGGAGGGCTGGGTGAACCCGGTCCTCGTCGAGCAGGAACGCCAGGAGCGGGAACGGCAGGCACGGGAGCGGCAGGACCAGGCCACCGCCACCGGCGTGCGCGGCGCTGCTCCGAGCGACGGCGTCCACGGCGACCGCACCGGTACGGATGGTCGCTCCGGTGCGGTCCCTGCTGGGGCGCAGCGGTCGATGGCCCGCAGCCGGTTCGGCCGCACACCCGCCGACTTCGTGCTCACCGTCGGGCTCCTCGCTTTCGGGCTCGTATCCGTGGTGCAGTCCCTTTCCGTGGGCCAGGTCGCCTCCACGGTGCGGCGAACCCTCGAGACCCAGTACACGGCGCTCAACGACCCGAGCGCCCTGAGCACGGCGGCCGCCATCGCAGCGATCACCAACGTCCTCGTGTTCGCCCTGGTCGCCTGGTGGTCCATCCGTCGGCTCCGCGCACGCAAGCGCACGTTCTGGGTGCCGCTGGTCGGCGCGGTCGTCGCAACGGCGATCAGCACGATCGCGTTCGTCGTCGTGGTCATGCAGGACCAGGCCTTCGTCGACTTCATGCTGCGACAGTCCGGCGCCTGACCGCCTGACCGCCTGACCGCCTGACTGCCTGACTGCCTGACCGCCGGGGCTGCTCGCGGCGCCGGCCTCCGCGCGCCGAGTGGTCGCAACACCCCGCGGCCCCGCCGTCGAGTGGTCACGAAGTGTCGTCCGGCAGCGGCGCAATCGACACTTCGCGACCACTCGGCCCTGCGCGCACGGGGAGTCGTGACCTCTCGGCGGCTCGTGCGTCGGCCAGCCGCGGTGCCGGTGCCTTTCCTGCGTTCGTCGCCAGTCCCGCTGGCGCGCGGCGGCCGTCGCCGAGTGGTCGCAACACCCCGCGGCCCCGCCGTCGAGCGGTCACAAAGTGTCGTTGGGCACCGGCGCAAGCGACAGTTCGTGACCGCTCGGCCCTGCGCGCGCGGGGAGTCGTGACCACTCCACCGCAGGCGCTGGGGCTGCCGTCGACCGGTCAGCATGTGTCGTCCGGCGTCGGCGCGACCGACAGTTCCGTCACCATTCGGCGGCAAGAGCGCGGGGAGTCGCGACCACCCCGGCCCGCGGACGCCGGCCGGAGGTCAGCCGGCCAGGAACGCCGCGACCGCGCCGTGCAGGGCGGCCAGGTCGTCGACGTGCACGAGCTCCCGGATCGAGTGCATCGACAGCAGCCCGACGCCGATGTCGATCGTCGGGATCCCGAGCCGGGTCGCCGCGATCGGGCCGATGGTCGAGCCGCCGGGGATCGTGTTCACGTTGACGAACGGCTGCCACGGCACACCGGCGGTCTCGCACGCGGCTGCCCAGACGGCCTCGCCCTTCGCCTCGGTCATGTAGCGCTGGTTCGCGCTGATCTTCAGCAGCGGTCCGGCCCCGGGGCGCGGACGGTTCGTCGGGTCGTGCTTTTCCGGCTGGTTCGGGTGCACCAGGTGCCCGGCGTCGCTCGACAGCAGCCACGACGCACGGAACGCCCGGGCTGCTTCGGAGCGGGTGGCGCCGAGTCCTTCCTGCACACGGCTCAGGACGTCCTCGAGGAACGGACCACCGGCACCGGACGGCGTCGACGACCCGATCTCCTCGTGGTCGAACGCCGCGAACACCGGGATGTGGTCACCGTCGGTCGGGGCGTCGACGATGCCCCGGAGCCCGGCGTGCACGCTCGTCAGGTTGTCCATCCGGCCAGACGCCAGGAACTCCCGCTCGATGCCGATCCGGGCCGGCGTCTGGGTGTCGGCGAGGAACAGGTCCCACGACACCGCACCCTCGCCGAGCCGGGCGAGCAGCCATTCCACGACGGAGGTCCCACCGGCATCGCCGTCGACCCCGACGATCGGCAGGGTGTGGCGCTGACGGTCGATCTCCTTGCCGTCGTTGACCCCGCGGTCCAGGTGGATGGCGAGGTTCGGGATGCGGGCGACGGCGTCGGTGCTGACGAGCCGGACGGAGCCGTCGGCGTCGACGACCCGGCCGGCGATCCGCAGGTCACGGTCGAACCAGGTCGACAGGAGCGCGCCGCCGTAGACCTCCACGTTGAGCTGCTCCCATCCGCCGGTGCGGACGCCGGGGTTCGGCTTCACGCGGAAGCCGGGGGAGTCGGTGTGGGCGCCGAGGATCCGGAACGGCGTCGTCGGAGCGGCGCCGTCGGGCAGCCGCCACGCGATGACGGCGCCGTCGCGGACGACCACGTACGCGCCGGGTTCGGTCGGCCAGGCGTCGAGCTCGGACAGCTCGGCGAACCCGGCTGCGACGAGACGGTCACGGGTCGCCGCTGCCGCGTGGAACGCGGTGGGCGACTCGGTGACGAACTGGGCGAACTCGGAGGCGATGGCGTCGACGGTCACCCGCCCATCGTGGCACGCGGTGGAGGCGACCCGACGCAGAACGGGGCGCGTCCGTCGGACGCACCCCGCTCCTCCAGGCCGGTGGACCCGACCGGACGGACCTGCTCAGCCCTTGGCGTGACCGGCCGAGCCGAGGACCTTCGCGGCCTCGACCACGCGAGCCGCCATGGCGGTCTCGGCGACCTTGCCCCAGGCGCGGGGGTCGTACTGCTTCTTGTTGCCGACCTCGCCGTCGATCTTCAGGACGCCCTCGTAGTTGCGGAACATCGAGTCCGCGATCGATCGGGTGAACGCGTACTGCGTGTCCGTGTCGATGTTCATCTTGATGACGCCGTTGCGGACGGCCTCGTGGATCTCGTCGTCGGTCGAACCGGAACCGCCGTGGAAGACGAGGTCGAGGGGGTTCTCGCCGGTGCCGTGCTTCGCCGCGACGGACGCCTGGATCTCGCCGAGGAGCTCGGGGCGGAGCTTCACGTTGCCCGGCTTGTAGACGCCGTGCACGTTGCCGAAGGTGAGCGCCGCGATCCAGCGGCCCTTGTCGCCCAGGCCGAGCGCGTCGACGACCTTCTCGACGTCGTTCGGGGTGGTGTACAGCGCGTCGTTCGTGCCCTCGTGCTGCACGCCGTCCTCTTCGCCGCCGACCACGCCGATCTCGACCTCGAGGATCGCGTTGATGTTCCGCGTCTTCTCGATCATGGTCTTCGCGATCTCGATGTTCTCGTCGAGCGGCACGGCCGAACCGTCCCACATGTGCGACTGGAAGATCGGGTTGCGACCCTGCCGGACCTCTTCCTCGCTCGCCGCGATGAGCGGCAGGACGAAGCCGTCGAGGGCGTCCTTCGGGCAGTGGTCGGTGTGCAGCGCGACCGTGATGTCGTAGTTCTTGGCGACCTCGTGGGCGAACTTCGCCATCGCGAGGGCACCAGCTGCGCGGTTCTTGATGGTGTGGCCGGCGAAGTAGTCGGCACCGCCCGTCGTGACCTGGAGGATGCCGTCGGAACCGGCTTCCTGCAGGCCCTGGAGGACCGCGTTGATGGTCTGCGAGGAGGAGACGTTGACCGCGGGGTACGCGAACTTGCCCGCCTTCGCGCGTTCGATCATCTCGGCGTACTGTTCCGGCGTTGCGATGGGCACGTGGATCTCCTTCGACTTCGGTGATGTCCCCGCCGATCGTAGTCAGAAGCTCTGGAGGCGCGGTCCGGGTTACGCGGTCGGCTCACGTCCGGCATGCACATGCGTGCACGGGCCCGGTGTCCGGACCGCCGGTCCGCCGCCGGTCGGTAGGCTCGGGTCGTGACTCCCACGACTGAGACCGGCTCCCTGTTCCTCCAGCCCGACCGCAACCTCGCGCTCGAGCTCGTGCGTGCGACGGAGGCCGCCGCGATCCG